>NZ_CP059216.1:0-322500 GCF_014252315.1 Blattabacterium cuenoti
ATGGATAATGAAGCTTTAATTGATTCTTTTTCAGATTTTAAGTATGAAAAAAATATAGATAGAGTAAATTTAATGGCTATATTAGAAGAATCTATAAGATGTGTTTTAAGAAAAAAATATGATTCTTCTAAAAATTATGATATTATAGTAAATCCAGATCAAGGAGATTTAGAAATATGGAGAAATAGAATAGTAGTAAAAGATGGATTAATTCAAGATATAAATAAAGAAATAGAATTATCTACAGCAAGAAAAATAGAACCAGATTTCGAAATAGGGGAAGAAGTTACAGAAAAAGTTGAACTTAAATCTTTAGGAAGAAGATCTATATTATCATTGAAACAAAACTTATTATCAAAAATAAATGAATATGATAATACAAATACATACAATAAATTTAAAAAAAAAATAGGAGAAATTCTAAATGTAGAAGTATATCATATTTTATCTAAAAATGTTATTGTTAGAGATGAAGAACAAAATGAAATGATTCTTCCTAAAAAAGAACAAATTCCAAATGATTTTTTTAGAAAAGGAGATATACTTAAAACATTAATAAAAAAAGTAGAATGGAAGGATAATAAGCCTTTAGTTATACTAACTAGAAAAGATGAAAAATTTTTAGAAGAATTATTTAAATTAGAAATTCCTGAAGTTTCAGATGGATTAATTACAGTAAAAAAAGTATCACGTATTCCTGGAGAAAAAGCAAAAATTGCTGTAGAATCTTATGATGATAGGATTGATCCAGTTGGAGCTTGTGTAGGAATAAAAGGATCTAGAATTCATCCTATTGTTAGAGAATTAAAAAATGAAAATATTGATATTATTAATTATACTTCTAATATACAATTATATATTACTAGATCTATGAATCCTGCTAAAATTTCTATGATGGAAATTAATGAAAAAAATAAGTACGTAAATATATATGTAAAACCTGAAGAAATATCTAAAGCAATTGGAAGACATGGTCAAAATATTAAATTAGCTAGTCAAATAACTGGATATAAAATACATGTATTTAAAGATTATTTATATGAGAATTATAGAGAAGATGTAGAATTGGAAGAATTTTCAGATGAAATTAATCCATTAATAATAAAAAAATTTCGTGATGTTGGATTGCATACTGCTAAGTCTATATTAGATTCTAAAAAAGAAAATTTAATTAAACAAACTAATTTTGATATAAATGTCATAAATAAAATTCTTTATATACTAAAAAAAGAATTTGAAGAAGAAATTAATGAAAACAATATATAAAAAAATTTCATATAAACAATTGTTAACTTTTACCACATAAATTTTTATTTTTGTTTCTCATTTATTAATAACAATATGACTGAAAAAATCAGATTAAAAACAGTATTAACAAAGTTTAATATATCTTTAAAAAGGGTAATAAACTTTTTACAAAAAAAAGGTATTGAAATAGAAAATAATCCTAATACAAAAATAGGAGAAAAAATATATAAATTTCTTGTAAAAGAATTTAAAAATAATAAAAAAATAAGAGATGAATCTGAAAAAATTTCTTTACAAAAAAAAATAAAAAAAATTATAAATACAAAATTGATAAAAAATAAAAATAATAAAAAAGTAAATAATAAAGGGAAAATAAAAGAAAAATTGAAAAAGTTTCCTGATCATATTGATACTGCATATCAAAAGTTAGATGGAGTTATTCTAACAGGAGATAAAATTGATTTATCC
The DNA here is from genome assembly GCF_014252315.1 of Blattabacterium cuenoti. Lineage (GTDB taxonomy): Bacteria > Bacteroidota > Bacteroidia > Flavobacteriales > Blattabacteriaceae > Blattabacterium > Blattabacterium cuenoti_AI. The sequence continues at coordinate 1,717 of NZ_CP059216.1, forward strand.
AAATTTGAAAAAAAAAATATTAAACAAAATATCAATACTAAGAAAAAAAGAAAAAGGATAAAAAAAGATATACCAAGATTTGAGGATAAAAAAAATTTTTCAAAAGATTTACATAATCGTAAAAACATACATTTAAATTTCAAAAAGAAAAAAGAAAACAATAAGAAAAATATAAAAAATAAAAAAAATTATAACGAAAAAATAGAAAAACAAATTCAAGAAACTTTAGAAAAAATTTCTTCTAAATCTAGAGGAATAAGATCAAAATATTCAAAAATAAAAAAAGAAAAACGTCAAAATAAAAAAGAAAAAGAAAAAGAAATTATTCAAAATAAAAAAGAAAATAAAAAAAATAAATGTTTAAAAGTAGCTGAATTTACTACAGTAAATGAACTGTCATCAATGATGAATGTTAATCCTACAGATGTTATTATGTCTTGTATGTCATTAGGTATCATGGTCACAATGAATCAAAGACTAGATGCAGAAGTATTAACATTAGTATCAGATGAATTTGGATATGATGTAAAATTTGTTGGATTAGATTTAGAAGAAGCAATACAAGATGAAAAAGATTTAGAAAAAGATCTAAAACCTAGACCTCCTATCATAACAGTAATGGGACATGTAGATCATGGTAAAACATCATTATTAGATTATATAAGAAATACTAATGTAATTGCAGGTGAATCTGGAGGAATTACTCAACACATAGCTGCTTATAGCGTAGAATTTGATTCTAAACAAGGTATTACTTTTTTAGATACTCCTGGACATGAAGCATTCACTGCTATGAGAGCTAGAGGCGCTCAAATAACTGATATAGCAATAATAGTTATTGCTTCTGATGATCAAGTAATGCCTCAAACTAAAGAAGCTATTAGCCATGCTCAAGCTGCTAATGTTCCTATTATATTTGTACTAAATAAAATTGATAAACCTAATTCAAATACAAATAAAATAAAAGAACAATTATCAAAATTAAATATCTTAGTCGAAGATTGGGGAGGAAAATATCCATCACAAGAAATATCAGCAAAAAATGGTACAGGAATAAAAGATCTTTTAAAAAAAGTTCTTTTATTATCAAAACTTTTGAATTTAAAAGCTAATCCTAATAAACTATCATCTGGAACAGTAATAGAAGCCTCTTTAGATAAAGGTAAAGGATACATAACAACTGTTCTTGTACAAGGTGGAACTTTGAAAATAGGAGATTATGTTTTAGCCGGAAGTAATCATGGAAAAGTAAAAAGTTTATTAGATGAAAGAGGTAGATCTATATCTTATGCTGATCCATCTAAACCTGTCACTATAGTAGGATTAAATGGAGCACCTACATCTGGTGATAAATTTAAAGTATTTAAGAATGAAAGAGAAGCAAAACAATTAGCATCTAGAAGAGGACAATTACAAAGAGAGCAAAATATTCGTGCACAAAAACATCTTACATTAGATGAGATAGGAAGACGTATAGCATTAGGAGATTTTCAGGAACTTAAAATTATAATTAAAGGAGATGTAGACGGTTCTGTAGAAGCAATATCAGATGCACTTCAAAAATTATCTACAAAAAACATTGTTATTAATATTATTTATAAAGGAGTAGGACAAATAACAGAATCTGATGTTTTATTGGCTAGTGCATCAGATGCCATTGTAATAGGATTCAATGTACGTCCTAATGTTAGCGCTAAAAATATAGCTAAAAAAGATAATATTGAAATTAGAACTTATTCTATTATATATGATGTGATTAACGATATTAAAAAAGCTATGGAAGGGATGTTATCTCCTGAAATAAGAGAAAAAATATTAGGAAATGCAGAAATTAGAGAAATTTTTAAAATTCCTAAACATGGAACTATTGCAGGATGTATGGTAATAGAAGGAAAATTGTTAAGAAAATATAAAGTAAGATTAATTAGAGATGGAATAGTTATTCATAATGGGGAATTTACTTCATTAAAACGATTTAAGGAAGATGTTAAAGAAGTAAAAAAAGGATATGAATGTGGATTTGGAATTAAAAATTTTAATGATATTAAGTCTGGTGATCTTGTAGAAGTTTATGAAGAATTATTTTTTAATAAAAATAAAAAAATTAAACAATAAAAATTAATAATGTATAGAACGCATAATTGTGGAGAATTACATATAAAACATGTTAACATACAAGTTATGTTATGTGGATGGATTGATGAAATAAGAAACTTTGGCTCTATATTTTTTATAGATATTAGAGATTATTTTGGAATTACACAATTAGTAGTACACAAAAATTTAATAAAAAAAAAATTAAAAAAAGAATTTTTAATCAAAATTTATGGAAAGGTTGTAGAAAGATATTCTAAAAACCATAAACTAAAAACTGGAGATATAGAAGTATTAATAAATAAAATAGAAATTTTAAATAAATCAATTACTACTCCATTTATTATAAAAAATAATACAGATGGAAAAGAAAAAGAAAGAATGATATACAGATATCTTGATATAAGAAGACCTAATATAAAAGAAAATTTAATATTTCGTCATAAAATTGTACTAGAAATACGTAATTTTTTATCTTCTAAAAATTTTATAGAAATAGAAACTCCTATATTAATCAATAATACACCAGAAGGTGCTAGAAGTTTTATTGTTCCATCTAGAAGATATAAAGATAAATTTTATGCATTACCTCAATCTCCACAAATATTTAAACAATTATTAATGATAGGAGGAATAGATAAATATTTTCAAATAGCAAAATGTTTTAGAGATGAAGATCCAAGATCTGATAGACAAATAGAATTTACACAATTAGATTGCGAAATGGCTTTTGTAGATATTAAAAATATATTGAATTTTTTTGAAGATTTTATTAAATATTTATTTAAAATTAATAATATACAATTTTTAAAATCTTTTCCTTGTATTTCTTATAACGAAGCTATAAAAAAATATGGAACTGACTGTCCAGATATACGTTTTGGAATGAAATTTTTTTATCTAAAAAATATAATAAATGAAAAAAATATTAATTTTTTAAAAGATAAAGAAATAATAATAGGAATTAAAGTCAAAGATTTTTTTTCAAAAAAAAATCATAATAAAATTAATTTATTTTTAGAAAAAATAAAAAATAGTAATTTGATTTGGATTAAACATTCAATAGATAAAAAATTTTTTATTTCCAAAGAAAAACATATATCTGAAAAAAATATACATATTATATCTAATTATTTTAATACTAATCCTGGAGATTTTATATTTATTTCTTATGGGGAAAAAAATATTGCAATAAATTTATTAAAAAAAATACGATCAGAAATAATTGATATATTAAGCAAAAAAAATAAAAATATTAAATTGTTTGAACCTATATGGATTATAAATCATCCATTATTTAAATGGAATAATAAAAGATATAAATCAGTACATCATCCTTTTACATCTCCAATAGATGAAGATATTAATCTATTAAAAACAACTCCAGAAAACATACGATCAAAATCATATGATTTAGTAATTAATGGAGTTGAAATAGCAAGTGGATCTATCCGTATTTATGATAAAAAAATACAAAAAATAATTTTTAATCATTTAGGATTATCTAAAAAAGAAATTCAATCAAATTTTGGTTTTTTTATAAAAGCATTAAAATATGGAGCTCCACCTCATGGTGGAATAGCATTTGGATTAGATAGAATTGTTAATTTATTAAAAGGAGAAAATGACATAAAAAATTTTATTGCTTTTCCTAAAAATAATTTTGGAAAAGATCTCATGACTAACTCTCCATCTATTATAAAATAATAATACTTATATATTATTTAAAGATTTTTTATACAAAGAAATAGCCTCATTTTTTCCTTTCCAGCCCTCTATTTTAACTATTTTATTTTCTAATTTTTTATAAACAGAAAAAAAATATTCAATTTCTTTTTTAGTATGTACAGGTATTTCACTAATATCTTGAATTTCATTATAATTTGGATCATATATTGGAACACAAATTATTTTTTCATCTCTTCCTTTATCATCTGTCATTAAAAAAATTCCAATAGGTTTAACTTGAATTAAACATCCTGGAAATGATGGTTCTGTTAAAAAAACTAATACATCCATTGGATCTCCATCTTCTGATATAGTATTAGGAATAAAACCATAATCAATAGGATAATTAATTGGAGAATATAAAACTCTATCTAACCTTATTAATTTATTTTTTTTGTCAAATTCATATTTATTTCTACTTCCTCTAGGAATTTCAATTAATACATCAAATGTTATCATATTTAATTATATTTTAGTATTAATATTAAATTTTTCTAAATATAAAGCAACTTTTTTAACAAATTTTCCTCCTAACATTCCATCTATTACACGATGATCATAAGAATGAGAAAGATAAATCTTATGCCTAATACCAATAAAATCTCCATCTGGTCCTTCTATTACAGATAATTTTTTCTGTATCAATCCTATAGCCATAATTGCAACTTGTGGTTGATGTATAATCGGAGTTCCTAATATATTACCAAAACTACCAATATTACTTATTGTATAAGTTCCTCCCTTAGTTTCTTCAGGTCTTAATTTATTTAATTTTGCTCTTTTTATCAAATCATTTATTATTTTTATTAATCCTATAAGATTATATGAATCTGCATATTTAATAACAGGAACAATCAAATCCCCGTTTGGTAATGATATTGCTATACCTATATTTATATTTTCTTTTTTTATTATACTTGTTCCTTCAACAGAAATATTTATCATAGGCAAATCTTTTATAGCTTTTACAATACATTCAACAAATATTGACATTATTGTTAATTTTTCTCCAGTATTATTATAAAAATAATCTTTTATTTTATCTCTCCATTTTACTATATTTGTTACATCAGCTTCTACAAAAGAAGTAACATGTGCAGAAACTTTTTTACTGTATATCATATGTTTACAAGTCAATTGCCTTACTCTTCCCATTTTTATTATTTCTTCATTATTATTTTTTTTACATGTTATAATTTTTGATGTTTTTTGTTTTTCATTTAATTCACTATTTTTATTATTTTTATCAATAAAATTTAATATATCTTTTTTAGTAATACGACCTTTTTCTCCAGTTCCATTTATTGTTTCTAATTCATAAAAATTAATTCCTTCTTTTTTAGCAATAGACTTAACAATAGGAGAATAAAAACGTTTATTCTTACTTATATTATTATTGTAATTAATAAAAATATTTTCATTATTTTTTTTTTTTATATTTGTTTCTAAAATAGCTATTGAACTCCCAACTTTAACAATTTCGTTAGTATCAAATAAACATTTTTTTAAAACACCATTTACAGGAGAAGTAATTTCAGAGTTAATTTTATCTGTAGCTATTTCTACTATTATTTCTTCTTTTTTTATTAAATCTCCTTCTTTTTTAAGCCATCTAATGATAGTTGCTTCGTTTATACTTTCACCCATAGATGGAATGGTTAAGTTATATTCGTCCATTTATATTTATATTTTTTAATATTTTTGTATTTATCGTTATTTATATTTGTACAGTAATAATATTTATCTATAAATTTTTTTTATAAACTTTTTTAAGGAATCAAAAATAATAAATTCATTTAAAAAAATGAAAATTCTTTCTGCAAAACAAATTAAACAAGCTGATCAACATTGTATTGATTATGAATCAATTTCTTCCATAGAATTAATGGAAAGATCTGCAAAAAAATGTTTTAATTGGATTATTAAAAATTTATATTTTTTAGAGTTAAAAAAATTTCCATTTATAATTTTGGCTGGTAATGGAAATAATGGAGGAGATGGCCTTTCTTTAGCTAGATTATTACATTTACAAGGATTTAAAATAATAACATACATATTAAATGTTTCAAATTTTTCTTCTAAAGAATTTTTACTTAGTAAGAATAAAATCATAGAAAAAATAAAAATTAAAAATATTTATGAAAATGATAATTTTCCAATTATAAATAAAAAAAGTTATCTTATTGATGCAATATTTGGAATTGGATTAAATCGTCCAATAAATAAATATTGGAAATCTTTTATTGATTTTATTAATGATTTAAAATTAAAATCTGTAATATCTATAGATGTTCCCTCTGGTTTATTTATAGAAAAAAAAAATAATAATATTAAAGGAATAATTAAATCTGATTATACTTTAACTTTTCAAGTTCCAAAACTTCCATTTTTATTGCCTGATTATGAAATTTTTGTTGGAAATTGGCATTTATTAAATATTGGATGGAAAGAAGAATTCATTTGCAAAATGAATTCTAAAAAATTTTTAATAGATAAAAAAGAAATATGTTTTAATAAAAACAGAAAAAAATTTTCTCATAAAGGAAATTATGGTCATGGATTTATTATAGGAGGATCCTATGGGATGATAGGTTCTGTAGTTTTATCTGGAAAAGCTAGTTTTTGTTGTGGAATTGGAAAATTAAGTATATATATTCCTCGTTGTGGTTATCAAATAGTCCAAAATACTATTTTAGAATCAATTGTAATTACTGATAAAAAAGAAAATTTTATAAGTAATATTTATATACCTGATAATATAAATGCAATAGGAATAGGAATGGGGATGGGACAAAATTATTACACAATACAAGCCTTTAATTCTTTTTTAAAACTTTGTAAAAAAGGTGATCCTCCTATGATTTTTGACGCAGATGCTATAAATATTTTATCAAAAAATAAATCAAATTTATTAAAATTAATTCCTTCAGGAACAATTTTAACTCCTCATCCAAAAGAATTTAAAAGATTGTTTGGATCTTGGAAAGATGATTATGATAAACTAGATATGTTAAAAAATATATCAAAAAAATATGGAATATTTATTGTATTAAAAGGAGCTCATACTATAATTTCTACACCTAATGAAGAACTATATTTTAATAATACTGGTAATGCAGGAATGGCTACTGCTGGAAGTGGAGATGTTCTTACAGGAATGATTTTAGGTTTTTTATCTCAAGGTTATTCTTCAAAAGATTCTTGCATTATAAGTGTTTATTTACATGGAATATCTGGAGATATTGCAGCAAAAAAAGTAGGAATGTGTTCACTTAGGTCTACAGATATTATTAATTGTATAGCAAAATCATTTAATAAGATTTAAATTTTTTTAATAAAATATTTATATATAATAAATGTATAGATAATAATAATAATTGTTATTATAAAACATATCATAGATAAAAAATCACCATATTTTGTATAAAATGTTTTTATTGAATTAGAATATATTTTTTTATATAAAACCCCTTCTTTTCCATAAGGAAGATATGAATTTATCTCCCCTTTTTCATCAATAAAACAAGATATACCAGTATTAGCTGATCTTGCTATACACTTTCTATTTTCAATAGCTCTAAGACGTGAATAATATAAATGCTGTTTACATCCTTGGGAATTTCCCCACCATCCATCATTAGTTATTATAACCAATAAATTAGCATTTTTTTTAAAAAAATTAGAAACATATTCTCCAAAAATAGATTCATAACAAATAATAGGAGCTATTTTTATTCCCAGATAAGGATTTTTAAATGTTGAATATCCTCCTTTTTTTCCAAGTTCTATTGAATTACCTCCAAAATTAAGTATTATATCACCTATGATAGGAAATAATATATTTTTATAAGGAAAAAATTCTACTGCTGGAACTAATTTATTTTTATGATGAAAAAAAATATATTTTCCACTTGAATCTATTTGTATAACTGAATTAAAAAAATCAATCCATGATAAATTTTTATTTTTTTTTGAAAAAAAAGGAATAGATGTTTCACTTTTGTATTTATTATAATATGTAAGTAGTTCTAATCCTGTTATAAATATAGTTTTTGGTGATTTATTTTTTAAATAATTTTTGAAATTTGATACTAATATATTATTTCTAATATTATTAGTTATAAATTTATCTTCTTTAATAGGAAAAGAAGTTTCAGGAGCAATTATTATCATTGGTTTATTTTTTAAAATTTTTTTATCTATTAGTTTTTTAAATTTATTAATTAATTTTTTAGTTGATATTTTATATTTTTGATTATATGGGTCAATATTAGGTTGTAATACTATAGATTCAACTGGATTATCATGTTCTATATAAATATTATTATAAATTATATTTGATATGATAATCATTATAAATACAATTGTTATACTAATAAAAATATTTTTATATAAAATTATCAATTTGTTATTTTTAACATATAAAACTATAGATCTTATAATATTAATATTTACAATCCATATCCAAATAGATCCTCCTAAAGTACCAGTATATTCATACCATTGAATCCATTTTATTCTATTTGAAAATCCATTTCCTAATGTAAGCCATGGCCAAGATAATTCCCATTCTAAGTGAATTTTTTCAAATAAAATCCACGAACAAATTAAAAACATATATCCTATATTTTTATTTTTTATGCTATTTTTAATTATTGAATAAAAAGTAAAAATAATTGACATTAAAATAGAATTTAATAAAGATGGAATTATAAATGATTCTATAGAAAAAGATCCATTATTTCTTCTTGTATAATGTAGCCACCATGTAGAAATAAAATTCCACGTTAAAAACGTAATAATAGAAAATAAAAAAATATATCTATTATAATATTCTTCTACATAAAGTAAAGGTACAAATGCTATAAACAAATAAATAGGATTACCATTAGTAGGCCATCCATAACTTAACAATATACCTGCAAAAAAGCAATATAAAAGACACTGAATTTTTGTAATTATTATAAATATTTTTTTAAAATGGAGTTGGCGGGATTCGAACCCGCGTCCAAACAAGCATAATAAAAGATTTCTACATACTTATCCAAAAAATAATTGTTCAATTTATATTTGATTTTTGGATATCAAACATAAATCTAAGATTCAAAAAATTTCAGAAAATTTATAGAATCATAATATTCTCCTAATTCCTTAATTAGTATTATGTATCTTCATAAAATTAGAAATCATAAGGAATAAGATTTCTGGAAGATATTTTGCTTCCATATAAAATGGATATTGCTTAAAAAATTTAATTAAGCAGCAAAAGCGTATTGTTTTTCGCCATTTATATTATTCAGTAATGATATTTTTAACGTGTATATTCATTACATTAACACGATATGCTTACTTTTATTAACTTAATCTTGTTGTCAATACCTAAAAGAACAACCCCATAATATATAATTATTATGTTATTATAATGCAATATTATAATTTTTTTTCAATCAAAACAAAAACTTTATATATTTTTATATAATATTAGAATTATTATAAGAATCAATTCTGATTAATAAGAATATTAATATTGTAAAAGACAAAAAAGATGATCCTCCATAACTAAAAAATGGGAGAACAATTCCTATTGTAGGAAATAACCCCATAACCATTCCTAAATTTATAGAAAAATGAATAAATAAAATATTTCCAACTGAATACCCAAAAATTCTTCCAAATTTATCTTTTTGTCTTTCAGATAAAAAATAAATACGTCCAATAAAAAATAAATATATTATTATAAAAATAACACTTCCAATAAACCCCCATTCTTCTCCTACTGTACAAAATATATAATCTGTATGTTGTTCAGGAACAAATTTACCTTTTGTTACTGTTCCTTCATGATAACCTTTTCCTAATAATTCTCCAGATCCAATAGCTGTTTTAGAATATAATAAATTATATCCTATATTACCTCTATATTTTTTATCAAATTCGTTTTGAAATAAAATATTTATTCTATCTATATGGTGTGGTTTTAAAATATTATTAAAAATAATAGGAGAAAATATAGATATAAATAAAGAAAATAAAAATAAAGTTATATAAAATATTAAATCAACTAATTTTTTTCTTTTATTTATAATAAAAAGAAATAAAAAAAATAAAAAAGAAAAAGGAATTACAATATAATATGATATATTTATTAACGAAAAAATCATTAATAAAATATAAAATATACAATATAATATAAAAATTATAGGAAGTCCTTCTCTATATAGAGTTAATATAAAAGAAGAAAAAATGATAGATGAGCCTGGATCAGGCTGAATAAATATTAATAATGATGGTAATATTATAATAAATGATATTATAACAAATATAATTTTATTATCTAATTTATATTTAGTTAATAAATAAGCAATTATTAAAGAAGTAGATATTTTAGACAATTCAGAAGGCTGGAAACTTATAGGACCTAATGAATACCAAGATTTAGATCCATTAATATCTTTTCCAAAAAAAAATACACCTATCAAAAGAAATAAAGTAATAATAAAAAAAAATGGAGAAAAATTTTTATAATTAATTGGTTTAAATATAAAAATAATAAATATAGAAACAAAACTAACAAGTATCCAAACTAATTGTTTATCAGATTTTTCAATATCTACTGAATATAAATTAACATATCCAAATATAGTTATAATAAAATAAATAATAATAGTAATCCAATCTATATAGAAATTTTTATTTCTTCTTGTTAGATGAATTCTTTGTTGCATAATTTAATTTTTTCATTACTGAAATATAATTATATAGTTTTTGTAGGTCACGTTTAATTACCTTTTTTTCAAGTGATTTTCTATTAACTTCATTATTTATATATTTTTCAGCAATTAGACTAGCAATAGGACCAGCTAAACGAGCTCCAAATCCTCCATTTTCTATTACAACAGATATAGCAATCTGTGGATTTTTTATAGGAGCAAATAATACAAATATAGAATGATCTGGTAAAGAAATCATTTTTTTATTTACAATAATAAAATTTTGAGAAGTACCTGTTTTTCCAGCCATTCTTATATTAAAACATTTAAATCCTATTCCTGTTCCCATTGAATAAACTTTTTCCATTCCACTAATTATCAGATTATAATATTTTTTATTTCTTATTTTAGTATAATTAGCTATTTTATAATTTTTTATAGGAATATGATTTATATATTTTACAATATGAGGAGTATAATAAAAACCTTTATTAGCTATTATACATATTAAATTTGCTAATTGTATTGGAGTAACACCTATTTCTCCTTGACCAATACTGTTAGATATAATAGTAATAGCGTTCCATTTTTTTTCCCCATATTTTTTATCATAATAATCACCAGAAGGAATAACTCCTTTTTCTTTAGAATTTAAATCGTTAGAAAATCTACTTCCAAATCCAAAACTTTTAACAATATCACTCCACTCATTTACTCCTTTTTTTAAATTATTTGGATATTTTTCTACAATACGTTTATATACTTGTGCAAAATAAGTATTACAAGATACAGCTATTGCTGTTTTTATATTAATAGGAATATCATGAATTTTAGATTTACAATGAACTTTTTTTTTACCATATATAAATCCTTTGTGACATGTAAACCTAGTATTTTTATTTATAACTCCCATATGAAGCCCAGATAATCCTGTTAACAACTTAAATGTAGAAGCTGGAGGGTAATTAGCTTGTGTAGCTCTATCAAATAATGGTTTATCTTCATTTTTTAATAATTTTTTAAATTCTTTATTACGATTTTTTCCAACAAATAAATTAGGATCACTCATAGGACTTGATACTAAAGATAATATCTCTCCGTTTTTAGGATTAATCGCAACAACTCCTCCTTTCTTATTGCACATAAGTTTTTCTACATATTTTTGTAAATTCCAATCAATAGTTAATGATATATCACTACCAGTAACAGCTTTTATATTGTTTTTACTATTATTATAATTATCAATAATACATCCATTTCTATCTCTTAACCAATATTTTATTCCTTTTTTTCCTCTTAAAAATTTTTCATGAGATTTTTCTACACCTGTCCATCCAATAAAATCTCCAATTTTATAATATTTTGATTCTTTTTTAATATCTTTTTCAGTAACTTCACCTATATAACCTAATATATTAGTTGAACTATCAACTTTATAATCTCTAATAGTACGTCTTGTCCAATCAAATCCTTTATATTTATATAATTTTTCTTGTATTGGAGCAAACTTTTCTTTAGATATAAAAGAAATAAAAATAGATGGTAAATATTTTGAATAAGATCTAGCTTTTTCTAAATTTTTAAAAAAAGTATATTTATTTATTCCTACAAGTTTACAAAATTCTGATACATTAAAATTTTTTTCTATAAGAATTGGAACTACTACTAATTCATAAATATATTTATTAAAAACTAATAGTTTATTATTTCTATCGAAAATAAATCCCCTATCAGGAATTATAGTTTCTTGTTTAATTGAAGTATTAAGTGCATTTAATACATACTTATCAGTATATATCTGAATATAAAACAACCTACTTATAAATATTAGGCCTATTATAATTAATAACAAATAAAATTTAAATAATTTTTTCAATTTTTTTTTTTTCTAAAAAAGAAATAAATCATACATAAAATAGTTGTAAAAATGCTACTAATTAATGTTTTAAAAAGAGCATTATTATTAAAAATAATTGATCCATTCAATAATTCTATTGAAAACAAAGATATATCGTGTATTATAACTAATGAAAAAATATAATATATTTTTTTAAAAAAAGATAAATTATAGACCGAAAAATTTTTTTTAATTAAAAAATTATTACCATCAAAGAATTTTAATAAATACAATCTTAAAAAAGCAGATAAAGTAGTAGAAAAAGCATGAATTCCTCCTGTATACATACAACAATCAATTATTAATCCAATAAAAAAAGAAAAAATCAAAAATAAATATTCATTCCATCTATATGGATAGATCAACACAAATATAATATACACATAAGAATATTTTCCTAAAAACATAGGATTATTAAATATTGATATTTGAATTATACAAATAATAAAAATATAAAATGTTGAAATAAAAAAATTCTTAACAATATTCATTTATTTTCAACTTTATATATATCATCCAATTCTTTTTTTAAAATATTGTTAACAACATAAGCATTTTCTATAATGGAAAAATTTTCAAATAATTTTACTTTTATTATAAAATTTGAATTACCATCATCTAGTTTGTATGAATATACAGTCCCAATAGGAATACCTTCGGGAAAAGTGTAAGATTTTCCATCTGTTTCTACAATATCCCCCTTATTAATAGCACAATATTTTGGAATATCATTAAGAATTACATATTTGTAATCATTTCCATCCCAACTAATAGTTCCAAAATTATTATCTTTTTTTATTCTTGCATTTATTTTAATTCTTAAATTTAGAAGAGATATAGCTTTACTAAAATGTGGGGTTGTTTTTATAACAATTCCAGCAATTCCACTAGGTAATATTACACCCATATCAGGTTTTATTCCATCTAAATTACCTTTATTTAAAGTTATATAATTTTCTTGTTTATAAATACTATTATTTATAATTTGAACAGGAGTATAAATATATTGTTGTAGATATTTTATGTCTTCCATTCTAAAATTTCCAGAATTTGAATTTTTTATTATATAAGAATAAATACTTTCATTATGTAATCTACTATTTTCTTTTAAAAGTTTATCATTTTCTATTTTCAATAAAAAATAATTTTGTATTTCGTAAATAGATTCATAAACTTTTCCAATTATAAATTTAGGACTATTACAAATAACATTTAAATTTTTGAAAGAAAAAAATATAGAAACAGATTCTAACAAAAAAAATAAAATACAAAAACGCCATTTAAAAAAAAAATCACACATTTTATTCCCTTTGGTTTCATTTATTTCATCAAAAATGTAAATTTATCAATATTTTTCAAAGCAACTCCTGTTCCTTTTACTACAGCTCTTAACGGATCTTCTACTAAAAAAACTGACAATCCAGTTTTTTTAGAAATTCTTTTGTCTAATCCTCTTAAAAGAGAGCCTCCTCCTGCCATATAAATTCCTGTTTTATAAATATCTGCAGCTAATTCTGGTGGAGTTTTAGATAAGGTTTCCATAACAGCATCTTCAATTCTCAAAATAGATTTATCCAATGCAGGAATAGTTTCTTTATAAGAAATATTCATTTCTTTAGGTTTTCCTGTAGATAAATCTCTACCACGTATATGTATATCTTTAGGTATAGGCTCAATAGATTCCATAGCTGATCCTATTTTAATTTTTATTTTTTCAGCTGTTCTTTCTCCTATATATAAATTATATTTACTACGAAGAAAATAAGAAATATCATTAGTAAATACATCTCCTGCTATTTTAATAGATTTTTGACATACTATACCACCCAATGCTATAACTCCACATTCTGTTGTTCCTCCTCCAATATCTACAATCATATTTCCTTCTGCTTTAGTAACTGAAATTCCAGAACCAATGGCTGCAGCCATTGGTTCTTCTATTAAATAAACTTCTTTAGCATTAAGATGTTGAGCTGAATCTTTTACCGCTCTTTTTTCTACTTCAGTTATTCCAGATGGAATACATATTACCATTGTTAAGGATGGTGTAAAAACTTTATTATTAACACCAGGGATCCTTTTAATAAACTCTTTTATCATAAGTTCAGCAACTTGGTAGTCTGCAATAACTCCATCTTTTAATGGTTTATATATTTTTATATTTTCATGAGTCTTCCCTTGCATTTTTTTAGCTTCTTCTCCTACTGCTAAAACCTTATTTGTTCTAACATCTATAGCAATTATTGATGGTAAATCAACTATAACCTTGCTATCATGCATAATAAGAGTATTAGCTGTCCCCAAATCTATAGCTATCCCTTGTGTAAATAGATTCTTCATAAAATTTACTACTAATCCCATTAATATTTTTTTTTGTAAAGTACCTATCTAAATTTAAATAAAAATTACACTTTTTCAGTAAATTGTACATTATAAAATTTTTATTATTTCAATTATTTTGAAAAAAATTCACTATGTTTTTCTATTGTTAGGAAGTAATCAAGGAAATAAAAAAAAATATTTAGATTATTCTTTTAATATAATATCTAAAAAAATAGGTGATATAATAAAAGAATCCTCATACTTTATAAGTGAAGCATGGAAAATGAAAAATAATTCTCCATATTTTTGGAATAAAATATTATATATAAAAACTATATTGTCTCCTATGTTTTTGATACAAAAAATAATAGAAATAGAAAAATTAATTGGTAGAAAAAGAAAAAAAAAAATTTATGAAAATAGAATAATAGATATAGATATATTGTTTTATGATAAATTAATTATATGTTCTAATAAATTAATAATTCCACACCCATTGTTACATTTAAGAAAATTTGTATTAGAACCTATGTGTGAAATAAATCCATATAAAAATCATCCTGTATTTAATATGAATATAATAGAACTATTAGCCTCTTGCTCAGATAAATCTTATACTAAAAAATTATAATAATTATTATTAAATTAATTCACAATTTTTATGATAAAAAAAGGTATTATAAAAGAAATTCCTATATTTGGACCATACAGTACTTATGTATTAATAAATAATATACTGTTTATATCTGGACAAATAGGTATAGATTTTAAATCTGGAAAATTAATATCTAATTCAATAGAAATGGAAACAAAAAGAATAATGAATAACATTAAAATTATTCTTTTAAAAAATAATATGGATTTCAAAAATATAGTAAAAACTACTATATTCGTAAAAAAAATGGATCATATAAATATAATAAACAATATATATTCCAATTTTTTTATAAATAAAAAATTTCCAGCTAGAGAAGCTATACAAGTATCTTGTTTACCTAAAAATGCTAATATAGAAATATCAGCTATTGCTGCTATATGAATAAAAAATACATTATTATTCATATACATTTACATTCATAATATAATACAAAAATATTATATTAAATAATATTTTTATATTATTATGAGTATAGAAAAAGAATTTTTGAATTATCAAACTCAAATTACTTCTTCTCCCATATGAATTAAGGCACATGCTAAAGGATGTTACATATATGGAAAAAATGGTAAAAATATTTAATTCATACTAAAATAAAAAATATTTATGGAAGTAGGATTATTATTTATTATATATTGAATTATATAATGAAAATGTAGCCATACAACTTTTAAAACAAAGTATTAAAAAAGGATTAATTTTATTTAGTTTTTTATTTTGTAATAAAATAATAATAATTACTCCTCTATTAACTATAACAAAAAATGAAATTCGTAAAGTATGTATGATCATTATTGAAATTTTAAATCAAACAAAAATATATTGAGATTTTTTATTGAGTTATCTTATAACGGTAAAGATTTTTTTGGATGGCAAATACAAAAAGGATTAAAAACAATAGAAGAAAGTATAGAATATTGTTTATCAAAAATATTACATAATCCAATAAATTTAATTGGAGCTGGAAGAACAGATAAAGGTGTTCATGCTAAACAAATGTTTGCTCATTTTGATTATTCATATAATATAGAATATAATTTAATAATAAAAAGATTAAATATTTTTTTACCAAATTCTATTAAAGTAATTAATATTTTTCCAGTTAAAAATAATATTCATGCTAGATTTAATGCAATAAAAAGAACATATAAATATTATATTACTTATGATAAAAACCCTTTTAAAGAAAATTTTTATTGGCATTGTTTTTATTTATTAGATATAGAAAAAATGAACATAGTTTCCAAAAAATTATTACTATATAAAGATTTTAGTTCTTTTTGTAAAAAAAATGTAAAAAATAATAATCATAAAATTAATAATAACTGTCATATTTATCGTGCTTTTTGGAAAAAAGAAAAAAATTATTTTTATTTTACTATTGAATCGAATAGATTTTTAAGATCTATGGTAAGATCAATTGTTGGGACAATGATAGATGTTGGTAGAGGAAAAATTACTATAAATAATTTTATAAAAATTATAAAATCAAAAAATTTTAATCATCATAGTCAAATAGCTCCTTCATATGGTTTATTCTTAACAAATATTACTTATCCAGAAGATATTTTTTTATGATAAATAAAATTAAAGAAAATAAAAAATATTCTTTAAAAGAATTTATTAATATTATTTTATATCACAAAACTATTTTAATATCAATAATATCAATATCAATATTTACTTCTTTAATATCAGCTTACCGTCCAAAATTAATACAAAAAGCAATAGATTCTCATATTATAAACAGAAATTTTATAGGATTTAGAAATTTATTAATATTAAGTGTAATACTTTTATTTATAGAAAGTATATTTCAATTTATATTATTATACTTATCTAGTATTCTTTCTCAAAAAGTAATATCAAAAATTAGAATGTTATTATTTGAAAAATTAATTCATTTTAAAAGTTCTTTTTTTAATAAAACTCCATTAGGGAAAATAATTTCCTATTCAATATCAGATGTAGAAACTATAAATGTTATATTTAATGATGGAATATTATTAATATCAGGAGATGTATTAAAAATTGTAATGATTATAATAATAATGTATACAATACATCATAAGTTATCAATTATTGTATTACTTACTATTCCATTTATATATTTTATTACACGTTTATTTCAAAAAACTTTAAGAAAAACATTTCGTGAAGAAAGAATTTATACATCACAATTAAATAGTTTTATTCAAGAAAACATTGTAGGAATGTTTATTATTCAATTGTTTCATAAAGAAAAAGAAAAATATTTAAAATTCAAATCAATTAACAATAAATTGATGAATGCTCATATTAAAACAATATTTTATTTTTCTATTTTTTTTCCAGTAGTAGAACTACTTTCAGCTTTTACTATTAGTATGGTAATTTTTTATGGAGGAATTTATTCAATAAATAAAAATGAAATAAAACCTGGACAAATTATTGCTTTTATTTTTTTTATTTATCTTTTGTTTCGTCCTATGCGTCAAGTAGCAGATAGATTTAATATTATTCAAAGAGGTATAACAGGAATAGAACGTATTTTTTCAATATTGAATGATAATAATGAATATTCTGAAAAATTTATATGCAAAAAAAATTTAAATATAAAAAAAATTGAAGGTCATATTATATTTAATAATGTATATTTTTCATATTCAAAAAAAGAAAACATGATTTTAAATGGAATATCTTTTGAAATCAATCCAGGAGAAAAAGTAGCTATAATAGGAAATACAGGCTCTGGTAAATCTACAATTGTTCAATTAATATCTAGATTTTACAATATAAAAAAAGGGAATATATATATAGATAATCATTCTATTAATGATTTTAATTTAAATAATTTAAGATCTCATATAAAAATTGTTTCACAAAACACTTTTTTATTTAATGACTCTATTTTAAATAATATAACATTGGGAAATCCCGAAATTAATATTAATATGGTAAAAAATATGGCTAAAAAAATTGGAATACATGATATGATAAAATCATTTCCTAATGGATATAAATATATAGTAAGAGAAAGAGGTGGAATATTATCTCTAGGAGAAAAACAATTAATATCAATATTGAGAGTACAAATGCATCCATACTCTATACTTATTTTTGATGAAGCAACAACATCATTAAATTATGAATTAGATAAAATGATTCAAAATGCTATAGATTTTATAACAAAAAAAAAAACATCAATAATTATTACTCATAGAGTATCTACATTAACAAATGTAGATAAAATTATAATTATAAATAAAGGTAATATAATAGAATATGGAACACATAATGAATTAATTAATATAAACGGCGGATACTACTCTAGTTTATATAATAAAAAATCAATTATTAATTAATTTAAAAATTAATATTTTTCATAATGTATCATAATATATTTTTTTTAGCATTTCTTTTGCCCAATTTATTATGAAATATTTTTTTTTAATGTTTTTTACAATACTTTTTAAATATATATAATCCATATACCTATTTATAGGTCTTTTATCAATAAAATCTAAAATTTTTATAATAAAAAAGACTTGTTTTCCATTTAAATATACCGGAATTACTTGAGATAAACTATTTTTTTTTAAAAATTTTATATTTTTTATAATACTTGAAATATTATTTTGATCAACCCATACTTTATTTTTAATAAAAATATTTATCGAATTATTAAATTTTTCTTTTTTAATATTAAAATCTTTTATATTTCCGTTATAATTATAATTTATTTTATCTCTTAATAAATTTGCAAATAATTGTGTTTTTATAATTTCTTTTTTTGAAAAATTTTTTTTTATAAAAATATGTCTTATTCCAAATTCATCTTTTTTCTTATCTACATATTCTAATTTTATCAAATGATATCCAAAATTAGTTTCAAAAGGTTCAGTTATTTCTTTCTCTTTCATAGAAAAAATTATATTTTTAATATATTTTGAAAATTGATATGATTTAACTTTCTTAATTATACATCCACTTACACTAAAAATAGGATCATCTAATAAAATATAAGAACAAGGATCAGAACTAAAACGTAATTTTTTTCTTATTTTATTCAAATAATCAAAAATTTTATTTCTACTTAATATATTATTCATTACAGGACTAATAACTATATATGAAATCATATATTTTTTTGTAATAATAGGTAAACTATTCTTTTTATTTTCAAATAAGTATTTAATTTCTTCAGGATAAACTACTATATTTTTAGTAATATATTGATTTACTTGTTCTACATATTGTTTGTTTTTTGTTATATATATTAATTTTTCTATAAATTCTTTTTTATTATTAATTATTGTTTTAAAAAATTTTTTTTTGTTTGATTTATCAAACTTACTTAGTATAATATCAAATATATTTTGAATGTTTTCTTCTATATTTTGATCTATTAATTTCATATTATTAGTCTTAGCATAATGAATCATTAATTTTTGAATAATTAAATCATTATTAAATAATGATTCATTTGAAAATAATGATCTGCAAAATTTTTTATTTGAATACAAAAAATTTTCGTTAATATTATTTCTTTTTTTTAATTCAGAATTTAATATAATTTCATTTCCAACTATAGTATTTATAGATTCTATTTTATCATATTTTTTAATTGGAATAGAAGCCTTATTAATATTGTTATTTGAAAAAGAAAAAATACAACAAAATAAAAATATCATAATAAAAACTGTAAAATTATTCTTATTTAAAACTACCATAATTGATATTTATTATATATTTACAATTTATTAATTATATGTTATTTAGATAAATATAAATACATAATCGTTATTAAAAATAAATTTTATTTTATAAATAATATGATATTAGAAGCAAAAAATATATATAAAAAATATAAAAATAAATATGTAGTTAAAAATGTATCAATAAAATTAAATCAAGGAGAAATTGTTGGATTAGTAGGACCAAATGGCGCTGGAAAAACAACTTCCTTTTATATAATAACAGGACTTATTAAGCCTGATAATGGAAAAATTTTTATTGGAAAAGATAACATAACTAAATCACCTTTATATATACGTTCCAGAAAAGGAATTGGATATCTATCTCAAGATTCATCTATATTCAAAAAATTAACTGTAGAAGAAAATATATTATGCATATTGGAAATGCATAAAAAATATTATAAAAAAAAAATAGAAATTACCAAAAAATTAATTAAAGAATTTAATTTACAAAATATTAAAAATAATAAAGGGGACTCTATTTCTCTAGGTGAAAGAAGAAGGACAGAAATTGCTAGATGTTTAGCAATAAATCCTAAATTTATACTATTAGATGAACCATTTTATGGAATTGATCCTATAACAATATACGATTTTCAAAAAATACTTTTTTCTTTAAAAAAAAAAAATATAGGAATATTAATAACCGATCATAATATACAAGAAGTATTTACAGTAACAGATCGTATTTATTTAATGCATAATGGTGAAATATTAAAACATGGAAATTCAGAAAAAGTAATTAAAAGCCAATTAACAAAAAAAATTTATTTAGGAAATTATTCTATAATTAAAAAAAAAATTAATTAATAAGTGATAAATCATAGATTTAAAGATCCTGAAATTGATCTGTTCCTTAATGGAAATCCTCCAATAATAAACAACTTTTCGTTTAAAAATATATTTGCAGTAGATGGTGCATATTGTTATTTAAAAAAAAATAAATTACAAGCAGATTATATTAGTGGTGATTTTGACTCTATTAATAATAATATTATGGATGCAAAAAAGTCAATATTTAATACACCTAATCAAGAATACACAGATTTTGATAAAGCTTTAAATATAATATTTAAAAAAGGATTCAGAAATATAAATGTTTGGGGAGCTAGTGGAAAAGAACAGGATCATTTTTTAGGAAATCTTTCTATAGCACTTAAATATAAAAAAAAATTATCTATTATATTTTATGATTATTATCATTCGTTTTTTTTTCTAGAAAAAAAATCTTCTTTTTTTGTGGGTAAAAATAAAATAATATCTCTTTTTCCATTTCCTAAAGTTTCAGGATTAATAACTAAAGGATTAAAATATTATACAAAGAATAGCATGGAAATTGGAAAATATATTGGAATAAGAAACAAATCTATTAAAAACGAAATAAAAATATTTTATAAAAAAGGAGAATTATTAATATTTATAGAAAATTAATTTTTTTTTAAATATTTAATTTATTTATAACTTTTTTTATATGATTTGCTGATTCATGTAATAAATTAAATTCTTTGTTATTTAATTTTAATTCTATAACTCTTTCTACCCCATTTTTTCCTAAAATTACCGGTACTCCTAAAAACAAATTATTTATATCATATTCACCATTTAGTAATGCAGAACAACAAAATAACTTTCTGGAATTTTTTAATATAGATTTAATCATTTCTACAATAGAAATAGATGGAGCCATCCATGCTGATGTTCCTAAATAATTTACTATTTCTTCTCCACCTTTTTTTGTTCTACTTACTATTTTTTCATTTTCTTTCTCAGTTAAAAATTCTTTTAAAGGAATTCCTTCTATAGAAGAATATCTATATAAAGGGACCATTTTATCTCCATGACCTCCTAATAACAAAGATTGAATACTAGAACATGATATATTTAATTTTTTTGATAAAAAAAATTTATATCTTGCAATATCTAATATTCCAGCCATTCCAATAACCTTTTTATAATCAATTTTTAATGTTATATAACTAACATAAGTCATTATATCAAGTGGATTAGAAACGATTATAAATTTTGCATTTGGAGAAAAAATTAATGAATTTTTTGCTGCAGAACATATAATTTTTGCATTTATATTTAATAAATCATCTCTATTCATTCCTTGTTTTCTTGTAATACCACAAGTAATAACTATTATATCTGAATTTTTTGATTTTGAATAATCATTAGTATATCCATATACTACTGTATCAGATTTAACAACACTTAACATTTGAGATATATCTAAACTTTTTCCTTCTGATACTCCTTTATTAATATCTAATAAAACAATTTGTTCTACTATATTTTTACAAGCTAATAGACAGGCACATTGTCCTCCTACATTTCCAGATCCTATAATAGTTACTTTCATATTTATATTTTTTTTGTCTATTAAATATAAATACAATATTTCATTATATTAGTAATGATCTTACGGAATTACAAAACAAATTATGAAAAAGGAAAAAGATTATCTCAATAAAGATAGTTTTTGTTATAGACATATAGGCCCCTCTATAGAGGATATTAGAAATATGTTATTAACACTAAAATGTTCTTCTATAAAAGATTTTATTAAAAAAACTATTCCTAAAGAAGTACTTATAAATAAAAAAATAAAAATTCCATCAGAAATATCTGAATACCAATATTTAACACACATAGATACAATTGGAAAAAAAAATAAAATATATAAATCATATATAGGATTAGGATACAAAAATACTATCACTCCAAGTGTTATACAAAGAAATATTCTAGAAAATCCTGGATGGTATACACCTTATACACCTTATCAATCTGAAATATCTCAAGGACGTATGGAAGCATTAATGAATTTTCAAACTATGATTTCAGATCTTACAGGAATGAAAATAAGTAATGCATCTATGTTAGATGAATCTTCAGCCGCCGGAGATGCGTTATTTATGGTTTATAATGAAAAAAATAATATTGATAACAACTATTCCTTTTTTGTTTCAAATGAAGTTTTACCTCAAGTAAAAAATGTATTAAAAACAAGATGTTTCGGTCTAGGAATTAGGTTAATTGAGGATTCACATGAAGAATTAACTAAAAAATATAGTAACACTAAATTATTTGGAGTTATTCTTCCATATCCATCTTGTTTAGGTGAAATATATGATTATTCAAATATAATTAAATATTTAAAAGAAAAAGATATTTCAATAATAATGTCTGCTGATTTATTTGCTTTAACTTTATTAAAATCACCTGGAGAATTAGGAGCTGATGTAGTAGTTGGATCTACTCAATCTTTTGGAATACCAATGGGATATGGGGGACCATATGCCGCATTTTTTTCTACTAATGAAAAATATAAAAGATTTATTCCTGGAAGAATTATTGGATTATCTATAGATAAAAGAAATAAAAAGGCATTTAGAATGGCATTACAAACCAGAGAACAACATATAAAAAGAGAAAAAGCTACTTCTAATATTTGTACTTCACAAAATTTACTTGCTATTATGTCTTCTATGTATTCTTTATATCATGGAAAAGAAGGATTAATTAAAATAGCAAAAAAAATATATAATTATACTCATAATTTAGAATTATTATTATTAAAAAATAATTATACTAATATAGTTCAATTAAACAAAAATTATTTTGATACTATTAGAATAAGGACTGATTCTATATTAATAAAAAAAATTAAAGAAATATCAAAAAGAAAAAAAACTAACTTTAGATATATTAATAAAAATATTTTATCTATTACGTTAGATGAAACATCTAATATAATAGATATAAATCATATATTATCAATATTTTATGAATCATGTCATAGAGTTAAAGTTCCATATAAAAAAGTAAATAATATATTTTTAAATAAAAAACATAAAATACCTTCTTATTTAAAAAGAAAATCAAATTTTCTAGAAAATAGAATATTTCATAAGTATCATTCAGAAACAGAATTAATGCGTTATATAAAACGATTAGAAAAAAAAGACATTTCTTTAAATCATTCTATGATACCATTAGGATCTTGCACAATGAAACTAAATGCATCTACAGAACTATTTGCTTTAACACAAAAACAATGGAAAGATATTCATCCATTTTCTCCTGAAAATCAAACACATGGATATAATTTTATTATAAAAAATATAAAAAAATATCTAAAAGAAATAACAGGACTTCCTGGAATTTCTTTACAACCAAATTCAGGGGCTCAAGGAGAATATGCTGGACTTATGGTTATAAAACAATATTATTATTCATTAGGAGAAAAAAATAGAAATATTGCTCTAATTCCTGATTCTTCTCATGGAACTAATCCAGCTTCTGCAAGAATGGCTGGAATGAAAGTAATTTTAATTCGTACAAAATCTAACGGATTTATTGATATACAAGATTTACAAGAAAAATCAAAAATTTATTCACATAAATTATGTGTACTTATGATTACATATCCATCTGTATACGGTATATATGAAATACATATAAAAAAAATTAATAAAATTATTCACAAATTTGGTGGACAAATTTATATGGATGGAGCAAACATGAATGCTCAAGTTGGATTAATAAAACCTTCAGATTTAGGAATAGACATATGTCACATAAATCTTCATAAAACATTTGCTATACCACATGGAGGTGGTGGTCCAGGGATGGGACCAATTTGTGTTAAATCTCATTTAATTCCTTTTCTTCCAATTCATCCACTTGAAAATAATAATAATAATAAAAAATCTATAATAACTATATCTTCATCTCCATATGGATCTTCTCTTATATTAACTATTTCATATGCATATATTCGTATGTTAGGATATAGTGGATTAAAAATATGTACAGAAATATCATTATTGAATGCTAATTATATTAAGGAAAAAATAAAAAATTATTATAAAATATTATATTTTGGAAAAAATAATATGGTAGCTCATGAATTAATAATAGATTGTAGATCATTTAAATCAATAGAAATTGAAGTAACAGACATTGCAAAAAGAATGATGGATTATGGATTCCATGCTCCAACAATATCATTCCCAGTAGAAGGATGTATGATGATAGAACCTACGGAAAGTGAATCAAAAGAAGAAATTGATCGATTTATCGAAACTCTTATAAAAATACGTGAAGAAATTATAGAAATAGAATGTGGAAAATTTGATAAAAAAAATAATGTTATAAAAAATGCTCCACATAGTATATATACTATAACAAATGATATATGGAAATATCCTTATAGTAGAGAAAAAGCTGCATATCCATTAAAATGGATAAAAGATAGAAAATTTTGGCCGTCAATAGACCGTGTTAATGATAGCTATGGAGATAGAAATTTAATTTGCGTTTGTACATAATAATTTTTTCTAAAATTTTCTAAATTTAGAATAAGGAGAAACATTAATAGAATCAAATATTTTTTCTCTATATTTAAATAAACCATTAATAGCAATCATTGCTCCATTATCAGTGGATAATTTTTTTTTAGGAATAAATAATTCCCATTTATTTTTTTTACAAAAACTAATAAATTCATTTCTTATCATATTATTAGCAGAGACTCCTCCTGCCAATACTATTCTACAAATATTAGTTTTCATAACAGCCATATTCATTTTATTTAATAAAATATTTGTTATCAACTTTTGTATTGAAGCACATAAATCAAATATATTTTTTTTTATAAAAAGAGGATTATTAATTGATCTACAATCAACAAATTTATTAATATAACTTTTTATTCCACTAAAACTAAAATTAAGATCTTTTACTGATGGAATTGGAAATTTAAATTTTTGAGAATTTCCATATTTAGAAAACATATCTATAGTAGATCCTCCTGGATAATTAAATCCAAACTTTATTGCAATTTTATCTAATACTTCTCCAACCGCATTATCTAATGTAGATCCTAATATTTTCATATTAAAATAATCATTAACTTGTATAATTTGAGTATGTCCTCCACTTATAACCAAAGCTAAAAATGGAAACTGTGGTTCACAATTATTAATATTTGCATTTTTTATAAAATGAACAAGAATATGAGCTTTTATATGATCAACAGTTATAATAGGAATATTTAATCCTAATGCTAGAGATTTTGAAAAAGAACATCCAACTAATAAAGATGCTATTAATCCTGGTCCTATTGTAAATGAAACTGCATCAAGTTGAGTTTTTTTTATGTTTGCTAATAAAAAAGATTTTTCAACTGCTATAGATAAATTTTTTTCATGCATTTTTGCTGCTAGTTCTGGAACTACTCCTCCATAATTTTTATGAATATTCTGATGAATAATAACATTAGATAAAATATTGTTACATTTTATTATTGATACAGCAGTTTCATCACATGATGATTCAATACCAATAATTATTGGATTTTTTTTCATAAGTAACTTAAACTATTATATTATAATTTATTATTTTATTGTAATTTATCATGATTACAATTATAAAAAATTATTTGTTTATTTAATATATCTACTTTAGATTTGTGTGTATAATAAGTTGTTTTGGAGAATTGCCGGAGTGGTTAACGGAACAGTCTGCTAAACTGTCGATATATTTAAATTATTATCGCGTGGGTTCGAATCCCACATTCTCCGCAACAAAAATAAAAATTCGGGGTATGGCGTAGTTTGGTTATCGCGCCTGGTTTGGGACCAGGAGGTCGTAGGTTCAAATCCTACTACCCCGATATTATTTTTTAATTAGGTCACGTAGCTCAAATGGATAGAGCAACTGCCTTCTAAGCAGTAGGCTACAGGTTCGAATCCTGTCGTGATCATATTTCAGTTTTTTTTCTTTTTTTCTAATATTTCGTCAATCATTCCATATTCTTTTGCTTCCATAGAATCCATCCAATAATCTCTATCCGAATCTTTTTCAATTTTATCTATTGGTAATCCTGAATGATAAGATATAATTTCATATAATTCCTTTTTTAATTTTAAAATTTCACGAACAGTAATTTCAATATCTGAAGCTTGTCCTTGTGTACTTCCAATAGGTTGATGTATCATAATTCTGGAATGTTTTAAAGAAGATCTTTTTTTATCTTTTCCAGAACAAAGTAATACAGCAGCCATAGAAGCGGCTACTCCAGTACAAATAGTTGCAACATCTGGATCTACTATTTGCATAGTATCATATATACCTAATCCAGCATAAACATCTCCACCAGGAGAATTTATATATATTTGAATATCTTTTTTAGAATCTACAGATTGTAAAAATAGTAATTGAGCTTGTATAATATTTCCTATTTGATCTACTATAGGAGTTCCTAAAAAAATAACTCTATCCATCATCAATCTAGAAAATACATCCATTTGAGCTATATTTAGTTTTCTTTCTTCAACAATATATGGAGTTGTTAATTTTATATATTCATCTATATATAGACTATTAATTTTATTATGTTTAATAGCATATTTTATAAATTCTTTTGAACATTTTTTATAATTCATTATATCCTATAAATAAAAATTTATATCAAAGTTACTTATAACTTGTAATTCAAATATTTTTTATATAAAAATCTATGATAAAAAAATATTTAATAATTTTTTAAACCCAGTTTTATATTTTGTACAAAAAATTAGCTATACAAACAATTATTTATTCTATAGGATTAATTTTACCAAAATTTATTAATTATATTTTTGTAAGATTTTTTACTTTTTCTTTAAAAAGAGAGGAATTTTCTATTTATACTGATATGTATGCTATATCTTTTTTGATTATAGGATTATTATCATTTGGATTAGAAAATACTTATTTCAGATTTTTATATAAAAAAAATTACAATAAAAATATAGTGTTTTCTACAGCTATGATTATACAATTATCAATTGTTTTTTCATTTTTTATTATTTTTATAAATTTTATAAAAAAATTTATTTCCATTACAGGATACTCTAATCATCCAGAATATATTATTATGTTTTTTTTAATAATATTTTTTGATACTATATGTATTCTTCCTATGGCCTGGATACGTATTAATGAAAAACCTTTTTTGTATACATTTATAAATATGATTGTAATGTTTATACAATCATTTTTTGTTGTTTATATGTTTTTTTGTTATAATAATTATCATAATCTAAATTTAGAAAATAAATATTATTTATTGAATATATTTAATATAATTAGTTCTTTTACAGATAAAATTGGTTATATATTTTTTTCTAATGTATTATCTTCTTTTATTAACTTTATATTAATAATTCCTATTATAATTCAGGAATTACAATTTTCTAATTTTAAAAAATCTGTGGCAAAAAAAATGATAAATTATAGTTTTTCTATTATGCTTGGAACTATAGCCTTTTCTATAAATGAAAATTTAGATAAAATTTTAATTAAAAGATGGGGTTCAGATGAAATTAATGGATCATATTCCGCATGTTATAAAATAGCTTCTTTTATGAGTATGTATACAAGAATGTTCAAATTAGGAATTGAACCATTTTTTTTTAAAAAATCTAAAGAATATAATGCAAAATGTTATTATGAAGATATTATTTATTTATTTATTTTATTTGGATTAATTTTTTATGTTTTAACATGTGGAAATATGTCTTGGGGAATAAATATTTTAATAAATAAAAAATATCATACAGCAATGCATATTATTCCTATAATTATGATGGCAAATTTATTTTTAGGTATATATACAAATTTATCAATATTTTATAAAATTATTGATAAACCTTTTATAGGAACTTATATATCATTAATAGGAGTAATAATTACATTTTTATTTAATATGATTTTTATATTACTTCCTAATAATAATTTTATAATACCTGCTTGGGGTACTTTTATATCTTATGGTTCTATGCTTTTTGTTATGTTTTTTTGGAGTAAAAAAAACTTTGGAAAAATTTTTTATAAAATAGAAAATATTTTAATTCATTTTTTAATAACAATTACTATTGTATACATAATGAATAGAAATTCTATTATAGAATTAAATTTTGTTATTCAATTATTATATTTGATATTCATTATATTTTTTGAAAAAAAAAGATTATTAACTTTAATAAAGTGAAAAATACTTCAAAACAAAAAAATTTTTTTCCAAAAATATTTTGTAATATAAATAATTCAATATCCATAGATTTTATGAATAGAAAATTAATTTCTACAGGACTTTATGTTTGTTCAAATTTTATTAAAAAATATCACTTTTTTATAAAAAAAATATTTGTAAATGCATTTTGTATAATTCATATTCAAAAAAATATGGGACTTAAAATAGTTATAATAAATATTATACCTGAAACAAAAACTATTATTAATTATAAAGAAAAAATAGTTATAATAGATATATTACCTATAATTAATATAAATTGGATAGAATCATCTATTTTGAACAAAAGTAAAAGAGGGGAAAATTGTTTTGGAAGTACTGGAATATAAAAAAAATATAAATGAAAATTTTAATTCCTATAGCTGGAAAAGCTTCTCGTCTATATCCTCATACATTATATACTCCTAAAGCTTTTTTATCCATTGTCGGAAAATCAATTTTAAAAAGATTACTAGATAACTTAACTGAGTTAATTAATTTTTTTTCTGTAAAAGAAATTATATTTATAATAAATAAAAATAAAATAAAAATAGAAGAAAAACTAAAAAAATTAACATATGATATAGGAATACGTTCAATTATATATTATCAAAAAAATCCATTAGGAACAGCTGATGCTATATTAAAAGCTAAAGATTCTCTAAATGGACCAATAATTATTATATTTTCTGATATACTTATTAATAAAATTTATTTCAAAGATAAAATAAATAAAAATTGTGAAAATATCATATGGACTAAAAAAGTTAAAAATCCTCATTCATTTGGTGTTGTAAAATGTAATACTAATGGAATAATTACAAATTTTGTAGAAAAACCTAAAAATTTTATTTCTAACATGGCTATTGTGGGACTTTATTATTTTAAAAATAGTCTTCTTTTAAAAAAAGAAATAGAATATATAATAAATAACAAAATAAAAAATAATAAAGAATATCAATTAACATTAGTATTAAACAATATGATAAAAAAAGGAGTAAAATTTTTTAATCAATCTGTTAAAAACTGGTTAGATTTTGGAAATAAAAAAAATATTATTTTATCAAATTCAAAAATATTATCAATGGAATTTAAAAATAAATCTAAGTTAATTCATAAAAAAACAATACTAAAAAATAGTATAATTATAAATCCATGTTACATAGAAAAAAATACAAAAATAGAAAATAGTGTTATAGGTCCATATGTGTCAATAGGAAAATTTACAACTATAAAAAATAGTAACATTAGAAATTCATTAATTCAAAACTATTCAAAAATTATTTTTTCTAATATGGAAAATAGTATAATAGGAAACCATACTACTTATAAATGTATATCTAAAGAAATAAATCTAGGAGATTATTCAACAATATTTTAAATATTTAAAATATTTTATTACATTTGTTGAATAAATTCCTATTTTTTTATTAATGGATTTTTATTGGATTCTTTTTATATTACTTGGAACTTTTGGAACTACAGAAATAGTAGTTATAGTTATTCTTGCACTTTTACTTTTCGGAGGAAAAAAAATACCAGAGTTAATGAAAGGATTGGGAACTGGTTTAAAAGAATTCAAAAAAGCTTCTGAATCTGATGAAGATTCACATTCACAACACAAATCTAACAATAACTCTGATACTGAGAAATAATTTTTTTCTAATTTTTTAAATATTTTTTTTAATAAATTTTTAATTATTTTTTAAAGTAAATAAAAATCTTATATAAATGACAATAACGAAAAATATTATGTTTTTCATGTTTATATTAAAAAGTTTATTTAGTTTATTAAAACCGTTTAATTATAATACAATACAATTAAAAAAATTTTTATATCTATATCAAAGAAATAAAAATAATGCTTTATCAGTAAAAAAAATAAATAAAAAAAATATAAGCAATATAAAAATAAAAAATTTTAAAAAATCAAAAAGTAAAAATATTCATTATAAAAATAAAATTGTTAAAAACAATAAAAAAAAACCAATTCTTAATATAAGTAGAAATGAATTAAAATCAAGATTATCTAAAATGAATGAAAAATCTAGAATTAGAATTTTCAATTATAATAATATTGTATATAATACTGTTATAAAGTATTTACATATGGAATCAAGATTGGAAAGTTTAATTTCATTAGCAAAATATTATTTTCCTTTGTTCGAAGAAAAATTAGAAAAATATAATTTACCAATAGAATTAAAATATTTAGCAATTATAGAATCCAGTTTAAATCCAATAATAACTTCTAAATCAGGAGCAAAAGGTATTTGGCAATTTATGCCTAAAACCGGAAAATTATACAATTTAAATGTTGTAAGAGATATTTATGATGAAAGAAGTGATCCTATTAAATCTACAGAAGCAGCTTGTCGTTATTTAAAATATTTACATAAAAATACAGGGAATTGGGAGTTAGCTTTAGCAGCTTATAATTCTGGTCCAGATATAGTTGTTAAAATTTTAAAACGTTATAGAAAAAAAAATTTTTGGTCTTTATGGAGACTCTTTCCAAAAGAAACACAATATTATGTTCCTAAATTCATTGCCATAAATTATATAATGAATTTTTATAAAAGCCATAATATGTTTCATGAAAATATTTATAAATATTTAAATCGTTATTATTCAGAATATATAATTAGAGAATCAATATTAATTCCTATAAAAAAAATAAAGAAAAAAATTACCATTATATCTTTTTCTGACATATTACGTCTTTATATTAAAGAATTAATAGGATCAACCTCTTATTATACTACCATAATACATATGGAATATTTTGATAAAATTTTTTTTCTAAGATTACCAAGAGATAAATTATCTATTTTGAAAAATAAAGAGATTATTCATGAAAATTAACTTTTCAATTTTTTGTATTATTAAGTATCAATTTATTTTATTATAATGATTCTTATGAAAGAAAAAATTGAACGAAAAAAAAAATTTCTAGATTCTGTATTAGAAAAAATGAATAAAATATATGGAAAAGGTACAGTAATGAAAATGGGAGATTCTAATTTAGATAATCTAGAAACTATATCTTCAGGATCAATAAGTTTAGACATTGCATTAGGAATAAAAGGACTACCAAAAGGTCGTATTATTGAGATATTTGGACCTGAATCATCAGGAAAAACTACATTAGCATTACATGCAATTACTCAATCTCAAAAATTAGGTGGATTTGCTAGTTTTATTGATGCTGAACATGCTTTCGATTGTTTTTATGCAGAAAAAATAGGAGTTAACATAAAAGAACTAATTATATCTCAACCGGATAATGGAGAACAAGCTTTAGAAATAGTAGATAATTTAATTAGATCTGAAGTAATAGATATAATAGTAGTAGATTCTGTTGCAGCTTTAACTCCAAAAAGTGAAATAGAAGGAGAAATGGGGGATTCAAAAATAGGATTACAAGCTAGATTGATGTCACAAGCTTTAAGAAAATTAACTTCTAGTATAGGAAAATCTAATAGTATTTTGATATTTATTAATCAATTAAGAGAAAAAATAGGAGTATATGGAAATCCAGAAGTAACTACAGGAGGAAACGCTTTGAAATTTTATTCATCTATAAGATTAGATATAAGAAAGGGAATTCAAATTAAAAATGGAGAAAAAATATTAGGAAATAGAACTAGAGTAAAAGTAGTAAAAAATAAATTATCTACTCCTTTTAAAATAGCTGAATTTGATATTATATATGGTGAAGGGATCTCAAAAGCAGGAGAAATATTAGATCTTGGAGTAGACTTAGGTATTATTAAAAAAAATGGATCTTGGTTTAGTTATGGAAATACTAGATTAGGACAAGGAAGAGATTCTGTAAAAGAATTTTTAAAAAATGATAAGAACACAATGAACAATATATACAAAAATATAATAAAATTTTAATATATAAATAAATGAAAATTACTTTTTTAGGTACTGGAAATTCTATTGGTATTCCTATTATTGGATCTAAACATCCTGTTTGTTTATCAAATAATTCAAAAGACAAAAGATTAAGAAGTTCAATTATAATTGAAATAAACAATAAATATTTTTTAATAGATTGTAGTCCAGATTTTAGATATCAAATGTTAAAAAATAATTATAATAAAATAGATGCTATTTTGATTACTCATGAACATTATGATCACATAGGAGGATTAGAAGATATTAGACCAATTAATAATAAAAATAATAAAGAATTTATATCTATTCCAATATATAGTTCACAAAGGGTATTAGAAAATATAAAAAAAAGACTTTTTTATATTTATAATAAAAAAACAAATATTATAAAAGTAAATTTATTAAAAATAGAAAAAAATTATAATTGTTTTTCAATTTTAAATGAAAAAGTATATCCATTATTTATATGGCACGGATTACTTCCAATATTAGGATTTCGTATAAAAAATTTTGCATATATAATAGATGCAAGTTTCATACCAAATTCTACTATTAGAAAACTAAATGGATTGGATATATTGATTTTAAATATTTTTAAAAAAAAACATAACAAAAATATTATTTCATTTTCTAATTTATTTTCACAAACTTTAAAATTTATTCGTACTATTCGTCCTAAAAAAGTTTATTTAACACATATTAGTAACACATTTGGATTTCATGAAAAAATACAAAAAAATTTACCTAAAAATATTTACTTAGCTTATGATGGGTTAATTATCTGATTTGTATAATAAAATTTATAAAATAACATATGCAATTTTTTAAAAAAATATTGTTTTCTACTAAAACAACTGCTATTTTATTTTTGTCATTATCTATATCAATGGCTTTTGCTACTTTTATAGAAAATAAATATTCTACCAATATAGCAAAAACATTTATATATGAATCCACTTGGTTTGAAATATTAATATTAATAATTATATTAAACTTAATTGGAAATATATATAAATATAAACTTTGGAATAAAAAAAAAATACCAATTTTAATTTTTCATTTATCATTCATAATTATTTTTATAGGAGGATTTTTATCTAGATATTTTAGTAATGAAGGAACAATTTATTTAAGAAAAGGATTTATAAATAATAAAGTTTTTTCTAATAAAAATTATATAAAAATTGGAATAAATTATAAAAATAAAAAAAAACTTTATTACGAACCTTATAATTTATCTTATTTAAATAAGAATTATGAAAATAAATTTTTTATTGATGAAAAAAATTTATTAAAAATAAAAATAATAAATTATATACCATGTGCAAAAATATTCATTTCAAAAAAAAATCCAATTGAAAAAATAATAAAAATTATTTCTATAAATGAAGGAGAAAGAATAGAATCATTTATTGAAAATAAAAAATTTCTTAAAATAAACAATATTTATTTTTCATTAAACAAAAATAATAAAAATGGAATAAAAATTTTTGAAAAAGAAGGAAAAACATATATAAAATCTACATTTCCAATTAAACGTGTTGATATGATAAATGGAAAACATTTTTTTATAAATAAAAATAAAACTAATATTTTAAAAAAAAAATGTTTATACGAAACTTATATTAATTCTAAAAAAAAAATTTATTGGGTAATACCTGAAGGTATTATAAAAGGAGAACTAAAATATGTTAAATCTTGTAAAAAAGAGGATGAAAAAAATACATCAAATATTTTTTATATTACAGCTAATATTTTTTTTCATGATAAAAATAGAATAATTAATTTTATTGGAAAAAAAAATAATATAAAAATGAGTTTACCAATTACTATTGATAATTACAAAATATCTATAGGATATGGCTCTATATATTGGGATCTTCCTTTTTATTTAAGTTTAAATAACTTTATTGTAAAAAATTACCCAGGATCTGATTTCCCATCTTATTATACTAGCAATTTAACATTGAAAGATAATAACATTAGTAAAAATTATACTATATATATGAATAAAATTTTAAAATATAAAGGATATAGACTTTTTCAATCTGGATATGATCCAGATAAAAAAGGTACACATATTATTGTTAATAATGATTGGATAGGAACTATTTTTTCTTACGTAGGATATTTGTTTATGATTATTGGAATGTTATTTACAATATTTTGTAAAGGATCTAGATTTAATTATCTTAAAAATAAATTAAAACACTATGGAAATTAATAAAAAAAATTTCTATTTTATATTTTTCATATTATTATCAATCAGTAATTTTATATATTCTAATCCATTACATAAACATAATAAAATTAACAACAATAGTAATAATGATATACATAAAAGAAACTATTATGATATAAAAAATATTTACGATTATGTTAATATATCTAAAAAACATGCAGATAATTTTGGTAGAATATTAGTTCAAGATTATAATGGTAGAATTAAACCAATTAATACTATTGCTGTTGAATTATTAAGAAAAATTTATAAAAAAGATTATATAGGAAATATAAATGCTAATCAATGGTTTATATCAATTCATCAAGATAATGTTTTTTGGATGAAAGTTCCTTTTATAAGGATAGAAAAAAATGTAATAAATGAATTATCTAAAAAAATTAATATATATGATAAAAAAAATTATGTATCATTAATGGATTTTTATACAATAGATCCAATAACATTAAAATTAAAATTTGTTTTACAGGATGATTATGAAAAATCTTTTTCTAAAGATCCATCAGATAGAAACGAATATGAAAAATCTATTATTCGTGTTATTGAAAGAGTTGGAATTATACATGGAATTTTTCAAGGAAAATATATTAGAATTTTTCCAATACCAAACGATATAAATCAAACTTGGTCTAGTTGGATTAGACCAGACAATAAAAAACTAAATCCTTCAGGTTTTATTATGTTTAGTGAATATTTAAAATCTTTATTTAATTCTCAAATTAAAAAAGATTGGAAAATAGCTGATAAAGAATTAAATAAAATAAAATATTATCAAAATAAATATGCTAAATCTATTTTACCTACAGAAAAAAAAATATCTGCGGAAATTTTTTATAACAAAATAAATATATTCTATTATTTGATATTTTTATATGCTATTATAGGAGGTTTTATTACTTTAAATTCATTTTTAAAAATATTTATAAAAAAAAAATATATTTTATTTTTTAACAAAATATTATCTTTTATTTTATTTTTTTTATTTATTTCTAATTTTTTAGGATTAATTACTAGATGGTATATTTCTAATCATGCACCATGGACTAATGGATATGAATCTACTGTTTTTATAAGCTTTTGTGTTTCAGGAACCGGTTTTTTATTCTATAGAAATTCATTTATACTAGGATTAACCTCTTTAATTTCATCCATTTTATTAATGATTGCTCATGGAAATATAATGGATCCAGAAATAACAAATTTAGTTCCAGTTTTAAAATCTTTTTGGCTTATCATACATGTAGCAACAATAACATTAAGTTATGGATTTTTTATTACGGGAGCTTTATTAGGTTTTTTAGTATTAATTTTTTGTATTATAAAAAAATGTTTTCCTATTAAAAAACTTGAGATTTCAACACAAATATACAAATTAACTATAATTAATGAAATGTGTCTCATTATAGGTATATTTTTATTAACTATAGGAACAATATTAGGAGCTATATGGGCTAATAATAGTTGGGGAAGATATTGGAGTTGGGATCCTAAAGAAACATGGGCTCTTATTAGTATAATGATTTATGCATTTGTATTACATACACGTCTAATTTCATTTATGAAAAATAAAGTTATTTTCAATTTTTTAAGTGTATTATCTATAATTTCTATAATTATGACTTATTTTGGAGTAAATTACTATTTATCTGGACTTCATTCTTATGCAAAAGGAGATTCTATATATATTTCAAATTGTATATATTATGGATTAATAATTTTATTTATTATTTCTGGTATTGCATATTTTTTAGAGGAAAAATATAAAAAAGAAAAATTATTTTAAAATAATTATACGGTGAGTATTTATTCTTTTTTTTTCGAAAAAAATAAAAATAATAAAAAAAATAAATTAATAAATAAAATAAAAATTTTTTTTAGATATAAAGATGCATTAGGTAATCTTTATTTTATAAAACGTTTGTTAATTTTTTTTTTAGGATATATTTCTTACAATAAATGTAATGGATTCAATGATCTTAAATTAGAAGGTACTGAAAATATTAAAAATCTTCCTGATAAAAAAGTATTATTTATATCAAACCATCAAACATATTTTATAGACGTATTTGCAATGTTTCATGTTTTTTTTAGCGTAAAAAATGGTTTTATAAAAAATGTTAACAATCCAATATATCTTTTCAATCCAAAACTAAATTTATATTATGTAGCAGCTAAAGAAACTATGAAAAGTAGTTTCTTATCAAAAATATTTGTTTACTTAGGAGGAATTACCGTAAAAAGAGTGTGGAAAGAAAAAAATAAAAAAATGAATAGATTATTATCTGAAATAAATCTAATGGGTAAAGCTTTAAATGATGGATGGTTAATTACTTTTCCACAAGGAACTACAAAAGAGTTTTCTCCTGGAAGAAGAGGAATTGTTCATGTTATAAAAAAATATAATCCTATTGTAGTTCCAATAGTAATAAACGGATTTAAAGATGCTTATGATAAAAAAGGAATAAAAATAAAAAAAAAAGGAATTATACAAAAAATGAAAATTAAAAATCCTGTTCAATTAAATATAAAAAATGAAAATGTAAATAATATCATGGATAAAATAATGGATTCAATAGAACAATCTGATAAATATAAAAAATAATAAGTAATAGATTAATAAAAAATTATATAAAACAACAGATGGAATATAAAATAATAAAAAATACATTTATTAACTTCTTTAAAAGAAAAAAACATGAAATTTTTCCTTCTTTTCCTATATATTTAGAAAATGATTCTTCAAATTTATTTGTTAATTCAGGAATGAATCCATTTAAAGATTATTTTTTAGGATATAAAAAATCAAATTATACTAGAATTGTTAACATACAAAAATGTCTTAGAGTTACTGGAAAACATAATGATTTTGAACAAGTAGGATATGATAATTATCATCATACAATGTTTGAAATGATGGGAAATTGGTCGTTTGGAGATTATTCTAGAGAAAAAGCTATAGAATGGGCCTGGGATTTATTAGTCAATGTTTATAATATACCAAAAAATGATATTTATGTAACTATTTTTATAGGAGATAAAAAAGATAAATTATCCTTAGACAAAGAAACATTAAAATTTTGGAATCTTTTAGTTCATAAAGATCATATTCTTTTCTTTGGAAAAGAACATAATTTTTGGGAAATGGGAGAACATGGTCCATGTGGTCCTTGTACAGAAATACATATAGATTTAAGAAATAATTTAGAAAAAAATGATATTAATGGAAAAAAATTAATAAATAAAAATCATCCAAAAGTAATAGAACTATGGAACATAGTTTTTATAGAATATACAAGAAATATAAATAATATATTAAAACCTCTTTCTATAAAACATGTAGATACAGGAATGGGTATAGAAAGATTATGTATGGTTTTACAAAAAAAAAATTCTAGTTATGAAACTGATATTTTTTATCCTATAATATGTAACATAAAAGAACAAATAAATTTTAATAAAAATTTAAATAAAAATCAAAATATATCTGTACAAATAATAGCTGATCACTTAAGAGCTATTATATTTTCTATATTTGATGGTATTTGTCCATCAAATAATAAAGCTGGATATGTAATAAGAAAAATTTTAAGAAGAGCCTTTGTTCATGCTAATTTATTTTTAGGTATAAAAGAATCCTTCATATATAAATTTGTTTTTCCTTTTATAGAAGGAATGAAAAAAAATTTTCCTGAATTAGAATGTAAAAAAAAATATATATATAATATAATAAAATCAGAAGAAATTTCATTTATAAATATCATTAAAAGTGGAACTAAAAAGATATATAATATTATTAATAATGCTAAAAAAAATAATAAAAAAATTATTAGTGGAGAAAAGATATTTAAATTATATGATACTTATGGATTTCCTATAGAAATATCAAAAATTATAATTAATAATAATAATCTATTGATAGATGAAAATACATTTCATAAAAAACTATTAGAACAAAAAGAAAAATCTAAAAAATATAATAATAAAGTTTTTATTAAAGATTCTTGGATTCAAGTCTATAATAATTATGATGAGAATATATTTATAGGATATAATGATCTTAATTGTTTTTGTTATATTAAGAAATATAGAAAATCTATAAAAAATTCAACAAATTATTATTATGAATTAGTTCTTACAAAAACACCTTTTTATCCTGAGGGTGGAGGACAAATTGGAGATACTGGTATTTTATCAAATAATGATGAAGAAATTCATATTATTGATACAAAAAAAGAAAATTCTAATATTATTCATATTACAAAAAAATTACCTAATAATATATATTCTTCTTTTAAATCTCATGTTAATAAAAATAGAAGAATAAATATAGAAAAAAATCATACATCTACTCATTTATTAAATTTTGTTTTAAAAAAAATATTGAGTAATGATATAAAACAAAAAGGATCTTATGTATGTGATGATTATCTAAGATTTGATTTTTCTTATAATAAAAAAATTGATAATGAAAAATTAATAGAAATAGAAAATTGTGTTCAAGAATTAATTTATAATAATCTTTCATTAAAGGAAATAGAATTTTCCTCATTAAAAGAAGCTAAAAAATATAAAGATATTTTAATTATTAATCAACAAAAATATTTTAAAGAAAAGAAAATTCGTATTGTTTCTTTTGGAGATTCTCATGAACTTTGTATTGGAACACATACAAAAAGTACTGGCCTAATACATTTATTTAAGATTATATCAGAAAGTTCTGTTTCATATGGAATAAGAAGAATTAAGGCTGTTACATCAAAACATGCTATACAGTTTATAAATAAAATTTATTATGAATATAATGATTTAAAAAGATATTTGAATTATTATAAAAATCCTATAATAAAAAAAATTATAGATATAAAAAATAAATATATAGATGCTAAAAAAGAGATATCTAAATTTTATTCATCTAAAATAGATGATATAAAAAATAATTATATAAAAAAAATAAAAAAATTAAATTATATAAAATATGTGTGTGAATTTTATACTGATTCAACATATGTTCAATATTTGAATCAGGAAATAATAAAAAAAATTGGAATAGATTTAATTAAAATATATTCTAATTTTTTTATGTTTACTGGATTTATAAAAAAAGATAAATATTTCATATTTATATTTATTACAAATGATATAATTCAAAATAAAAATGTTAATGCTCATAAAATAATGGATGAAATAACAGATAAAAAATGTTCCAAATTATGGGGAAATAAAAATTTTTCTATGGCTATTGGAAATAATTTATATGAAACAAATATTTTTTTATTAAAAATAAAAAAATATATAAAAAATATATTTTCATGATTATAAAGAATTATGTACTAACTATTTAAATTTGAATTATAAAATATGAATGAAAATTTTTCTTTTTTGAACGATATTCATTTTGTAGAATATTTATATAAAAAATATAAAAAAAATCAAAATTTAGTAGAATTAAGTTGGATAAACTTTTTCAAAGGATTTGATTTTGGAAAAAAAGTTTACAGTAAAAATAGAAATAATGAAAAAAAATGTATTGATTCAATAATACAAAAAGAAATTTCTGTATTTAATTTAATTCAATTCTATAAAAACTATGGGCATTTACTCGCAAATACAAATCCATTAATATCCAATAAAAAAAATCAAAATTTTATATTAAAAAAATTTGGATTATCTAATAAAGATTTAGAAAAAACTTTTTTAGTAGGAAAATTAATAAATGATAAAAAAAATTTATTAAAAGACATAATAATTTTTTTAGAAAATACTTTTTGTAAGTCTATTGGAATAGAGTATACATATATATCAGATTATGTTAAAACAAACTGGATAGAAACTCATTTAAAAAAAATGAATTCTAAATCTTTTTCTATAAATGAAAAAAGATTTTTTTTAAAAAAATTAAATCATGCTGTTATATTTGAAAAATATATTCATAATAAATTTATAGGACAAAAAAGATTTTCTTTAGAAGGAAATGAATCTATTTTACCTATGTTAGAATATATGATAGAATATTCTTGTAATAATTATTACACTAGAGAATTTATAATAGGTATGGCTCATAGAGGCCGTTTAAATATATTATCGAATTTATTACAAAAAGAATTTCATCATATATTTAATGAATTTTATGGAAAAAAATATATAGATACATTATTTTCTGGTGATGTTAAATATCATTTAGGATATCATTATACAAAAAAAAATCATAATGTAAATAAAAATATTGATATATATCTACTTCCAAATCCTTCTCATTTAGAATCTATTACTCCAATATTAGAAGGAGTAACACGTGCAAAAATAGATATTTTTCATAATAAAGAAATAAATAAGGTTATTCCCATACTTATTCATGGTGATGCATCTATATCTGGTCAAGGAATTATATATGAAGTTTTACAATTATCTAAATTAGAAGGGTATAAAACAGGTGGAACAATTCATATAATAATTAATAATCAAATAGGATTTACTACAAATAGTGTTGAAGGTCGTTCTAGTTATTATTGTACAGATATTGCAAAAATTGTTTCTTCTCCTGTTTTACATGTTAATGCTGATGATATAGAATCTGTTGTAAAATCAATTTGTTTTGCTATAGATTTTAGAATGAAATATAAAGAAGATATTTTTATAGATTTAATAGGGTACAGAAGACATGGACACAATGAAGGAGATGATCCAAGGTTTACACAACCAATTATGTATAATAAAATATCTTCTCATCCAAATTCATATTGTATATACAAAAATATATTAAAAAAAGATAATATTATAGATAATATTTATTTAAAATCTATAGAGGAAAAATATATTAATTTACTTAATAAAGAATATGAAAAATCAAAATATATTAAATGTAATATTTTAAATTCTTTTTTAAAAAAAGAATGGATAGATTATCCAATCATTTTTGAAAAAAAATTGATGTTAAAAAATGTAAATACAAAATTTTCTAAAGAAAAAATAATAGAAATATCAAAAAAAATATTTACTCTTCCTAAAGAAAAAATTTTTTTTAAAAAAATAAAATCTTTGTTTAAAAAAAGATTAACAATGATTGAAAATAATTTGATAGATTGGAGTATGGCAGAATTATTATCTTATGGAACTCTATTATATGAAGGTTTTTCTATTAGAATTTCAGGAGAAGATATAGCAAGAGGAACATTTTCTCAACGTCATATTATTGTAAAAACAGAAGAAGAAGAAAATATAATTATATTAAATTCTTTAGAAAAAAAACAAGGAAAAATTGAAGTATATAATTCTCCACTTTCAGAATATGGAGTATTAGGTTTTGACTATGGTTATGGAATGATTTCTCCTAATACTTTAACTTTATGGGAAGCACAATTTGGAGATTTTAGTAATGGAGCTCAAATAATAATAGATCAATATATAGTTTCTGGAGAAACTAAATGGAAAATACAAAATGGAATTGTATTACTATTACCTCATGGATATGAAGGCCAAGGTCCTGAACATTCATCTGCTAGAATAGAAAGATATATACAACTTTGTGCTAATAATAATATTTTTTTGGCAAATTGTACTTTTCCAGCAAATTTTTATCATTTATTAAGAAGACAAATGAAATTAAAATTTCGAAAACCTTTAATAGTATTTACTCCAAAAAGTCTACTTAGAAATGAAAAATGCATGTCATCTATAGATGATTTATCTGAAGGATCTTTTATAGATATTGTTGATGATAATCTAATATCAAATAAAAATGAAATAAAAAGGTTAATATTATGTTCTGGAAAAATATATTATGATTTACTTGATAAAAAAAAATATATTAAAAATTATACAATAGCGATAATAAGAATAGAACAAATATATCCATTAAATATAGAAAAAATAAAAAATATCATAAATAAATATAATAAAAAAACAGAAGTAGTTTGGGTTCAAGAAGAACCAAAAAATATGGGATTATGGAAATATATATTGAATAATATGAAAAATATTATAGATATTGATGTAATTTCTCCATGTGAAAATTCTAGTCCTTCTGTTGGTTCTTATAGTAATTTTTTCGAAATTCAAAATGAAATATTAGAAAAAGCTTTTATTTTTAAATAATTAAAACTTTAGTATTTATGATAACAGAAATAAAAATCCCTTCTCCTGGAGAATCTATATTAGAAGTAGAAATATCTTCTATTTTAGTTAAAAATGGAGATTATGTAAATAAAGGACAAATTATTGCTGAAATAGATTCAGATAAAGCTACATTGGAAATATCTTCAGAAGAAGAAGGAATAATAAAATTATTAGTAAAAGAAGGTGACAAGGTTAATGTTGGAGATACTTTTTGTATAATTAAACATTATAATAATATAAAAAAAATTATTAGAAAAGAAAAAAACAAAAAAGAAAAAAAAAATAATAAAATATTTGCTTCTCCATCTGCAAAAAAAATTATAAGAGAAAAAAGTATTTCTGTAGAAAAAATAAAAGGAACAGGTAAAAATGGAATGATTACAAAAAAAGATTGTATAAAACATTATATAGAAAAAAATGATATAAAAAATCAATATTCAGAATATTATGATAAAAAAGAAGAAAGAAAAGAAATTATAATTCCTTTATCTTCGTTAAGAAGGAAACTTTCTGAAAGATTAGTTTCTATAAAAAATAAAACAGCAATGTTAACTACTTTTAATGAAGTTAACATGAAAGAAGTAATTTTATTAAGAAACAAATACAAAGAAATTTTTAAAAAAAAACATGGAATTAAATTAGGATTTATGTCTTTTTTTACTACTGCATGTGTTAAGTCTTTAAA
This sequence comes from Blattabacterium cuenoti, assembly GCF_014252315.1. Lineage (GTDB taxonomy): Bacteria > Bacteroidota > Bacteroidia > Flavobacteriales > Blattabacteriaceae > Blattabacterium > Blattabacterium cuenoti_AI. Next base: position 45,874 of record NZ_CP059216.1, read on the forward strand.
AAAATATCCAGATGTAAATTCTATAATATATAACGAAAAAAAAATAAGTTATAATTATGTAGATATTAGTATAGCAATATCTGGACCAAAAGGACTTATGGTTCCAGTAATAAAAAATGCTAATAAATTATTATCCTTTGATAAAATAGAAAAAGAAATAAATAGATTATCCAATAAAGTACATAATGGAACTATTTCTATCGAAGATATGAAAGGAGGAACATTTACCATAACAAATGGCGGTATATTTGGATCAATGCTTTCCACTCCAATTATAAATCCTCCACAAAGTGCTATTTTAGGTATGCATAAAATTACAGAAAGACCTACTGTAGTTAATAATTCTATTAAAATATGTCCTATAATGTATTTAGCATTATCTTATGATCATAGAATAATAGATGGAAAAGAATCTGTAGGATTTTTATCTTATATAAAAAATTTAATAGAAAATCCTATAAAATTATTAATGGAAAATAATGTATTGAAAATACTAAATTTATAATTTTTTTCTAAAAAAAGTATTTTGAATATTACTTGTATTTATTTTTTTTATTTGTTTTTTTATAATTTGTATTTGATTTTGTAATATTCCAGATACATCCATTTTTTTTGCTTCAGATAAAAGATTTTCCGCTTGTTTTTTATCTCCTTTTGATAATGATATAATTGCTAAATTTAATTTAGCAATAGCTATATTTTGTTTAAATTTTAATCCACAATATAATGCTTTTTTCATATAAAATTCCGATTTATTCATATTTTTTTCTAAAAAAAGAATTCCATTTAAAAAATAAAAATAAGCTATTTGTTGTTTAATAAGTTGTAATTTAGGGTTTTTAATATATCCTAAATATTTTTTAAGCCCTTTCATATCTTTTTTACCAACTTTAATAATTGCTATTAATAAAAATTCATTTCTAAATATAAAAAAAATAGTAATTAAACTAATTAATATAGATATTGTTCCTAGAAAATAATTTTTTTTAATAAAAAATAAGAATATAGATAATAAAAATAATATAATAAATATTATTAATTTTATACGTATACTCATATTATTTACTTTTAATCCAATTTATTAAATCTATATAATTAGAATCATTTATATTGTGTTCAGAATCATATTCTTTGTAAAAAATTGAAAATAATTTTTCATTATTTAATAATTTAATACTTTTTCTAACCCATTCAACTGGAATAATATTATCATATTTTCCATGAGAAATAAAAAAATTTATTTTACGAGAAAATATATTATTTATTTCATATATTTTTTTAGGTAGAATTTCTTCATCCAAATATCCACTTAAAGAAAGTACATTTTTTACTTTATTATTTTTTAAAGCTATTGCATAACTTAATATAGCTCCTTGACTAAATCCACATAACCAAACTTTATCTTTTTTTAGATTATATTTTTTAATTGAATAATTAATAAAATGTGATATATTATTAATAGAATTTTTAGCTTGTTTTTTATTAATAAATTTTTTATCATTTGAAAAATCTATATTATACCAATAATATTTATCTTCATCCATTCTATAAATACCACGTATACTAATTACAAATAAATTTTCTGGTATATCTTTTTCAAAAGAAAAAAGATTTTTTTCATTACTTCCATATCCATGAATCATTAAAAACAACGATTGATATTTTATACTTTTATTATTTTTTCTTATAATATATTTAATAGAACAATTTTCTTTTAACATTATTAGTATATTAATTTAGTATTTATATTTATATATTTATTTAAATATAATCTTAATTTTTACTTTGTTACTTAGATTATATTATATATTTTTTTATTTTACTTATTTATTTATGCATGTATGATGAAATTATGAATGATAATAAAATAAAAATAAATTTTTTGTATTATAAAATATTAAATTTTTATTTAATTATATCCAATTTTATATTTATTTATCATAATTTTTAATTTAATAGTAATAATTCAAATATATAATTTTAGCTTAAATTTACTAATTAAATAAAAAAATTGAAAAAATAAATGAATTTGTATGAATACCAAGGAATAAAAATATTAAAATATTTTTCTATTCATGTACCTGAAGGTATAATTGCAACTTCTCCAGAAGAATCTGTTAAAGCAGCAAAAATATTATTTAAAAAAACAAACAAAAAATCTTTAGTAATAAAAGCTCAAATTCATGCAGGAGGAAGAGGAAAATCAGGAGGTATTCAATTGATAAAAAGTTTAGATGAAGCATATGAAGTATCTAAAAATATTTTGGGAAAATATTTAATTACACCTCAAACTTCAAAAAAAGGAATACTAGTAAAAAAAATATTGATATCAGAAGATGTATATTATAATAATAATCCAAAAGAATATTATATATCCATTTCATTAAATAGAAACATAGGAAAAAATGTTATTATTTATTCTCAAGAAGGAGGAATTAATATAGAAGATTTATCAAAAAATAATCCAAAAAAAATACAATTAGAAGAAATAGATCCTATTTTAGGATTACAATTTTTTCAAGTAAGAAAAATAGGATTTAATTTGGGAATAAATGAAAAAACATCAATGAGTTTATTTAAAAATTTTTTATTTTCTTTAAATAAAGCTTATAATTTTTACGATATATTATTATTAGAAATAAATCCATTTATAAAAACACATAATAACAAAATTATACCTATAGATGTTAAAATTACATTAGATAAAAATGCAGATTTTCGTAGAAAAAAAAATTTTTTTTTAGTTGATGTTAGTAATGATAATAATAAAGAAAATAAAGATAATAATTCATTTTTTCATAAAGAAAATCAAATAAATTTTATAAAATTAGATGGAAATGTAGGGTGTATGGTTAATGGAGCTGGATTAGCTATGGCTACTATGGATATGATAAAATCTTGTGGAGGACATCCTGCTAATTTTTTGGATATAGGAGGATCCGCAGATAAAAAAAGAGTAAATAAATCTTTTTCTTTAATATTAAATGATTATTCCGTTAAAATTATATTGATAAATATATTTGGTGGAATAGTTCGTTGTGATATAGTAGCTAAAGGAATAATAGAATCATATTTTAAAATAAATAAAAGTATAAATATTCCATTAATTGTTCGTTTACAAGGAACAAATGAAAAATTTGCAAGAAAAATTTTACAAAGTAGTAAATTACCTATTCATTATGTTAATACATTAAAAGATGCATCTGATATGATAAAAAAAATTCTATTATGAATAATTTTTTTGAAAAAAAAATTTTTACAGAAAAATATCATCCTAAAGAATTAGAAGAAATAATAGGCCAAAACAAAATTATTTTTAATTTGAAAAAAATAATTAAAAATAATAAGTGTATACCCAATTTTTTATTCTTTTTTGGAAAATCAGGAGTAGGAAAAAATGTTTGTGCAAACATTTTAGCTAAAAAATTAAATAATAAATTTTCTATACTAGAAAATAATATTAAATTAATAGAATTTTATAATGAATTAGAAAATTCATATGATATAGAAAAAACATTAAAAAAATTTTTATTTCATAATAATATAAATGTATTTGTAATTAATAAATTAAATTCAATTCCTTCACGTTTTTTTATAATAACTGAAATAATAACAAAAATTGTAATTAAAAATATATTATTTATAATTTGTGATGAAAATAAAAAAAATATTCCAAATTATATTTTAAAATATTCATATATTTTTAATTTTAAAAAAATATCTGTGAAAGATATTTTTTTTCATATTAAAATGATTTCTGAAAAAGAAAATATAAAAATAGATAAAGAAGCTTTATTAATAATATCACAATATGCAGATGGATCAATTGGAAATGCTATTACTTTATTTAACAAAATTATTACAGATAACAATAAAAAAATAATTACTAAAAATTTAGTAATAAATGAATTAAAATTAATTGATACAAAATTTTATTTTAAATTAATAGATTATTTATTAGATAACAAAATACATGATATATTAATAATGATAAAAAATATTTTTTATCAAAAAAATAAAAATCCTCATGATTTTATAAATGGATTAAAAAAATATATAAAAAATTTATTATTATATAAAAAAAATAATAAAATTTTTATGATAGGAAATTATAATAAATATTTAATTAATTATTATGAAATTCAATCAAAAAATATATCTTTTTTTATTTTAAATAAAATATTAAATATGTGTTTTAATATAGAACATATATTATATTCTTATCATTATAATGATAACATTATTAATTCAATAATTGAAACAAATATAATTAGTTTATCAACTTTTTTTTCTTTATATAAAGAAAAAAAAGTTGATAAAAATATATTAAATAAAGAATTTTTTATTATACAAAATAATATAAATTTTATTTCAGAATATTGGAAAAAATTTATTACTGACAATTATAAAAATACAACAATAATTGATAAATTTATAAATAAAACTAAAATTGAAATATCAAATAATAAAATTATTATAATAATTCCAAATATAGATATAGAAAATAATAATTTATCATTAATTAATGAAAATTTTATAAAATTTTTTGAAAAAAAAATATATAATATAATTTCAAATATTAAAATTATAAATAGAAAAAAACTTGATGAAAATGAAACTAAAAAAAATAAATATAAAATTTTATATAAAAAAAATAAATTTATAGACTCTTTAATAAAAAGATTAAATCTAAAAAATATTCATTAATAAAAATAAATTTAAATTAAATTTATTTTTATTAATTATTACGTAAAAATATCTTTATTTATTATAATTTATTATTATTCATCAAATAATAAAAAAAAATTTATTATTTCACTATTAATTCAAATGAAGATATTATAAATGATAATTCTAATTTTATATAATACAAAAAAAATAATTCATTATTAATAGGAGTATATCCTAAATATATTGGTCATAAAAATTAAGGTAAATTAATAAAAATTGAAAAAAAAAGTATTTAATAATTAATATGTAGTTAGATCTTTAAAAAAAGGTATACATAAATTTTATCAAAGATACATTGTAAAAAAAATGATATACAAACGATCATTAAAAAAAAATAAATTATACAAAAAAATAAAAATTATTGAAAAAATACTAAATTTTTTATATCCATATCCAAAAATTAATTTATATTATATTAATGAATATACTTTATTAATATCTATTATTCTTACTTCAAGAAGTAAAGAAAAAAAAGTAAACGAAGTAACAAAAAAAATTTTTAATAAAATTAAATCTCCTTACGATATTGTCTCTCTTTCTTTAAAAGAAATAAAAAATTTAATAAAAGAAATAGGTCTTTATAATAAAAAAGCTAATAACATTTTTAATTTATCCAAAATATTAATAGATAAATTTAATTGTATTATTCCCAAAAATATTTCAATATTAAAAAAATTACCAGGAATAGGAAACAAAACTGCATCTGTTTTTTTATCTCATATTTCAATAACAAATAAATATGAAGTATTTCCTGTAGATACTCATATTCATAGAATGATGTATAGATGGAGATTAAGTAATGGTAAAAATATAAATGAAACAGAAAAAAATGTTAAAATTTTTTTTGAAAAAAAAAAATGGAAAAAATTACACTTACAAATTATTCTTTATGGAAGAGAGTTCTCTCCATATAATAAATTGAATATAAAAAAAGATATAATTCATCAAGAATTATTAAATAATTCTTTACTTTAAAAAGGTAAATCATCAAAATCATCAGATGAAACTTGAGATGATAAGTCAGATGAATTTTTAGAATTTATATTATCTTCTTTAGATATTCCTAAATTTGATAAAGAACTAGATATTCTATCTATTCTCCATCCTTGTATAGAATTAAAATATTTTATAATACCTTTAGGATTTTTCCATTCTCTTCCTCTAATATTAATAAAAACTTTTACCTTTTCATTCGGTTTTATTGACTCTAATAAACTAGTTTTATCCTGTATAAATTCTATTAAAATATCCTGAGGATAAGGATCATCAGTTGTAATTACAATTTCTCTTTTTTTAAATCCACTTTCAAATTTTTGAATATCAAATATTTTTTTTACTTTACCTACTATTTCCATAATTATTTTTTATTTTTCAATATTATTTTTATTCATATACTTTCCAATTTTACTAGATACACTAAATGAAGTAATCATATTATTTAACATTTCATTAGCTGATCCTGGTGAATTTGGAATCAATATTAAATTACTATTACTTCTTTTTCCCATAGATTGAAGAGTATCATAATGTTGAGTAACTACAATTAACGCTGAAGCTTCTTGAGAATTAATTCCTACATTATTCAATACTTCTACAGAATCTAATATACCCTTAGCAATTTCTCTTCTTTGATCTGCTGTTCCTTTTCCCTGTAATTTTTTACTTTCCGCTTCTGCTTTAGCTTTAGCTATTATTTTTATTCTTTCAGATTCAGCTTTATATTCAGCAGCTACTTTTTCTCTTTCAGCTGTATTAATACGATTCATAGCTATTTTTACTTGTTCATCAGGATCAAGATCTGTAACTAAAGCTTTTATAATAGAATATCCATATTCTGACATTGATTCTTCTAATTCTCCTTTTACAGCAAGAGCTATATGATCTTTTCTTTCAAAAACATCATCTAATCTCATTTTAGGAACTTCTGCACGAACTACATCAAATATATAAGATTTAATTTGAGTATTAGAATCATCTAATTTATAAAAAGCTTCATAAACTTTATTTTTTATAACTTTAAATTGAACTGATATTTTAACTTTAACAAATACATTATCTTTTGTTTTAGTGTCTATTAAAACATCTAATTGTTGAATTTTTAAAGATAATTTACCTTTTATATTGTCCAAAATAGGAATTTTAAAATTTAATCCTGCATAACGAATACTATGATATTTTCCCATTCTTTCTATAATTGCAGTAGTCTCTTGATTAACTATAAATATAAAACTTGAAAATATATAAAAAAATAAAATTATTAATATTCCGTAAAATAATAAATTAAAAACATCCATAAAAAAATATTTTTATAATAAACCTAATTCTAAACGAGCTTCATCACTCATAAAATCTTTACTCCATGGAGGATCAAAAGTTATATTAACTTTAACTTCTTTTATTTCTTTAATTGATTTTATTTTTTTTTCTACTTCTATTGGTAAACTTTCTATAACTGGACAATTTGGAGTAGTTAATGTCATAATTATTTTAACTTTATTAATAGATGAAATTTGAATATCATAAATTAAACCTAATTCATAAATATCTACCGGAATTTCTGGATCATATATACTTTTTAATGTAGATATAATTTTATTTTTTAAATTACTATTATTATCATTATACATTATATTATTATAATTTTCTTTTAATTATATATTTTCTTTTAATAAAACTCCAAATTGATCAACTTGGTTTATAGGATAACCTAATTTTCTTATAGAAGGTAAAATTTCTTTTAGTTTTCCTACAATCAAAATTATTCCATTATTAGGATTGAAAAATTTTTTACATGTTTCATATACGTCTTCTAATGTAACTGATTGAATTTTACTTATCAAAGTATCATAAAAATTATAAGGAAGATTATCTTTTTTTTCACAAACAAAAAGTTCGCTAATTCTTGCAGGATCTTCTAAATCTAATAAAAACTGTCCAATTGTTTCTTTTTTCTTAATTTTTAACTCTTCTAATGAAACTCCTTTTGATACAAAATTTGATATCTCATCAATTATATCTCTTATTGCATTTTCTGTAACCTCATTACCTACTTGTGTATATGTAGAAATACTACCAATATTTCTATCAGGTTTTAAAATAGAACATGCACCATATGTATATGCCTTTTTTTCTCTTAAATTTATAAAAAGACGACTATATGCTCCTTCTCCTAGTATTCCATTTGCTAATATAGCTGATATATATAATGGATCATTTTTTCTTAAATTTATTGTTTTTCCAAAACATATACTTGATTGAGTTAAAGAAGGAATATTTACTATATGTATTTTTATCCCAGAAATTTTTTTTTGTTTTGGTTCATTTTTATATCTATCTATATATGATTTTTTTTTCCATTTAGAAAAATAATTTTTACATAAATATTTAACTTCTTTAACAGATATATCTCCCACAAAAGTTATATAAAATCTATTAGGTATATAATATTTCTTATATAATCTCTTTAAATCACGTAGAGTTATTTTTTTTACAGAATCAACAGTTTCATATTCTCCATATGGATGATCTTTTCCAAATAATATTATATTTTTTACTCTTTTCAAAATAATATTTGGATCTTTTTCCGATATATGAATATCAGTAATAATTTGTTTTATTGCTTTTTCTAATTCTTCAGAACTATTAAACCTACAATTCATTATAATATCTAATATAATTGATATAGATTTTTCTAAGTGTCTTTTTAAAGTAGAAATAAATATTTCAGAAAAAGAAGTATGAAAACTTATCCCCATATAATCTACTATATTATCTAATTCTTCTTTAGAACAATTTTTAGTTCCAGATCTCAACATTTGACCAAAAACTTTTTGTATTCCAGCCTTATTTCCTTCTAGTAATGGAATAGATTCTAATTCTAAAACAACCCTAACTAGGGGAATTTTATGATTTTCTACTAAAATAACTTTTAATCCATTTTTCATACAAAAATATTTAGGCCTCTTTAATTTTATATTAATATTTCTTTTTAAAGATTTAGGAGGTATATCTATATTTTCTTCTGTGTTAATAAGCATTATTATTATAAAATATTATTTTTTTTCTGGTAAATTATATAAACGAACTCTATTATTTTTAATAAGATATTTACTAGCTACTTTTTGTACATCTTGTATTGTAACTTTTTTAAAGTTATCTATTTCATTATTAATTAAATTAGCATTTTTATAATATAAATAATAATGTGATAAATTAGAAGATACTCCACTTATAAAATAATTATCAGAAATAGATTTTCTTTCAAAAAAATTCATTTGTTTATCTAATTCGTATTGAGTAATACCTTTATCTATTATCATATCAATTTCTTTATCAATTCCTTCTAATAATCTTTCTACTTTAACATTTGGATACAATATTCCATATATAGTAAGCATACTATAATCTTCCATAGAATCTAAAAAAGATCCAGCATAAACTGCAATTTGTTTATCATTAACTATATTACTTATTATTCTTGAACTTTCTCCTGAAGATAAAATATTATCTATTATTTTTAATGCATAAAAATCTTTATTAATCATTTCTGGAATTCTATAAGATAAAAAAACCCCTGGAACTTTAGTATTTTTATCTATATATGTAGTTATTATTTCTTTATTTATAGATTCTTCTTTAGGAATTTCTTTTTTAATTAATTTTTTATTTTTAAAATTTTGTGAAAAATATTTTTTTACTAATTCTTTAGCTTCTTCTATCTCAAAATCTCCACTTATAACTAGAATAGCATTACTTGGGATATAATATTTTTCATAAAATTTATTATAATCTTCTTCTGTTGCATTATCTAAATCTTTGTTAAATCCTATTATTGGATATCTATATGGATGTTTTTTGAATAACAAAGCTGGAATTACTTCCGATAGAGCTTTTATATAAGGTTGATTATCAACTCTTGTTTTTTTTTCTTCTTTAATTATTTTCCTTTGTATGTCTATACTTTCTTTATCTACATTAGCATAGTACATTCTCTCTGATTCCATCCATAAAGCTAGTGGAAGACAATCAGATGGTAATATTTCATAATAATAAGTTTCATCTTGACTTGTATATGCATTATTTTGTCCTCCGTTAGAAGCTACATATTTAAAATAATCTCCTTTTTTAATATTTTTTGATCCTTCAAACATAAGATGTTCAAAAAAATGAGCAAACCCAGTTTTTCCAGGATCTTCATCTTTACTTCCTACATGATATAGAACAGATGTTGATATTAAAGGATTTGTTTTATCTTGATAATAAAAAACATGTAATCCATTTAATAATTTTTCTTCTAAAAAAGAAATTTTGTAATTAGATTCCATAAAATATCAAATTGGTAATTTAAGAAATAATTTATCTATAAATTTAAAAAATAAATTCAAAATTATTTTTTAAGGATTTTAATTCAATTATTTATAATTAAATGGAGAATTTACAATTTTTTTTACATAAAATATGATATTTTTCATTTTATTTATTCAAATTCAAATTTTTTATGAAATTGTTTTGTATGAGAAAAATTTTAATTTTTATTTTAATTTTTTATTCTTTTTTATTAGAATCCAAAAATATAGATGGAGATTTTGATAATGGAAAAAATCTTTTTAAAAAAAATTGTACAGCATGCCATTATATGGATTTAAATAAAAAAATGATAGGTCCAGCTTTATATGGTGTTACAGAAAAAAGAAATAGAGAATGGTTACACAAATGGATAAAAGATAATAAATCATTAAGAAATAGTGGAGATAAAGATGCTATTGATCTTTACAAAGAATATGGAAATATAGAAATGAATTCTTTTCCTCAATTTTCAGAAAAACAAATTGATGATATACTTTTTTTTATAAAAAAATCAAAAAAAGAAAAAGTAAATGAAAATAAAATTAAAATTAACGAAGAATATGAAAATTTTATATATGAAAGAAAAAATAAATCATTTTTAATAAAAATATTTCTATTATTTTTTAGTATTATTACTTTAATAATACTTTGGATTTTATATAGAATTTATGTTCTTCATAAATTAATGTATGGTAAACCAAAATATATTACAAGATTACATATAAAAAATTTTTTAATAAAAATTTTATATAAAAATTTTCTTGTAAATAAAAAGAAAAATTGGTATTTATTATCTTCTTTTTTAGGAATTATTATCGTATTTAATATATATATGATCTGGTTTTTTTTAATGAAAATAGATATTAATAAAGGATATAAACCGATGCAACCTATTTATTTTTCTCATAAAATACATTCTGATATTAATAAAATAGATTGTCAATATTGTCATTCTAATGCAAAATATGGAAAAGTAGCTGGAATTCCTACTATTAATGTTTGTATGAGTTGTCATATTACTATTAATGAATACAAAGGAAATTATATTGAAAAAGGAAAAAATATAAATGATTATAATAAAGAAATAAATAAAATTTACTACACTGCAGGATGGAATAAAGAAAAAATGAAATATACAGATAATGTTCATCCTATTAAATGGATTAGAATACATAATATGCCTGATTTTGTTTATTTTGATCATTCTCAACACACAAAAATTGGAGAAAAAACAATTAAAAAATTAAAAAAAGTAGATATAATTTGTAGTGCATGTCATGGAAATGTTAAAAAAATGGATCAAGTAAAAATGCATGAAGATTTTACAATGGAATGGTGTATTTCTTGTCATAGAAATGTTAAAGTTGATATGGATAATCAATATTACAAAGAGTATTATAAAAATAATAACATAAAAAAATCCACTTTAAATGAAATTGGAGGAACTGAATGTGCTAAATGCCATTATTAACAATATAATATAAAAATTATTTTATGATAAAAAAGGAGAAAAAAAATACATATTTAATAAAAAATTTTTTTAACAAAAAAAGTTCTAGAAGAGATTTTTTAAAATGGATAGGATTCAGCACGGCTTCTGTTACATTAACTGCGTGTAAAGGTCCTGTAATAAAATCTATACCTTATATAGTTAAACCTGATAATATTTCTTTGGGAATTCCTGTTTATTATGCCACTACTATGGTTGATTCGTTTGATATGGCTTGTGTATTAGTAAAAACAAGGGAAGGTAGACCAATAAAAATAGAACCAAATTTTGATTCTTCATATTTTAACACTGTTTCAGCAAGGATACAATCTTCATTATTATCACTTTATGATGAAGAAAAATTTAAATTTCCATATTTAAATGGTAAAATAAGTAACTGGAAATCCATTGATAATTATATTATAAAAAATTTAAAGTATTTGAATAAAACAAAAAAACATATTATATTTATTTCTCCATCATTTCCAAGTTTTTCTACCAAAGAAATAATTAAAGATTTTAAAAAAAAATATCCTAATACAAAATGGATTATTTATGATCCTATTTCTTATTCTAAGATATTAGATGCTTCAAAAAATATTTTTGGAAGACGAGCTATACCTTTTTTTGATTTGAAAAATATAGATTTAATAGTATCATTTGATGCTGATTTCTTAGGAGATTGGATTCCAGAAAATATAGAAAAATATTATGCAAATAATAGAAATCTAGATAATAATACTATGATACAACATATTCATATAGAAAGTAATATGTCCATATCTGGAGCTAATTCTGATAAAAGAATATCTAAAAAACCTACTGATATAAAAAAAATGTTATTTGATATTTATCAATGTATTTTTTTTGGAAAAGAACCTAACGATAATGAATCTAAAATAATTTATTCTTTAATTAAAAAAAAATGGAATAAGTGCGTAATTTTTGCAGATGGGGATAAAGATATGTATGAAATGTCGTTTTTAATTAATAAAAAAATCAATAGCAATGCCATAAAAAATAAAAAATTTATACTTTCTAAAGAAAGTGATGATAAAAAATTTTATAATTTTATTGATGATCTAAAAAAAGATAATATAGGAGCATTATTTATTAATGATTTGGATATTATTTATAATCTTCCCTCATCTATTTCTAATATAATAAAAAAATCAATAAAAAATATTCCTTTAACAGTCTCTTTTTCAACAAAAAAGAATGAGACAAATAAAATTATGAAAGTAATAGCTCCTATTCCTCATTGGTTAGAGTCATGGGGTGATCTTAATCCTATTTCAAATTACTATACTCTCATTCAACCAACTATACAAAAAATTTTTAATACAAGACAATTACAAGATTCTATTATTAGATGGAGTAATATTAATGAAATAAATTATTATGAATATTTGAAAAAAAAATGGGAAAAAAATATTATACCATATTCTAACTGCTCTTCTTTTAATGAAGCCTTATTTAAAGGATTTGTAAAAACTAATAAAAATCATAATAATAAAAAATTATATAGTAAAACAAAAATATTAAAAACATATAAAATAACTAATGATATAAAAAATAAATTTGAACTTAGATTGTATACAAAAACAAGTATGGGCGATGGATTTCAATATAATAACCCTTGGTTACATGAACTTCCAGATCCTATAACAAGAACTACTTGGGGAAATTACATGACTATTTCACATCATGATTCAAAAAAATTTAATATAAAAAATTGGAATACTACAGATGGATCATTAAATGGAAATTGTGTTAATATAATAAAAAATAATATAATAGTTATTAAAAACATACCTGCATTTATACAATATGGACAAGCAATAGGATCAATTGGTATAGCATTTGGATACGGACAAAAAATAGGAAAATTATCTAATTTATGTGATGGAAAAAATTCATATAAAATTTATGATGAATTTAATATAATACAAAAAAATATAAAAATAGAAAAAACAAATATAATACATAAATTTGCTTGCGTACAATTACAAAATTCACCTTTAGAAAGAGATATTATCAGAGAAACGAATTTGGATACTTTTTTAAAATATCCTAAAAAAGTTTGGAATAAAAAAGAAAATATTAATGATAATATCTGGAATATGGAAAAAAATAAAATAAAAAATAAAAATAATGATGGACATCATTTTAATTTATCTATAGATTTAAATACTTGTATTGGATGTGGTTCATGTATAATAGCATGTAATTCTGAAAATAATATTCCCGTTGTTGGAAAAGACGAAATAAGAAATTTTAGAGATATGCATTGGATACGAATAGATAGATATTATCATAATGACAAAAAAAAATTAAATAGACAATCACAAGATAATCCAAAAGTATCATTTCAACCTATAATGTGTCAACATTGTGAATATGCTCCATGTGAAACAGTTTGTCCAGTTGGAGCTACTACTCATGGATCACAAGGTCAAAATATGATGACATACAACAGATGTATAGGAACCCGTTATTGTGCAAATAATTGTCCTTATAAAGTAAGACGTTTTAATTGGTTTAATTATTTAGACAACAAAGATTTTGATTTTCATATGAATAATACATTGGGAAAAATGGTGTTAAATCCAGATGTAGTTACAAGAACTAGAGGTGTAATGGAAAAATGTTCTTTATGTATTCAAAGAACTCAATATTCAATAACAAAAGCAAAAAAAGAAAAAAGAAAAGTAAAAGACAATGAATTTGAAACAGCATGTAGTATTGTTTGTCCTACTAAAGCAATAACATTTGGTGATATTAAAGATAAAAATAGTATTATACGTAAGAAAATAAATAATATAAGATCCTATAAACTTCTTGAGTTTATAGGAATAAGCCCTAATGTCAATTATTTAGTAAAAATAAGAAATGATAAGTAAATAAAAAATATTATGTTAGATTATTATGAATCTCCCATAAGAGAAAAATTGATTTTAGGAAAAAAAAATATAAAAGATGTTACTAATGATATAGTATATCCTATTGAAAATAAAGCTGGAAAATTTTGGTGGATTTCATTATTTATATCTATTTTCGCATTTATTTGGGGATTGTTATGCATAATATATACAATAACAAAAGGAATTGGAGTTTGGGGTCTAAATAAAACTATAAATTGGGCTTGGGATATTACTAATTTTGTTTGGTGGGTTGGAATAGGACATGCTGGAACATTGATATCAGCAGTATTACTTTTATTTCGTCAAAAATGGCGTTTATCTATTAATCGTTCAGCTGAAGCAATGACTATTTTTGCAGTAATACAAGCTGGATTATTTCCAATAATACACATGGGTAGACCATGGAATGCTCATTGGGTTTTACCAATACCAAATCAATTTGGATCATTGTGGCCTAATTTTAATTCTCCTTTATTGTGGGATGTATTTGCTATTAGTACTTACTTTTCTGTATCAACCATTTTTTGGTTTATTGGATTAATTCCTGATTTTGCAATGGTTAGGGATAGAATATCAGATCCATTTCAAAAAAGAATATATACTATACTTAGTTTTGGATGGGGAGGAAGTGCTAAAGATTGGAAAAGATTTGAAGAAGTTTCTTTAATATTAGCTGGATTATGTACACCACTAGTTTTTTCCGTTCATACTATTGTATCTTTTGATTTTTCAACTTCTGTAATAAAAGGGTGGCACAGTACTATATTTCCTCCATATTTTGTAGCAGGAGCTATCTTCTCAGGATTTGCTATGGTTCAAACTTTATTAGGAGTTGCTAGAAAAGCTCTTTCTTTAGAAAATTATATTACTAGAAATCATATTGAATTTATGAATATGATTATTTTATTAACAGGAGGAATAGTTCTAATAGCTTATATTTCTGAATATATTCTTGCATGGTATTCTAGTAGTCCTTTTGAAGAATTTATTTATTTTTCCAATAAAGCAGCTTTTGGTCCATTTTGGTGGGCTTTTTGGTTATTAATTATATGTAATATTATTATTCCACAATTTTTATGGATAAAAAAAATAAGAAGAAGTTTTTTTTGGTCATATTTAATAGCAATAATTATTAATATAGGTATGTGGTTTGAAAGATTTGATATTATAGTTTTAAATTTAAGTCGTGATTATCTTCCTTCTTCTTGGACTGGATTTACTCCATCATTTATAGATGTAGGAATTTTCATAGGAACAATAGGTTTATTTTTTACATTATATTTATTATACATACGTGTATTTCCTGTTATATCTCAATCTGAATTAAAAACAATTATAAAACAAACAGATAAATAGATATTATGTTGTATTACATATTATATGATAATGAAAATGGTCTTATAAAGAGTATAAAAAATTTGAATAAAAATAAAAATTGTTTTATACAAGATATTTATTCACCATATCCTATTCATGAAGTAAATCATTTACTTAATTTATGCGAAACAAATTTATCAATTTTATCTTTTGTATATGGTTTTTTAGGATTTTTATTTTCAAGTTTATTAATATGGTATACTATGATTTTTGATTGGCCACAAAATATAGGAGGAAAACCCTCTTATTCTTGGATAAGAAATTTCCCATCTTTTATTCCTGTAATATTTGAATTAATTATCTTTTTTTCTGCACATTTTATGTGTATAACTTATTTAATTCAATGCAATTTATATCCAGGACGTACACAAAAAAATCCAGATCCAAGAACAACTGATGACATGTTTTTAATAAAAATTTATATTAAAAATGATATAGAATATATAATAAATCTACTAAAAAAAAATGGAGCAAAAGAAATTAAATTAATAAAAAAATGAAAATAAGTTTAAAACATATTTATTATTCTATTTTGTTTTTTATTTCTATAACAATTATAATGTTATCATTCTATTTTTTTATCTTTAATAATAAAAAAAATCCAAATATAGTATATATGCCTGATATGTATTATTCTAATGCATATGAACCATATTCAGATCCAAATTTTTCCTGTAAAAAAGATTGTAAAAAAATAAAAATACCTTTTTTTTTAAAAAAAAAAACATCTTCTCTTTTTCCTGTTAATGGATCTATTCCTAGAACAAAATTTTTTGATAAGATTTCTGATTCTATTTCAAAAAATGGATTTGATTTTTCTAAAAAAATTAATGATTATAATTTTATTTTAAAAAATAAAAAAAATGAAAATTATGAAGAGGGAAAAAAATTATATAATATAAATTGTTCTATATGTCATGGAGAAAACGGTGATGGACAAGGATTTTTAGTAAAAAACGAAAAAATTTTAGGAGTTCCTAATTATAAAGATAGAGATCTTACTTTAGGTAGTGTATATTATGTAATAACATATGGTAAAAATAATATGAATTCTTATACTTATCAACTAAATAATGAAGATAGATGGGAAGTTTCTAAATATGTAATGTATATAAGAAACAAAAAATAAAAAAACAAATATATATAAATGAATTTTAAATTATTAAAGAAAATTATTATAGCTATAATTATAATAGGATTATTATTAATTATATATCATGGAATTAATTCATATTTTTATAATAAAAATAGTTTTTTAAATATAATTATGGAAAAAAAGTTATGGATCGGATTATATGTATCTTCTATTTATTTCATAACTTTATCTATTGGTTCATTTTTATTTTTATCAATTCAAAATGCATCAAAATCTGGATGGTCTATTATAATACATCCAATTATGGAAAAAATATCATCTTTTATTCCTTATGGAAGTATTATCTTATTTTATATTATATTATTAAATATATTTAATAAAAATATTTGCATATTTAACTGGATGAATAATAATTTATATAACCCACATTCAATTGAATACGATAAAATTATTGAAAAAAAAAATATATATTTAAATATTCCATTTTTTATTGTTAGAAATTTTATATTTTTACTATTATGCAATATTTTTTATTTTAAAATAAAAAATATATCTAAAAAACTAAATATATCTTATTCTATTAATGATTATAAAAAATTATACTCTATATCTATTTATTTTATTATATTTTTTTCAATTACATCTCCATTAATATCTTGGGATTGGATAATGTCATTAAATCCTCATTGGCTTAGTACTTTATTCGGATGGTATTTACTAAGTGGATTTATTGTTACAGGAATTTCTTTTATTACAATAATATCAATAATTCTAAAGAAAAAAAAATTATTTCCTTTTTTTAAAGAAAGTCATTTACATGATTTAAGCAAATATTTATTTTCTAGTAGTTTACTATGGAGTTATTTTTGGCTGTCACAATTTTTATTATATTGGTATGGAAATATTCCAGAAGAAATATATTATTTTTTGAAAAGAGAAAAAATTTTTCATAATATTCATTTATGGATATTAATTCCAAATTTTTTAATTCCATTGTTATTACTAATGAGTAAAAATAACAAAAAAAATATAAAAATAGTTTTTACTGTTTCCATAATTGTTTTAATTGGACATTATATAAATATATATAATTTAATAGTTCCTGATTTAAGTAATAATTTTTCAGTTGAAATAACAGATATAAGTCCTATATTAATAATAGGAGGATTATTTCTTTATATAATATTTACAAATATTAATAATTCAAAAATAAATTATTATGGACATCCTTTTTATCATGAAAGTAAACAACATAAAACATAATATATTAAAAAAATTAAATACAGAATTTTTTATCGATATCTTTTATTTCTTTATCTTTTATAAAATTCATAATAGATATATTAGAACCAAATATTGTTAATATATCTCCTATTTGCAAAACAGTATCTCCTGTAACTAATCCTATTACTTTTCTATCTGAATCTTCACTATTAAAATAATATTTTATATTACCACTAATATTACGAATAACAGTAATTAAGGAAACAGAATACTTTTTAATTAGATTTACATTTTTAACCTTTTTTCCAATAAAATCTTCTGGAGAAAAAACTTCTGCAATAGAATATTTATTATCTACTCTAAAATAATCTAATGCATAATTAAATGCTATTTGTTTAGTTAATCTAAATGCAGCATCTTGTTCTGGATGTACTATATCATTAATTCCCATAGCTTCTAATATTGTATCATGAATTCTAGATAAAGATCTACTTATTATTCTAAGATTTTTATATTTATTTTTTAGGATAGCTGTTGCAACTATAGAAGATCCTTCATTTTCTCCTATAGCTACTATAGCTAAATCAGCTTGATGAATAGGTAATGCTTCATAAGCAGCTTCATTATTAGCATCCATACAAACTACATCAGAAATATGTTCTTTCAATAAATCAATTTTTTCCATTTTACAATCTATACCAAATACTTCATGACCATTATTTGTTAAATTAATTGCTAAAGATCTTCCAAAATTTCCTAGACCAATAATTATAACTTTCATTAATATATTATATTAAAATATTTTCTTCAGGAAGTTTATAGTAATTATTAAAATTAATTTTATTTTTTCTTAAAAAACTAATTACTATATTAAAAATACCTATTCTTCCTAATAACATTAATAAAATTAAAATCAATTTACTAACAGTTGACAAGCTAGATGTAATACCTAAAGATAATCCTGTAGTAGAAAAAGCAGAAAATACCTCAAAAAAAATAGATAAAATATTTTTTTCTGGATCAAAAAATAATATAAATAAAACACTTGTATATATAATAATTAAAGATAACATAATAATAGAAAAAGCTATTCTTATAGATTCTCTAGAAATTTCTCTTCTCCTTATTTCTAATCTATCTTTTCCTTTATATAAAGAAATTATATTCATAATAGCTAATGCAAAAGTACTTGTTTTTATTCCACCTCCAGTAGATGCAGGAGAAGCTCCTATCCACATTAAAAATATGGTTACTAATATAGTAATAGGATTTAAATTATTCATATTCAATACATTAAATCCAGCTGTTCTTGCTGTAACAGATGAAAAAAAAGAAATAATCCATTTTCCATATAAAGATGAATGTTTTTCAAGAGAAAAATAATATTCACTTATGTAATAAAATATAGTACCAAAAATTATGAGAAAAAAAGTTGTTATAATAACAATTCTTGTATTTAAAGTTACTATGTTAATAGGTGGTCTTATATACTCATGTTTAAAAATTTTATAGAAACATTTTTTTATATTTAACCAAAATAAATGAAAAAAATTAAATAATATATTAAACCCTATTCCACCTAAAATTATTAGAAATGCAATAATTAATTGAAAACAATAATTAAATCTTATAAATTTAGAATAAAATCCCTGACTAAGAATAGAGAATCCACTATTACAAAAAGCTGATATAGAATGAAAAATTGAAAAAAATAATAAATTATTATATTCTATCATAGAAATATTTATTCCACTATTTTTAATACATAAATAAATTAATAATGATCCTATTAATTCTATAATAATTGTAAAAAAAACAACTTTTACAGCAAAAAGTAAAACATTATTTGTTGTTTTTGTATTTAGAAAACTACTAACAAAAACTGCTTCTTTGAACGAAAATCCATTTCTAAAAAAATAATTTAAAAAAGAAGTAATAGTTAAAATGCCTAATCCACCTAATTCTATTAATATTAATAAAATAATTTTTCCTATAAAAGTAAAATCTTTAGATGTATCTAAAACAATTAATCCAGTAACACATACAGCGCTAGTAGAAGTAAATAATGCATCTATAAATGATATATTTCTAACTGTAGATGCTGGTAACATTAATAAAATAGATCCCAAAAAAACTAAAAAAATGAAACTCATAATAAATATGAAAATTGGATTGTGTATTTTCATATATATTTTTTTCATTGAATATGTAATACGTATTAATATATATATTACTAAACTTATAATTGAAGATATTCTTATTATAGAATAATTTTTATTTTTTATAAAATAAATTTTTGTTAAAAATAAAACTATAGGAATAAATAATATTAAAGAAGATAAAAATATCATAGATTTATAGTCTCTTTCTAATTTTTTATCAAAAAGTATAAAAAAATGCATTATGTTAATAACAAATATTATTCCAATTAGAATTTTAGTATTAAGAATATTGTTATTATACTCTTTCCACCACCCTAAATGTATAATTATATAAAAAAATACAATAGGATAAAATATTTCTAGAATATTCTTAATTTTATTAAGAATCATAAGTATTTATTATTTATTTAAAGTAACATTAAAAATTTATTATTTTTAAATTCAATTGAATATTTTATAATAAAAAATTACAAATATATTGGACTAATATTGTTTACATTAACAAATTTTTTTTTAAAAAATTTTTTATAAGATATATAAATCATTTCTAATGCAGAAGGATTAGAAAAAATCATTTTTTTAACATTTTTTTCTGATATAGGAAATAATAAATTTCCTATTATATATAAATGATTTTTTTTATTTATTTTTTGTATAAATTCTTTATTATTTTCAATAAATATAGGAGTAATTCTTTTTTTATTTATATTAAATAATGAAGTATAAAAATAATTTTTTTTTGCATATAATGTTGGAACTATAAGTATATTTTTATTGAAATTATTATTTATTTTTTCTATATTTATTTTTTGTATTAAAATTGTTAAAGTATCTAAAAATAATAAAGGAATATTTAATGATATACATAATCCTTTTGCAGCAGATATTCCAACTCTTAAAGATGAATATGATCCAGGACCTATATTTACGCAAATAGATTCAATATTTTTAATATTAATTTTTGCTATTTCTAATGCATATTGAATAAACATATGTAATTTTTCTGAATGTAAATATTGTTCTGAATTCTCTTCAACAAGAACCATATTTTTTCCATTATTAGAAATACAAACAGAACAATTTTTTGTTGATGTTTCTATATTAAGTATTAAAGACATAATATAAATTTATATGATAAAAATTAAAGTCAATAAAATTATTAGTTATATAGTATCTTGGTTAAAAGAATATATAAAAAATTCTTATTCAAAAGGATTTGTTATAGGTATATCTGGAGGCATTGATTCTTCTGTAACATCAGTACTAACATCTATGACAGGTATACCTACAATGGTTATAGAGATTCCTATTATAGAAAATAGAAATATTCTTGCTAAAAAACATGCAAAATTTCTATTATCAAATTATTCAAATGTTTTTTATTTAAAAAAAGATTTACATAATTTTTTTAATTTTTTTTGTAAAAATATTGCATTTAAAAATCATATAAATAATGATTTAGCATTAGCAAATGTACAATCTAGAATGCGAATGATTATGTTATACTATTATGCAAATTTAAATAATTATATTGTTGTTGGAACAGGAAATAAAATAGAAGATTTTGGTATTGGATTTTTTACTAAATATGGAGATGGAGGTGTAGATATACAACCAATAGCTGATTTAAATAAAAGTGAAATACGTCTTCTTGCTAAAGAATTAAATATTATTTCTGAAATTCAAAAAGCTAAACCAACTGATGGATTATGGAAAGATAATCGTTCTGATGAAGAACAAATAGGATTATCTTATGATAATTTAGAATGGGCTATGAATATTATGTTATTTAAGAAAAACAATAATATCTTTTCTAAAAATAAAATTATTAAAAAATATAAATATTTACATTCAAAAAATAAACATAAAATAGATAAAATTCCAATTTGTAATATTCCTTCTTCTTATAAAGAAAAATGATAAAAATATTGTTTTTGTAATTTTGTTTTTTTTAACAAAATACAAAAATTATTAATAATAATATATTTGATCTAATATGAATTATAACATAATGATAATTAAAGATCATAAAATAAAAAAAAATGAAGATTTTTCTGTAGAAAAAATAGTTAATATTGATAAAAATCAATTAATTGAAAAAATAACAGAAAAATATACCATTAATAAAGAAAAAATGAAAAAAATTTTAAAAATAGAAAAACATTTTTTTCATATTATGAAAGTTTTAGGATTAGATATGAATAATGATAGTTTAAAAAAAACTCCAAATCGTGTTGCAAGAATGTTTGTAGAAGAAATATTTAGTGGACTTTTTTCAGAAAATAAACCTAGATCATCTGTCTTTAATAATAATTATAGATACAAACAAATGATTATTGAAAAAAATATTACAGTTTATTCTACTTGTGAGCATCATTTTTTACCAATAATTGGAAAAGCTCATGTTGGATATATATCAAGTGGTAAAGTATTAGGATTATCTAAAATAAATAGAATTGTAGATTTCTATTCCAAAAGACCACAAGTACAAGAACGTTTAACAATACAAATTGTTGATTATTTAAAAAAAATATTACATACTAATGATGTAGCATGTATAATAGAAGCAAAACATTTATGCGTTAATTCACGTGGAATTAAAGATACAGATAGTAGTACTACTACTACTGAATTAACTGGAAATTTTAAAAATAATTCTGATATTAGAAAAGAATTTTTTCATCATATAAAATCATATTATTAATATTTGAAATATGAATATTTCAAATAAAACATTATTAATATATAATTCTTTAACAGAAAAAAAAGAATTATTTCGTCCAGTTAACAATAATGGTTATATTGGAATTTATGTTTGTGGACCAACAGTATATAATCATTTACATTTAGGAAATTATCGTACTTTCATAATATTTGATGTTATTTTTAGATATTTAATGCATTTAGGATATAAAGTTCGTTATGTTAGGAATATTACAGATGTAGGACATTTAGAAAATGAAGAAAATGATGAAGACAAAATAGTAAAAAGATCTCTTATAGAAGGACTTGATCCTATGGAAATTGTACAAAAATATACAGTTTCTTTTCATAATACATTAAACATCTTAAATATACTTCCTCCAAGTATAGAACCTACTGCCACAGGACATATCATAGAACAAATAGAATTAATAAAAACATTAATTTACAAAGAACTTGCATATGAAGCAAATGGATCTGTTTACTTTAATTTAAATAATTATGTAAAAAAATATCGTTATGGTATAATAAGTAAAAATAAAATTGAAAATCTTATTTTTAATAAAAATTTTTCATATAATGAAAAAAATTATTTGTATGATTTTTCTATTTGGAAAAAATCTAACAAAAAAAAAATTATGAGTTGGATTTCTCCATGGGGGAATGGAGTACCAGGATGGCATACTGAATGTGTTAGCATGAGTACTAAATATTTAGGTAATATATTTGATATTCATGGAGGAGGAATAGATTTAAAATTTCCACATCATGAATGTGAATTAGCACAATCAATTGGAATTAACAATACAGAAAAAACATTTGCTCGTTATTGGATTCATACTAATATGCTTACTATTAACGGGAAAAAAATGAGTAAATCTTTAAAAAATTTTCTTAGAATAGAGTACCTTATTAATAAAAAAATAATTTCTTCTCCTAATGTTTTTAAATTATTTATTTTACAATTTCATTATAGAAGTATTATAAATTTTTCTATTGAAAATTTGAAAAAAACGGAAAAAAGTTATATTAAAATAAAAAGATCCATAGAAATTTTAGAAAAATTTGTTCCTAATAATACAAATAAAATAAATATAAAATTTGATGTACATAATTGGATAAATAAATGTTATGAATCTATTAATGATGATTTTAACACTCCTATGTTAATTTCTTATTTATTTAAAGCTTCTAATTTTATAATAAATTCAGAATTATTTAATAACATAACAATATTTCATTTTAATTTATTAAAAAAACATATGAATCATTTTATTTTTGATATATTAGGATTTTCTAAAATAAATTGTAATATTAACAATGATAAAAAATTTAATTCTTTAGTAAATAATTTAATAAAATTCCGTAATAAAATACGAAAACAAAAAAATTGGATTATTTCCGATAAAATACGTGAAATTTTATTACAATTTGGAATTATAACAAATGATAAAAAATTATAAAAATTAAATATTATAATAAAAATGAATTATTCAAATCATTTATCAAATCTTCCACATCTTCTATCCCAATAGACAAACGAATAAGAGAATCTTGTATCCCTGATTTTTTTCTAATTTTTGATGGAGTAGATTTATGAGTCATAGTTGCAGGATGACATATTAAACTTTTTGTACCTCCTAAACTTTCAGCTAATTTAAATAATTTAGTAGATGTTACAACTTTTTTTGCCGATTCAATTGTATCATTTATAAGACTAAATGAAACAATACCTCCAAAATATCGTTGTTGTTTCAATGCTACTAAATGATTTTTATGTATAGATAATCCTGGATAATAAACTTTATCTACAACAGATGAATTTTTTTTATCATTTAAAAAAAATGCTATTTTATTAGCATTTTCAGATTGTTTTTTTACTCTTAAATATAAAGTTTGAATTCCTCTTATAGTAAGCCAACTATCAATTGGAGATAAAACACCTCCTGTTGCATTTTGAATATATTTTAATTCTTCGTATAATTCTTTTTCTTTTACTACAATTAATCCTGCTAATACATCTGAATGTCCAGCCAAATATTTTGTAGCACTATGAATTACTATATCTGCTCCCAAATTAATTGGATTTTGAATAACTGGAGAAGCAAAAGTATTATCCACTATTATTAATATATTTGGATTTAATTTATTAGATATTTTACATATTTCTTTTATATCAGATATTTTTAATGTAGGATTAGTTGGCGTTTCTATCCATATTAATTTAGTTTTATTAGAAATATGGTGTAATATATTTTTTGTATTAGTCATATCTATATATTGAGTATTAATTCCCAATTTTTTATATAGATTTAATAATCTAAAAGTTCCTCCATATATATCATTAACAGCTAAAATCTCATCTTTATATTTCAATAATTTTAAAATAGCATCAATAGATGCTAATCCAGAAGAAAAAGCTATACTATCATATCCATATTCTAATTTTGTAATGAATTTTTCCAGAGTTCTTCTTGTAGGATTATTAGTTCTTGTATAGTCAAATCCTTTGTTAATACCAGGAGCTTCTTGTACATATGTTGATGTTTGATATATAGGAGTAGATATTGCTCCTGTAAGAGGATCTGATAAAATGTTTTGAATAATTTTTGTTTCTTCCTTCATCATTTATACATTAAAAAACGTAATACAGTAATTATACAAATGTACTCTTTCAATTTAAAAAATGGAAATACATTTTTTATATAAAATGATTTTATTTGTTTTTAAAAAAAAACATAAATTTGTTTTTCATTTATAAAATATTAATCTATTTTCTAAATATTAACAATGATATCAAAATTTATTAGATTATTTTTCATTTTTTTTATTTCTTTTTTATTTTTATATGGTTTATATGGAAATAATAATAACAATATTAATAAAAAAAATAAATTGGATGTATCGAATATAATATTTGATCATATAAGTGATTCACATGAATGGACATTTATAGAAAATAGTGATAAAAAAATATCTATTCCATTACCAATTATTATTTGGAACAATGGATTTGATATTTTTTTATCTTCTAAATTATATAATGGAAAACTGTTTAATGGTAAACATGGTTATTATAAAATGTTTCATGAAATTATATATGAAACTGATAAATCAGGAAATTTAATATTTAAAAACAATAAACTAAATAATAGAAAACCAATAGATATATCTATTACAAAAAATGTAATTTCTATTATAATAGCATTTTTAATCATAATTTATTCTTTCATTCGTATGAAAAAAGAATACGATAATATTGATTTAAGATCAAGTAAAAATGTTACAATAAAATGGAAAATAGGGATATTAATAGAATATATAATTATATTCATTAGAGAAGAAATTGCTATTTCTTATATAGGAAAAAAAATGTTTAATAAATACATAAATTTTTTACTATCATCGTTTTTTTTTATATTGGTTAACAATTTGATGGGAATTATTCCAATATTTCCAAATGTAACAGGAAATATAAATGTTACATTTGTTTTATCCACTATAACATTTATTATGATGATGTTATATAGTAAAAAAAGTTACTGGAAACATATTTTGTGGATGCCTAATGTTCCTATAGGTATTAAATTTATATTAGCTCCTATAGAATTTATTGGAGTTTTTATTCGTCCAATAACTTTAGGTATACGTTTATTTGCTAATATAATGGCTGGTCATATTATTATTTTAAGTTTTATTTGCCTTATTTTTATTTTTAAAAATATTTTTATTATTGGTTTTTCTTTATTTTTTGGATTTTTTATTTCATTACTAGAAATAATGGTTTCGTTTTTACAATCTTTTATATTTACAACGTTATCTGCTTTAATAATTGGAATGTCTATTAAAAATTATGAAAAAAATTAAAAAATAAATATTATGGATATAGATTTAACATATGCTGGATTAGCTGCATTAGGATCTGGAATAGCAGTAATAGGTGCTGGATTAGGAATTGGTAGAATCGGAAGTTCTGCTATGAAATCTATTGCTAGACAACCTGAAGCATCTGATAAAATACAAAACGCAATGATAATTGCAGCTGCACTTATTGAAGGAGCCGCCTTATTTGGAATAGTAACTTCATTGTTAGCCGTATTTAAATAAAATATAATGTTTATGATGTAATTATGGATTTAATCACTCCTTCTATTGGATTAATTTTTTGGAATACAATAATATTTGTAATATTATTGTTGTTTCTTTCTAAATTTGCTTGGAATCCAATAATGAAATTTATTAATAAAAGAGAAAAAATAATTAATAAATCTTTTGAAAATGCAATTCAAATAAAAAATAAATTATATGAAATAGAAAATAAAAAAAGTATTATCATTAAAAAAGCTTATGAAAAAAGAAATGCTATTTTAATGGAAACTATTAAAATTAAAGAAAATATAAAAAATTCAGCTAAAAAAGAAGCTCTTATAGAAAGAAATAAAATATTAAATGAAACAAAAATAATTATAGATATAGAAAAAAAAAATGCTGTTAAATCATTAAAAAATAAAGTAAAATTAATTTCTATTGAAATAGCAGAAAAAATATTAAGAAAAAAATTAAATAATGATATTGATCAAAAAGATTTCGTAAAAAATTTAATTGATAAATTATAAATCAATATGATTTCCTATAAAACAATAATACAACATTATGCTACAATTCTTTTTGAATTAACTGAAGATATAATAAATAATAAAAATATTACTAATACTAATTATTTTATAATAATAATAAAAAATATAAAAAATTATTTATATAAAAATTCTTTGTTAAAAAAATTTTTGTATACATCATTAATAAGTAAACAAAAAAAAATAAATATCATAAATGAATTATTTAATTATTTTAAATGTGATATATTTATTTTTCAATTTGTTAAATTATTAATATTAAAAAATAGGTTATTTCTTTTAGAAGAAATATTCTTAAAATATATAGATATATATAACGAAATTAAAAATAACACTATAAAGTGTATGATTATTTCTCCCATATTTATAGATAAAAAAATTCAAGAAAATATTGCAAAAAAAATACTTAATTTAAAAGGTAAAAAATATAATATAATTAATAAAATAGATAAATCTATTATAGGAGGATTTTTATTTATTTATAATTATAAAGAATGGAATTATAGTATAAATAAACAACTTGATCGTATAAATACAGAGATTTAATTAATAATTATCATTATAACACAAACACATGTCAAATATAAAATATTCTGAAATTCATTCAATACTAAAAAAAAAATTATCTGATTTTCAGTTTGAATCAAAATTATCTGAATATGGAATTGTAGTTCAAGTTGGTGATGGAATTGTAAGATCTTTTGGATTAAATTCTGCATTTTTTGGAGAAATAGTAGAATTTGATAAAAAAAATAAAGGAATAATATTAAATCTTGAAGAAGATCATGTTGGTATTGTTTTATTAAATTCTTATAAAAATATAAAAGAAGGAGATTTTGTAAGAAGAACTAAAAAAAATTTTACTATAAAAGTAGGATATGGATTAATAGGTAGAGTAATAAATACTATTGGAAATCCTATAGATGGTAAGGGCCCTATAGAAGGAGAATTATTTGATATGCCTGTAGATAGAAAGGCTCCAGAGGTTATTTATAGAGAACCTGTTAAAGAGCCATTACAAACAGGTATAAAAATTATAGATTCTATGATACCTATTGGAAAAGGACAAAGAGAATTAATTATTGGAGATAGACAAACAGGTAAAACTACAATAGCAATTGATACTATAATTAATCAAAAAAGATTTTACAAAAAAAACACAGTTTTTTGTATTTATGTTGCAATTGGTCAAAAAGGATCAACAATAGCAAAAATAAAAAAAATATTGGAGGATAAAGGTGCTATGTCTTATACTACTATAGTAGCTTCAAGTCCTTATGAATCAGCATCTATGCAAGTATATGCTCCTTTTTCAGGTACAGCTATTGGAGAATTTTTTCGTGATATTGGAAAATCATCTTTAATTGTATATGATGATTTGTCAAAACAAGCTGTTTCTTATAGAGAAATATCTTTATTATTAAGACGACCTCCTGGTCGTGAGGCTTATCCTGGAGATATATTTTATCTTCATTCTCGTTTATTGGAACGTTCATCTAAAATAATAAAAGATAAGAATATAGCTATTAAAATGAATAATATTCCAAAATCAATTAAACATATAGTAGATGGAGGAGGTTCATTAACTGCATTACCTATAGTGGAAACTCAATCTGGTGATATATCTTCATATATTCCAACTAATGTTATTTCTATTACAGATGGACAAATTTTTTTAGAAAAAGATTTATTTAATTCTGGAATAAGACCTGCAATTAATGAAAGTATTTCAGTGTCTCGTGTTGGTGGGGCGGCTCAAATACATTCCATGAGAAAAATATCTAGTACTATGAAATTAGATCAATCTCAATTTAGAGAATTGGAATCTTTTTCTAAATTTGGTTCAGAATTAGATTCCTTTACTTCAGAAATTTTAAGTAAAGGAAAAATTAATATAGAAATTTTGAAACAGGAAGCTCATAATACATATGATATATCTGATCAAATTGCTATTATTTATATTGGAACAGAAGGAATATTGAAAAATGTTCCTATAGAGAATATTTCATTATTCGAAAGTGAATTTTTGTTGTATTTAAATACAAATTACAAAGAATTATTATATTCTTTAAAAAAAGGAATTTTTGATAAAAAAAAATCTGATATATTAAAAAATATTGCAATAAAAATAATAAATAATAGTAATAAATATAAATAAATAATTGTAATTATGTCAAATATAAAAGAAATCAAAAGAAAAATATCTTCTATTAATTCGGTTATTAAAACTACAGAAGCTATGAAAATGATTTCTATATCAAAATTAAATAAATATAAAAAAAATCTTTTTCATGTTACAAATTATTTAAATCATATACAATCTATTTTAATAGAAACAATGAATGTCGTTGATATAAATAATTTTTTTTTTTATAATACTAAAAAAAATAATAAAAAATTATTTATTTTTTTTACTTCTGATAAGGGCCTATGTGGATCTTTCAATATTTCTATTTTTAATAAAATTCATGATATAATAAAAAAAAAAAAAAATAATATGAAATTATTTTTTTTTTCAATAGGAAAAAAGGGAAATAATTATATTATTAACAACAAATTAAATATATGGAATAACAATTTTTCATTCAAAAATGATTTAAAAAATTTTACTATTAAATTAACAAAAGATTTTTATAATAAAAAAATTACTTCAGTATATTTAATTTTTAATAGTTTTGAAAAAAATTATTATAAAAAAATTTTAGTAAAAAAATTGATTCCAATTACTCCAATTACTTATGTAAATAAGTCAATTAAATTGACCCCTATTTTAGAACCTTGTAAAAAAAATTTTTTAGAATATTTTATCCCTTTTTATATTGAAACAAAATTAAAAAAATCATTTTTTGAATCTTTATCTAGTGAACATACATTACGTATGATTTTAATGCATAAAGCTACAGAAAATGCATATAATATGAAAAATAATCTGACATTAAATTATAATAAAGAAAGACAAACTGTTATAACTAAGGAAATACTTGAAATTATAGGAGGATTAGAATCATTAAAAAATAGATAATATGATAATGTTAACAGGAATTAGAAGTACAGGAATTCCACATTTAGGAAATATTCTAGGAGTTATTATACCATCTATAAATATGTCTAATAAAAAAAAAAATTCTTCGTTCATATTTATAGCAGATCTACATGCTTTAGTTGATGTAAAAAATATTAAAATTATAAAAGATAGTGTATATCAAATTGCATCTACATGGTTGGCGTTTGGATTAAATGTTGATAACTGTTTTTTTTATAGACAGTCTGATATTTCAGAAGTTACAGAATTAGCATGGTATTTTAGTTGTTTTTTTTCTTATAAAAGACTTACATTATCACATTCATTTAAAGAAAAAATTAAAAATAATTTTATAAAAAAAATTAGTTTAGGATTATTTTCTTATCCTATTTTAATGGCTGCAGATATTTTACTTTATGATGCAGAAATTATTCCAGTAGGAAAAGATCAAATACAACATATAGAAATTTCAAGAAAAATAGCAAAATTTTTTAATCATAAAATTAATAAAAATTTATTCACTATACCTAATGCATTTTTAAAAAAAACGACTATGTTAATTCCTGGATTAGATGGAAAAAAAATGAGTAAATCAAAAAATAATTTAATTAATATTTTCTCTACTAATGAAATTTTAAAAAAACAAATTTTAAGTATTAATACAGATAACAAATCATTAAAAGATAAAAAAAATCCATATAAAGATTATATAATTTCTCTATACAGACTATTAGCTCCTACAGATAAAGTAAAAGAAATGGAAAATAACTATATAAAAGGTGGATATGGGTATTTAGACGCTAAAATAAGTTTATATGAATGTATTATACATAAATTTTCCAAAGAAAGAGAAAAATTTTTCTATTATATGGATAATAAAAAATTGTTAGACAATATTCTTTTTATAGGAGCTAAAAAAGCAAAAATAATAGCTAAAAAAAAATTAAATATTATTAGAAAATATTTAAATTTTAATACTTTATTTTACATTTAGTATGACGTATTGTCATAAATATGTTTTATGGCAAAAATTTTGCTATTATTGGATCATTGTGAAAATATTTTATATGTTATGAATAATATAGAAAAAAAAGATTTAAATAAAAATACACCTACAAATTCTCATAATAATAAAGAAAAAGAATTTGAATTAAAAAATATACATAAAAAAAAATATAATAAAAAAAATGTTGAATTAAAATCAGATAAAAAAGAAGAAAAAAATGAAGAATATGAATTAAAAATAAAAATATTAAAAAATAAACTGGAAAAAGAAAAAGAAAAATTTTTACGTTTATTTGCAGAATTCGATAATTATAAAAAACGTATTAAAAAAGAAAAATTTGATATTTTTAGAATTATACATGAACAAATAATAATAGACTTAATTCCAGTTTTAGATGACTTTGAAAGAGGTATAAAAAATTTGAAAAAATCTGAAGAAGAAAAAATATTAAAAGGAATATTATTAATACAAGAAAAATTTATTAAGATTTTAAAAGAAAAAGGATTAAACAAAATAAAAATAAATAAAGGCGATGAATTTAATACAGATTTACATGAAGCAATTACACAAATACCAGCAACTACAGAGAAATTAAAAGGAAAAATAATAGAAATTATAGAAAATGGATATATACTAAAAGAAAAAGTGATACGACATGCTAAAGTTATTACTGGAAAATAATTATATTAATTTATTTTATTTAATAAAAAAAAATTTAAACAATATTTTTTTTCATTATGAAAAAAGATTATTACGAAATATTAGGAGTTTCTAGAAGAGCTTCTTTAGAAGAAATAAAAAAAGCATATAGAAAACTAGCTATTAAATATCATCCTGATAAAAATTTAGATAATAAAAAAAAAGCAGAAGAAAAATTTAAAGAAGCTGCTGAAGCCTATGAAGTTTTAAGCGATGAAAAAAAAAGAAGTAGATATGATAAATTTGGACATTCTGGAGTAAAAGGTAACAGTAATAGTTATGGAGCTGGTATGAATATGGAAGATATATTTACAAATTTTGGTGATATTTTCTCAGATGCATTTGGTGAAAATTTTTCTAGTTTTGGTTTTGGAAAATCTTCTCAACAAAAAACTATAAGAGGAAGTGATTTAAGAATTAGAGTAAAACTTACATTATCAGAAATTGCAAATGGAACAGAAAAAAAAGTAAAAGTCAAAAGACTAAAAATAGCTAAAGGAATAAAGACAAAAATATGTTCTTCTTGTAATGGATCAGGAGAAATAGTTCGTATCACAAATACTATTTTAGGAAGAATGCAGACTTCTTCTCAATGTAATTCATGTCATGGAACAGGAAAAAATATTGAAAATATTCCATATGGAGCTAATAAATATGGATTAATTAAAGAAGAAGAATTAGTTAATATAAAAGTTCCATCTGGAGCAACAGAAGGAATTCATTTAAGAATACCAGGAAAAGGAAATGAAGCTCCATTTGGAGGAATTACAGGAAATCTAATAGTGTTAATAGAAGAATATCCTCATCCAGAATTGAAAAGAGAGGGATGTAATCTACATTATGATTTATATATATCATTTTCAGATGCAGTATTGGGAAATTATTTTGAAGTACCTACTGTAAATGGAAAAGCTAGAATTAAAGTAGATCCAGGAACACAATCAGGGAAAACTTTAAGATTAAAAAATAAAGGAATTCCTAATGTAGAAAGACATGGAAATGGAAGTTTATTAATACACATTAATGTATGGACTCCAAGAAAAATTAATAATGAGCAAAAAAAATTCTTTGAAATAATGAGAAAAGATGAAAATTTTATACCTCGTCCTAAAAATTCAGAAAAATCTTTTTTTGATAAAGTAAGAGAAATGTTTTCTTAACAAAAAAAAGAAAGTTAATGTATTAATTTTCATAAAAAAATATGAAAAAAATAGTAGTTGTAGCTTTATCAGGTGGAGTTGATTCTAGTGTCGCTGCTTTAATATTAAAAAAAAGAGGATATAAAGTAATTGGTTTATTTATGCATAATTGGGAGGATCCAGTTTTTAATTGTACATGGGAAAAAGATAGTATTGATGCAATGTTATCAGCATATAAATTGAATATTCCATTTCAAATAATAGAAATGAAAAATGAATATAAAAAATATGTTATCAATTATATGTATGAAGAATATGAAAAAGGAAAAACCCCCAATCCTGATATTGTTTGCAATAGAATAATAAAATTCAATTTATTTTTAAAAATAGCTATTAATAGTCTTGGAGCAGATTGTATTGCTACAGGACATTATGTAAGAAAAAAAGAATTTATAAAAAATAATAAAAAAATATATAGACTTTTAATTGGTAAAGATTTAAATAAAGATCAATCATATTTTCTATGTCAATTAAATCAATATCAATTAGAAAAATCCATTTTTCCTATAGGAGATTTTACTAAAAAAGAAGTAAGAAAAATAGCTAAACTAAATGGATTATATAATGCTTTTAAAAAAGAATCTCAAGGATTATGTTTTGTTGGAAAAATTCAATTACCTAAATTTCTACAAAGAAAAATTAATCCAAAAAAAGGAAAAATTATATGTATAGATTCTAATTCAGATATATATAAAAAAAATAACCAAATAATACATTTTTATAAAAAAAAACTTGATAATTTTTCATATTTAAAAAAAAAAATATATTATAAAGAATCAGATGGAAAATTAATAGGACATCATAATGGAGCTTATTTATTTACTAAAGGACAAAGAAAAGGTATATCAATAGGTGGATTTAAAAAAGCCCTTTTTGTTATAGATACTGATATTAAAACTAATATAGTTTATACAGGATTGGGAATTAATCATCCTGGATTATATAGTAAATATTTATTTATTAAAGATAATGATGTACATTGGATTAGAAATGATATTATATTAAATGGGAAAAATAAAATGAATGTTTTTTGTAGAATCAGACATAGACAGCCATTACAAAAATCAATATTACATAATTTAAAAAATGGAATATTAATAGAATTTTATGAATCACAACGTGCAATAACTGAAGGACAATTTGCTGCATGGTATATAAACAAAGAATTAATCGGATCTGGTATTATCTCTTGATATTAAAATATTATTTTTTTTTATAGAAATATTTTTTTATATTTTTGTATACAAGTATAATTTGTTCATTATTACATGATGAGTTTGTTTTTGTAAAATGTTAGATGGAAAAAAAAATTAATAACTTTAGTAAAAAAATAACAGAAAACACTGAGCTTCCTGCTGCTCATTCTATGCTATACGCTATAGGAATGAAAGATTCAGATTTTTATAAAGCTCAGATAGGAATAGTAAGCAATTGGTATGAAGGAAATCCATGTAATATTCATCTTAATCAATTATCTAAAATTGTAAAGAAATCAATGTCAAATAATAATTTGATAGGATTTCAAATAAATACTATTGGGATAAGCGATGGAATTACTATGGGAACATCAGGAATGATGTATTCTTTACCATCTAGAGAAATTATTGCTGATAGTATAGAATCTGTAATAAATTCTCATTTTTATGATGGAGTAATTGCATTACCTGGTTGTGATAAAAACTTACCAGGAGTAACTATGGCGATTATAAGACTTAATAGGCCTTCAATAATTATATATGGAGGAAGTATATCTCCTGGATATTATAAAGGTAAAAAATTAGATATTGTATCTTCTTTTGAGGCTTTAGGAAAAAAAAATACTTATAAAATAACAAAAAAAGAATATAAAAATATTATAAAACATTCTTGTCCAGGACCTGGTGCTTGTGGGGGCATGTATACTGCAAATACTATGGCCTCTATTTTAGAAACTATGGGGATAATGCTTCCATATTCTTCTTCTACTCCATCAACTAGTACAGAAAAAAAAATTGAATGTAAAAAATCTTCTTTTTATATAAAAAAATTATTAGAACAAAATATATGCCCTTTAGATATAATAACAAAAAATTCTATAGAAAATGGAGTTAAATTAGCTATTTGTATGGGGGGGTCTACTAATTTAGTAATACATATATTAGCTATTGCTAAAACAGCAAAAATTAATTTTTCTTTAAAAGATATTCAAAATATTAGTGATAAAGTTCCTTTTATTGGTAATTTAAAACCAAGTGGATCATATCTTATGAATGATGTTCATTCTTCAATTGGAGGAATTCCATCTATTATTAAATATTTATTAAATAAAGGAATATTATTAGGAGACTGTTTAACAGTTACTGGAAAAACTCTATATGAAAATGTAAAAAATTCTCCAGATATAAATTTTAAAAAACAAAATATTATTTTTCCAATAGAAAATCCAATAAAAGAAAACGGACATATAAAAATTCTCTATGGAAATATTTCTCCTAAAGGATCTGTTGCTAAAATTACAGGAAAAGAAGGAAATAAATTTTGTGGAATTGCTAAAGTATTTAACTCAGAAAATGAAGCTAATAATGCTATTTTAAATAATAAAATTAAACCAGGAACAGTTATTGTTATTAGATATGTAGGACCAAAAGGAGGCCCAGGAATGCCTGAAATGTTAAAACCTACATCATATATTATGGGCGCTGGATTAGGTGAAAAAGTGGCTTTAATAACAGATGGACGATTTTCAGGAGGATCACATGGTTTTGTTGTTGGACATATAACACCAGAAGCATACTCTGGAGGAGTAATTGCCTTAATAAAAAATGGAGACTCTATAGTCATAGATGCAGAAAATAAAACAATTAATCTTAATGTAAAAAAAGAAGAAATTGAAAAAAGAAAAAAACTATGGAAACCTACTTTATTAAAAATAAATAATGGATATTTATATAAATATTCAAAATTGGTATCATCAGCTTCTAATGGATGTATTACAGATGAATTATGATGGAAGAAAAATTATTTTCTGGATCAGAAATAGTAATTAAAACATTATTAAATGAAAAAGTAAAATATATATTTGGATATCCAGGAGGAGCTATAATGCCAATATATGATTCATTACATGATTACACAAAATTTATTTCTCATATTTTAATGCGTCATGAACAGGGAGTCATTCATGCTGCACAAGGTTATGCTAGAGTAACTGGAAATGTAGGTGTTTGTTTTACTACATCTGGTCCAGGAGCAACTAATTTAGTTACTGGATTAGCAGATGCTCTAATTGATAGTACTCCAATAGTTTGTATAACCGGTCAAGTTTCTTCTAATCTTTTGGGTACTGATGCTTTTCAAGAAACAAATATTATAGACATTTCTATACCAGTAACTAAATGGAATATTCAAGTAATAAGAGCTATAGATATTTGTACATCAATTCAAAAAGGTTTTTTTATAGCAAAAAACGGAAGACCAGGCCCTGTATTAATTGATATAACAAAAAATGCTCAATTACAAAAATCTAAAATTATATTTAATAATTTAAATAAAATAAAAAATTATAATATATTTTCTGACATAAAAAATTCTGATGAAAAAATAAAAGAAGCAGCAAATGTTATAAATAATTCTAAAAAACCACTAATATTAGCAGGACAAGGTATTATATTAGCTGATGCTGAAGAAGAATTAATAAAATTTGTAGAAAAAACAGGAATTCCAGTAGCAAATACTTTATTAGGATTAGGATCTATATTTACTAAACATAATTTGTACGTTGGAATGTTAGGTATGCATGGAAATTATGGTCCTAATATATTAACTAATAAATCTGATGTTATTCTTGCAATAGGAATGAGATTTGATGATCGTGTTACAGGAAATATAAACAAATATGCAAAAAAAGCTAAAATAATTCATATAGATATAGATCATTCTGAAATAAATAAAAATATATTATGTCATATTCCAATTGTAGAAAATTGTAAAGTATCTTTAATAAAATTAAATCATCTTGTTAATAAATCTAGTCATAAAAAATGGTTAAATCAATTTCATTATTTTATGAATAAAGAAAAAAATATTGTAATAAAAAAAGATATTAATCCAAAAAAAGAAAGAATGATTACTATGGGTGAAGTTATGAAATGGATAAATTTATATAAACATAATAATGCTGTTCTTGTTACAGATGTTGGCCAACATCAAATGGTTGCTTCAAGATATTTTAATTTTATAGAAAAAAAAAGTCAAATTACTTCTGGAGGATTAGGAACTATGGGGTTTGCTTTACCAGCTTCAATAGGAGCTAAGCTAGGATCAAGTAATAGACAAATATTATGTGTTGTTGGAGATGGAGGATTCCAAATGACTATACAAGAAATGGGAACTATTATGGAATATAATATATCTATTAAAATTATATTATTAAACAATAATTTTTTAGGAATGGTTCGTCAATGGCAACAATTATTTTTCAATAAACGTTATTCTTTTACAAAATTAAAAAATCCAGACTTTATAAAAATAGCTAATGCATATAATATAGAAGCAAAAAAAGTTTATAAAAGAAAATATTTGGAAATTTCTATAAAAAAAGCTTTGTATGATAATAATCCATTCTTGTTAGAAGTTGTAGTAGAAAAAGAAGATAACGTATTTCCTATGATACCTTCAGGGTCTTCCGTAGAAGAAATTCGTTTAACATAACAAAATAATTATGATAATTATGAATCATAAATTCAGAATGATAATTTTAGTAGAAGATGAAATAAGATTATTAACTAGAATTATTATTCTATTAAGTAGAAGAAATTTAAAAATAAATTATATAAATGTATCTACAAAAAATGAAAGTAATTATACAAATCAATATATTCTAGATGTAGAATGTAGTTTAAATAAACTAATAAAAATAAAAAAAATAATAAAAAAAATAATTGGAATTATTTATATAAATCTTTACGAAATAAAAAAAAATAATTCTTATTATAAATTAAATATAAATATGTCAAACTTTTAATAAAAATATTTATTATGAAAATAAAATTTGGATCTATAGAAGAAAATATTATTACAAGAAAAGAATTTCCTTTACAAAAATCTAAAAACATTTTAAAAAATGAAATTATATCTGTTTTAGGATATGGAGTACAAGGGCCTGGTCAATCACTGAATTTAAGAGATAATGGGTTTACAGTAATTGTAGGTCAAAGAAAAAATTCTAAATCATGGAATAAGGCTATAAAAGATGGATGGATAGAAGGAAAGAATCTTTTTTCTTTAGAAGAAGCGTCTGAAAGAGGTACAATATTAATGTATTTGCTTTCAGATGCTGGACAAATATCATTTTGGCCTACTTTGGTAAAGTATTTAACAAAAAATAAATCATTATATTTTTCACATGGATTTGGATTAACTTTTCAAAAAAAAACAAATATATATCCACCAAAATGGATAGATATTTTTCTTGTAGCACCAAAAGGATCAGGTACAAGTTTAAGAAGATTATTTAAAGAAGGAAGAGGAATTAATTCTAGTTATGCTATTTATCAAGATTATAGTGGAAAAAGTTTAGATAAAGTTTTATCTATTGGAATAGGAATAGGATCTGGATATTTATTTGAAACAAACTTTAAAAATGAAGTATATTCTGATTTAGTAGGAGAAAGAGGAACATTAATGGGAGCAATACAAGGTATATTTTCTGCTCAATATCAAATATTGAGAGAAAAAGGTCATTCTCCTTCAGAATCTTTTAATGAAACAGTTGAAGAATTAACTCAAAGTTTAATGCCATTAGTTTCAGAAAATGGAATGGATTGGATGTACTCTAACTGTTCAACAACTGCACAAAGAGGAGCGTTAGACTGGTGGAAAAAATTTAGAGATGTTACAATTCCAATATTCAAAGAATTATATAAAGAAGTATCATCTGGAAATGAATCTAACCGAGTAATAGAATATAATAGTGATAAAAATTATAGAATTAAATTAGAAAAAGAATTAGAAAATTTAAAAAATAGTGAATTATGGAAAGTAGGCTCAATTATTAGAAAATTACGTCCTAATAAAAAAAATAATAAAGATAAAAATTAATACTTGTAATTATTTATTTTTAGATTTGAATAAAATTGTTAAAAAATATTTTCCTTCTTCTGAAGATATAATTAAAGCAAAAATTTTATTAAAAGATATTATTTTTGAAACTCCTTTACAAAAAAATAGTTTTTTATCAGAAAAATATAAAGCTAATATTTTTTTAAAAAGAGAAGATTTACAAATTGTACGTTCATATAAAATTAGAGGAGCATATAATAAAATAAAAAGTTTATCTTCTGATGATTTAAAAAAAGGAATTATATGTGCAAGTGCAGGAAATCATGCACAAGGAGTTGCATATTCTTGTAATATATTACAAATACCAGGTAAAATATATATGCCAAATACAACTCCTAAACAAAAAATAAAAAGAGTAGAAAAATTTGGAGATAAATATATAAAAATAGTTCTATTTGGAGATAATTTTGATGAAGTTAATAATGAAGCTATAAAATATTGTAAGAAAAATAAAAAGACATTTATTCATCCATTTGATGACAAAAAAATAATTGAAGGACAAGCTACTATAGGATTGGAAATATTAAAACAATCTAGTATTAATATAGATTATATTTTTATTCCTATAGGTGGAGGAGGGTTAGCTTCCGGTGTAGGAAGTTATTTTTATATAAATAGTCCTAATACAAAAATTATAGGAGTAGAACCTAGTGGAGCTCCATCAATGAGTTATTCAATAAAAAATAATAAAGTTATAGAGTTAAATAAAATAGACCAATTTATTGATGGAGCATCAGTAAAAAAAGTAGGATATTTAAATTTTGAAATATGTAAATATGTATTAGATGATATACAAATAGTTTCAGAAGGAAAAGTATGCACTACAATATTAGATTTATATAACTTAGAAGCAATTGTAGCAGAACCAGCTGGAGCTTTATCTATATCTGCTTTGGATGTTTATTCTAATAAAATAATAGGAAAAAATATTGTATGTATTTTAAGTGGAGGAAACAATGATATTACTAGAACAGAAGAAATAAGAGAAAGATCATTATTATATGAGGAAAAAAAACATTATTTCATAGTTCAATTTCCACAAAGATCTGGTTCTTTAAAAGAATTTGTAAGTAATATTTTAGGACCTAAAGATGATATAACTTATTTTTCATATTCAAAAAAAACTTCTAAAGAAGAAGGTCCAGCTGTAATAGGAATAGAATTATCGGATAAAAATGATTTTCTAAAATTATTAGAAAAAATGAAAGTATATAAAGTACATTTTCAATATCTAAATAAAAATCCTGATTTATTTCGTATACTTATTTAAAATAAAATAATTTTATTGAATCTTGTACCCACGACTGGATTTGAACCAGCACATCCATATTTATAAGGATACCACCCCCTCAAAGTGGCGTGTCTACCAATTTCACCACGTGGGTTTTTATAATTAAAATGATAAATTTAAATATAATAAAAAAAATATAAAATATTTTATAAATTTTTGTTTATGAATATAGCAATAATAGGTTACGGAAAAATGGGTAAAACTATAGAAAGATTAGCTAAAAATAGAGGTCATAAAATATCATTATGTTATGATAAAACACCTCATCCATATTTATTAAAAAATTTGGATGTTGCAATAGAATTTAGTCAACCTAGTTGTGCATTTAACAATGTTAAAATTTGTATAGAAAATAAAATACCAGTTGTATGTGGTACTACAGGATGGTTAGATAAAATTAATATTATTAGAAATTTTTGTATAGAAAAAAATGGATCATTTTTATATTCTTCTAATTTTAGTATTGGAGTAAATATATTTTTAGCAATTAATAATAAATTATCAAAATTATTAAGTCCATATTCAAAAGAATATCATGTAGATATAAAAGAAATACACCATAAAGATAAATTAGATAAACCCAGTGGAACTGCAGTATCTTTAGCTAAAGAAATAATTAATAATAATGTAAAAAAAAAATGGATTTTGAATGAAAATAAAAGTGATAAAAAAAATAAAGAAAATTTATTAATAATTCATTCTAAAAGAATTAATAATGTAATAGGTAAACATTCAGTAACATATAAATCTAATATGGAAAAAATATTGCTTCAACATGAAGCATATGATAGAGATATATTCGCTATTGGATCTATTATTGCCGCTGAATGGATTTTGAATAAAAAAGGATTCTACTCAATGCAAGATGTTTTAGATATATAAACTTTTTTCATTATTCATTATTCATTATTCATTATTAGTTATTATGTTACAATATATTATTTTTAGTATTATATTTTTATTAATTGAAAATATCATTCATATATTGATAACTTTTAATTTATATAAAAAATATGGATTTACTTATTATCAATTTATTATTCCTTTTTATAACATATTTATTTTATTAAAAACTTATAATAAATCTATTTGTTTTTTATTTCTTTTACTTAATCCATTTACTAGTATAATTCTATATTTTTATTTATGGATAAATATGGTTCATTCTTTTTTAGGAAAAAAAATATATATAATATTTGTATTATTTTACATTTTGTATTTTAATTTTATAAAAAAAAATATTAAAATTCAAAATGAAATAAATAATAATAATCAAGATACTTTATTAGTATTAATTATATCATTTATAATACATACTTATGGATTTCAACCATTTGTTATCCCAACATCATCTATGGAAAAAACTTTATTAGTAGGAGATTTTATTTTAGTTAGTAAAATTCACTATGGACTAAGATTTCCTATATCTCCAATTTCAATTCCATTTTTTCATAATACTCTATTTAATATTACAAAATCATATTTACCATTAAAATGGCCTTATTTTCGTTATAATTTTTTTATAAATAATATAAAAAGAAATGATATTGTTGTTTTTAATTTTCCTATGGATAATAATCATTATATAATAGATAAAAAAGATCATTATATAAAAAGATGTGTAGGAATTCCTGGAGACACAATTTTTATAAAAAAAGGAAATGTTTTTATAAATGGTAAAAAAGAAAAATTTTTATTAAAAAAACAATATTCCTATCTAATTAAAACTATATATAATCCATTAGATATAAATTTTTTAAAAAACAATATGGACATTGAAGATATAGAATATTTAGGAAATAATAATAATGAATATTTATATCAAATAATGTTAAATGAACAAAATGCAGAACGTATCAAAAATATATTTGAAAATATAATTTATATAAAAAAAAATATTGTTATTGAAAATAATTTTTCAATTTTAAAAAAATATGGAAAATCATGGAATGTAGATTTTTTTGGTCCATTATATATTCCTAAAAAAGGAGATTTAATTGAAATAAATCATTATAATAATTTATTTATAAAAAAAATTTTTCCATATGAAAAAAAATTTATAAAGTTTAAATTAAAAACATTTATCAAAATAAATAATAATTATTATTTTATGATGGGAGATAATAGACATAATTCTTATGATTCTCGTTTTTGGGGGTTAGTTCCAGAAACTCATATAGTAGGTAAACCATTATTTGTATGGATGAGTATAGATTGGAACAGAAAATATCCTATTAATATAATAGATTGGAAAATACGTTGGTATCATATATTCTATATGATATAATAAATTATATTTTTTTATTTTTAAAAATATATCCAATTAAATATCCTGAAGTAATTCCTCCAATATGTGCAAAATGAGCTATTCCAGGTGAAAAATTAAAAATTGATGATAAAAAACTTCCAAAAATAAATATCATTATTGCCTTTCTAACTTTAATTGGAAATGGAAATGGTAATATAAATATTTTATGTTCAGGAAAAAATTTAGCAAAAGCACCTAATACACCACTAATAGCTCCTGAAGCCCCCATAATAGGAGAATATATAAAATTATAAATACTTAATCTTTGATCTTCATTTAAATAATATAATATTTTATTTACTATTGTAAATTCTGAAGAATTCATAAAATAGAATATTGCTCCAGTATTAAATGATATTTGAAACAATGCAGCAAATAATCCTGAAATAAAATATAACATGATAAATTTTTTAAATCCTAATAATGTTTCCATTTGACATCCAAACATAAGTAATGCTACCATATTAAAAATTATATGAAAAAAAATATTTTTAGAATGAACAAACATATGAGTAAAAATCTGAAATATTTTAAATTTTTCATCTAAAGGATTATATAAAGAAAATATATCTTCTATTTTATATTGGGAAAATACAAATATCGCTGTATACATTAGTATGTTTACACTTAAAATGTGTTTTACAGCATCAGAATTAAAATAGGAATTAAAGTTTGTATAAAGGTTCACTATTAAAAAAATTTTTTGAAAAAATCTTTATTTAGTATAATAAATGTAGGTTTATTTAAATAATAAGTATTTGGATTTTTACAAGAAAAAAGATCTATAACTAAATGTTTCATTTGAAATGGATATAATTTTATTCCATATTTTTTAATATATGAAAAATGAAATATAGTATTTATAATTATATTATTAATATTATTTTCTTTTTTTTTTAAAAATTTATATTTTAATAATATATATTTAATAATTTTAATAGATATACATTTTTTTATTTTATCTGGAATTGAATATAAGTATA
Source organism: Blattabacterium cuenoti (assembly GCF_014252315.1). Taxonomy (GTDB): domain Bacteria; phylum Bacteroidota; class Bacteroidia; order Flavobacteriales; family Blattabacteriaceae; genus Blattabacterium; species Blattabacterium cuenoti_AI. The sequence continues at coordinate 90,167 of NZ_CP059216.1, forward strand.
TAAAATTTTTTTCAATATTTATATTAAATCCTAATTTTTTAAAATTTTTTTTTATAAAAACAAAATTTTTTTTTATTATTCCTATTTTTATAGGAGGAATAATTTTTTTTTCTTTTATATTTTTACTATAAAAATATTCTAATAATATATTTCTATATGCTCTATATTGATCTATTAATAATATTCCTATATTGTTTACAACAATAATATATTTTTCATCTACTTGAAAAATATTTTTCCATTTATCACAATTAATTTCATTTATAATATTATTATAATTATTATATTCTTGTTTATTTATTAAATTTTTTAATAAATTTTCTAATTTAATTATTTTGTTCTTATCTTTATTTTCTACATTATTATTTGAATAATTAATAATATCATCATAATCTTTATAGTGAGAAATACCTTTATTAACATATTTGTTATTTATTATATCAATATTAAACAAAATATTTTTAATACTATTATATATTATATATCCTATATATTTTTCATTTTCTATTTGAACTTCTTTTTTTGATGGATGAATATTCCAATTGATTAAATTAGAATTTATATTAATAAAAATAAAATATGAAATTGTTTTTAAATTTCTTAAAATTCCATTATAAGCATTTATAATTTTTTTATGTAAAAAATTATTTTTTACGTTTCTTTTGTTTACTAATATTAATTGATTACCTTTTTTTGTTATTTTATTATTAGGAATACTAATAAATCCTTCTATAAGAAATTTGTCTTTTTTAATTGAAATAAATTTAAATTTATATTTTTTCAATTGAAAAATATCGTAAATTCTTTTTTTTAAAGAATTTATTTTTTTATCAAAAATAAAAATAATTTTATCATTATGATAAAAACGGTATGTAATATCTCTATGCGCCAATACAATATTATAAAATTCATTAATTATATATGAGAATTCTATTTTAGAAGATTTTAAAAATATTTTTCTAGAAGGAAAATTGTAAAAAATATTTTTTACAGAAATTCTCGTTCCTTTTATCATATCTATTGGAATTTCTTTTTTTATTTTTCCATCTTCTACAAGAAGATAAATTCCTAATTCACTATATTTATCTTTAGTTTGTATTTCCAATTGAGAAACTAAAGATATAGAAAATAAAGCTTCACCTCTAAATCCTTTTGTATCTATTTTTTGTAAATCACTTACTGATTTTATTTTAGAAGTTGCATATCTTTTTATACTTATTTTAGCATCATTAACACTCATACCATCACCATCATCTACTAATTGAATTAGATTTTTTCCGGAATTATTAATGAAAATATCAATTTTTTTTGCATTAGCATCTATTGAATTTTCTAAAAGTTCTCTTAAAACAGAAGAAGGTCTTTGTATTGTTTCTCCTGCTGCTATTTGATTAATTATATATTTAGGTAAAATTTTAATTACATTTTCCATTCTGTAATAGATCTTTTAAATAAAGACATATATATTGCAGCTTTTGCACATTCTATTCCTTTGTTTCCAACTTTTCCACCAGATCTATCAATAGATTGTTGTTTATTTTTATCTGTTAAAACACAAAATATAATAGGAATATTATATTTAATATTTATATCTTTTATTCCTTGTGATATTGATTGACATAAATATTTAAAATGAAAAGTCTCTCCTTTAATTAGAGATCCTATTACAATTATAGAATCAAAAATATAAAGACGAGCTATTTCTTTAGAAGAAAAAATTAATTCGTAACTACCAGGAACTTTCCATGTTTTTATAAAATCTTTTTTAATTCCAAAATTAATTAAAGTATAATAAGCTCCTTTATATAATCTATTAGTAATTAATTTATTCCATAAAGATACAACAATTGCTATCTTTATATTTTTACTTTTTATATCATTTTTATCTAATAAATAATTAGAATTTATTTTCATGTTAAAATTTTATTTTCAATAAAAGATATATATTTTTCTACGTCATCTATATATATAAAAGAAGGATATTTATTTTCTATTTCTTTTAAATAATATTTTGATTCTTTATATTTGTTGTCACAAAGATATAATAAAGCAGCTTTATAATAATATAAAGGAGTATTTATCTCATTAATTTTTATAGTAGAAGCTATAATATAATTATTTATAGCTTTTTTTTTATCATTCATTTGTAAATATGCATCACCAATAATTCCATATTTTATAGAAGACATAATTTCATCTTTTGAATGAAATTTTTTCATCATATCTATACATTTTTCATAATTGTATAAATCATAATAACAAATTCCTGCGTAAAAATTAGCTATATTTCCAGCATTAGTAAATGGATATTTATATGATATATTTGATAATCCTAAATAATCTTTTCTAATATTTTTTTCATTTAAAGCTTTTTCAATCATTCCTTTATATAAAAATTGTTGTGCATAATTTAATTCGTTTATTGATTTATCAGATAAATCTTTAAAAAATTTTATAGAAAAAAATGTAATTATAACTATTATAAATAGTATTAATAATAAATATGTTTTTTTTGATTTTGTTATTATCATAAAAAATATTAAAATTTATATTATTATTTATAATTCTTTTGAATTAATTTCACATAATTTATTTCTTATAACTTCTATAGTTTTTATTCTTTTATCATTAATACTTTTTATAATAAATGAATAATTTAAAAAATTTATTTTTTGTTTTAACTTAGGAAAATCTTTATTTATTTCCATTATAAATCCACCTAAAGTATCTGCATCTCCTTTATTTTTTTCAAAAAAAATTTCTTCTTTTACATTCATAATACGATAAAAATTAATTAAAGATGTTTTTCCATCAAAAAAATAATTGTTTACGTTTATTTTTGAATAAGTTGAATTTTCTTTATCAAATTCATCAATAATATCTCCTACTATTTCTTCAACAACATCTTCAAGTGTAACTAATCCACAAGTTCCTCCATATTCATCTACTACAATAGCAAGATGTAATTTTTTAACTTTAAAATCGCTTAATAAATCATCTATTTTCTTTTTTTCTGGAACAAAAAAAGGATTATGAATTAATTTATTCCATTTGTAATTATCATAATATATAAATGGTAAAAGATCTTTAGTAAAAAGAACACCTTCTATATTATCAATACTATTTTTATATATAGGAACTCTAGAATATCTTTTATTTTGAATTAATTTTAATAGTTTAGAAAAACTTGTTTTTTTATTTAAAGCAAACATATCTATTCTTGGAGTCATAATCTGATGTATTTCTATACTACCGAAATCAACAATTTTTTGTAGAAATTGACGTTCTTTTATATTTTTTTGATTTAAAGTTATTTTTAAAGCTTTTGATAATTGATCAACAGATATATAATTTATTTTTTTAGTTATTTTATTTTCAATAAATTCTGATATAAAAATCATTATTTTATTAATTGGATCAAGTATTTTACTAAGAAATTCTATTGGTTTAGACATAAAAATAGAAAAACGGAAACTATTTCTACTAGCATATATTTTTGGAATTATTTCTCCAAATAAAAGTAATACAAAAGTTAAAAATATTACTTCTATTAAAAAATTAATTGAAACAATAAACATTTTACATATAACAAAATATTTTGTTTTAATAAATTTTCTTATTAAATAGGAAGTAATTATTACAATTCCAATATTAGAAAAGTTATTTGAAATTAATATTGTTGCTAATAATTTCTTTTTATTTTTAATTATTTTTAATAAAATGTTTTTTTCTACAGATTTTTTTTTATTTTCTTTATTAATAATATTTTTATCAAGACTAAAAAAAGATGTTTCTGAACCAGAAATTAAAGAAGAAAATAATAATAATATAATAGTCAATAATATATGAAAAATTAGATACAAAGTTTTTTCCAAGAAAAAAATATTCGTAGAAGATCCTTTTTCCAAGAGTTATATATTTTTATAGTCTAATTTATTAAAATTAAATTATTTTTTTGTCCTCTAATAAATGTACAATAGGTTTTTAGCATATAATTAATAAAATAATTAATGTTATTTTTAAATATAATATTATAATTTATTATAATATATTTTTTTTTATATTCTAGTATAGATAATAGTATAGATTATAGATAGTTTATATTCTAGTATAGATAGAATGATATTGATATATATAGTAGAAAATACTAAACTATTTAGTTTATATAAAAAAAATTTTATTTATCTGAATAAAATAATATTTAATATTATTATAGATATTTAATTTTATAAATTTGTTTTTTATTATAAAAATTTATATCAAATAAGTTTTAATAACAATTTTATAAAAAAATTGGTATATTTATAAAATGTATTTTTTTTAATATCATATATACAAAGGAATTTTGTTATTTGATACAATGATTTAACATGACAAAAGCAGATATAATAACAGAAATCATATCAGAAACTGGATCTGAAAGAATTGATGCACAAAAAGTTATAGAAACATTTATGGATAAAATAAAAAAAAGTCTTACGTCAGGTGAGAATGTTTATTTGAGAGGATTTGGTTCCTTTATTATAAAATACAGAGCAAAAAAACTTGGACGTCATATATCTAAAGATATATCTATTGTAATACCTGCGCATAACATTCCAGCATTTAAACCATCAAAATCTTTTACTGAATCAGTAAAAAAAAATGTTCCTATAAAAAAAAATAGGAATAAATAATAAAATATAATTTATGCCAAACGGGAAAAAAAGAAAAAGACGTAAAATAGCTACTCATAAAAGAAAAAAAAGAAATAGAAAAAATAGACACAAAAAAAAGAAATAATTTTTTTAATTTAATATAAAATAAATAATAACTTCCTATTTCTAAATTTATTCCTTATACTTTTATTTATGTAAATACTTTTTTTCATTTTCACAAAAAAAAATTTACTTTTTTATATTTATATAAAAAATATATTAAATACTTATTTTTTTTCAGTGGGCGTGGTGAAATTGGTAGACACATCAGAATTAGGATCTGATGCTTAATTAAAAAATAGCATAAGGGTTCGAATCCCTTCGTCCACATACATATAAAAATATTTACTAATTTATTAGTTAATATTTCTTTTCTTATATCCTATATAAATTTGTCTAGGCCTTCCTATTGGATCCATATTTTTTTTCATTTCTTTCCAATGAGCCATCCATCCTGGAAGTCTTCCTAAAGCAAACATAACTGTATACATATCTTTAGGAATTCCTATTATTTTATAAATAATACCGGAATAAAAATCAATATTTGGATAAAGTTTTTTTTCTAAAAAATATGAATCTTTCAATGCATTATTTTCTAATTCTTTTGCTATTTCTAATATTGGATTATTAGATATATTTAATTCTTTAATTAAATCTTCTGCTACATTTTTTGCTATTTTTGCTCTAGGATCAAAATTTTTATATATTCTATGTCCAAATCCCATTAAACGAAATGGATTTTTTTTATCTTTAGCTTTATTTATCCATTTATATATATTTCCACCATCCTTCAAAATAAATTCTAACATTTCAATTACAGCTTGATTAGCTCCTCCATGAAGTCTTCCCCAAAGAGCATTAATTCCAGCAGATATAGCTGATAGTAAATTTGAATGAGCAGATCCTAATAATCGTACAGTAGTAGTTGAACAATTTTGTTCATGATCAATATGTAAAATCAATAATTTATCTAATGCATTTGTTATAATAGATTTTTTATTACAAAATTTATCAGACGAAGAAAAAAACATATTTAATAAATTATGAGTATAATATAATTTTTTATTATAATCATAATCATAATTACAAATAGATAATCCTAATTTTTTTCTATAAATTGATGCAATTAATATAGGAAACTTTGCTAAAAGATGATAATATAAATTTTCATTATTTGATGATAAAACATTATTCATAAATGCAAATAAAATATTTACTATAGAAGATAACATTCCCATTGGATGATAATATTTTGGTATATTATCCAATATTTTATAAATTTTATCTTCTATAAAATATAAATCATATATATTTTTAGAAAATAATTTTAATTGATCTTTATTAGGAAGTTCTCCATTTAATATAAGATAACTTGCTTCTATAAATGAACATTTTCTAATTACTTGATCAATAGGATATCCTCTATATAAAAGTTCTCCTTTTTCTCCATTTATAAAACTAATAGAACTTTTTGTTATTCCTGTATTTTTTAATCCTGGATCAAAAGTAATAAGTCTAGTATTTTCTCTTAATTGAGAAATATCAATAGCTTTATCAAAAGTTCCATTAATTAATGGAAGCTTGTAACAATATCCATTGATATCAAAATTAACAATACTACACATAATAATATTTCAATTTTTTTGTTTAAAAAATTAAATTATAATTAAAAAATCATTTTATCAAATGATATAATAGTATTAAATCCTTTTTTAGAAAAATATTTTTTCATGCCTTTTCTAAAACTAATTAACACAAAATCGCCTCCCCATGCTCCTAAACTTTTAACTAATCCTAAATAATCCGGAAAATATATTTCTTTAATAGTAGGTAAATTAAGTATTTTTGATATAATTTTTTCATGATTCAATAATAATTCTTCAAATTCATTTAATTTTTTACAAAATAAAACTTTCCAGGTTATAAAAGATATAGATTCTATAATTTTTTTATTAGGTATATTATTATAACGAAATAAATTTATACATTTAGTTGTATTTTGTTTTTTATTTAGATGTAAAAAAAATAATTTATTTTTAAATGGAGGATTAAAATTTATAGGAATATAAAAAGGCATTGTATCATAATATTTATAAATAATTGGTTTTGATATTGATACACATGCTATGTCATAACCACTTCCTGGAAAATTTTCATTATCTAATAATTCAAATGGATTTATATTAGCCCATTTAGCTATATTATTTATTAAAGTAGAACTACTTCCTAATCCCCAATCTATAGAAAATTGTAAATATGTATTAACATATATGCTTAATGATTCTTTTAAAAATTTTTTCTTAATTTTTTTAGATTTTAATAACAAATTTCTTAATCTAATAGCAATATTTTTTTCTGTGTTATAAAAAATTTCTAAATAAGGTAATCGAAAAATTGCTTCAAACCAAATATTATGATTTTTATCATAACTTTTCCAATGTAATATAGAAGAAGTATCTTTATTTTCAATAACAGTTAACAATTGTCCTTTTACAGTAGGTAAAGCTACTCCCAGAGCTCCAAATAAAATTACATATTCTCCAGTTAATAATAATTTTCCATGACTATAAAAAAAACTTTTTTTATAATGCATTATTAATTAATATTTACATTTTACATTTTTTTTTTAAAATTTTTTATATATTTTTCTGCCATATTTTTTAATATTTTTCCTGGTCCTATTTCTATAAAAGAATTTGCTCCGTTAATAATCATACTTCTTATAGAATGCATCCATTTTACTGGAGAAAAAATCTGTTTAATAATATTTTTTTTTATTTCATTAGGATTTGATACTGGTAATCCATTAACATTTTGATAAATAGGAAATTTTGGTTTTTTAAAATCAATTTTATTAACAATAATTTCAAAATCTTTTTTAGCCAATTTCATGATTGGAGAATGAAACGCTCCATGAACAGGAAGGCAAATTATTTTTTTTGCTCCTATTCTACTTAAAATAGAACATACTCTTTTAACAGAAAGAGATTCTCCAGAAATAACTAATTGATTAGGGGAATTATAATTAGATACTACAACGATTCCATTATCTTTTTTACAAATATGTTCTATAATTTTATGATTTAATCCAAAAATAACCATCATTTTTCCTGGAATAGTTTCACAAATTTTTTGCATTATATTTGCTCTTTCATATACTAATTTTAATCCGTCTTCAAAAGATAAAACATTAGCAGATGTTAAAGCTGATAATTCTCCTAAAGAATTTCCTGCCACCATATCTGGTTCAAATTTATAGATCATTGTTTCTATTATTGAATAAATATATATAGATAATTGTGCATTTTTTGTTTTCTTTAAATCTTCTTTAGATCCTTCAAACATAATTGATGTTATATAAAATCCAAGAATATCATTAGCTTTATGAAAAATTTTTTTTGCTAAATCATTTTTTTCATATAATTTTTTTCCCATTCCTGGATATTGACTTCCTTGTCCAGAAAATAAATAAGCTTTCATATCAAATAATACGTAAAAAATTTTGTTTAATTTAACATTAAAATTAAATATATATTATGAATATAACCGATACTCATGCTCATTTATATATGAAAGATTTTAATAATGATATAGATAACGTAATTAATAGATCTATAAAAGAAGGAATAACTAAAATTTTAATACCTTCTGTAAATAATTCAACTGTACAAAATATTATTAAATTAAAAAATAAATATCCCAACATATGTTATCCAATGGTTGGATTACATCCAAATTATGTTTTTCCAAATTTATTAAATAAAGAATTGATTAAAATAGAAAAATGGTTGGAAAATTATTCATTTATATCAATAGGAGAAATAGGTATAGATTTATATTCTAATAATAAGAAATTTCTTTTTGAACAAGAATATGCATTTAAAAGACAAATAAATTTTGCTAAGGAAAAAAAACTTCCAATAGTAATACACTGTAGAAATGCTTTTGATTATGTTTTTAAGTTTTTAAAAAAAAATAATTCATCAATAAAAGGAGTTTTTCATTGTTTTTCCGGAAATTTTAATCAAGCTAAAAAAATTATTGATATTGGAATGAAATTGGGAATAGGAGGGTTGATTACTTTTAAAAATAACCATATTAAGAATTTTCTAAAAAAAATTAGTATAGAAAATATAGTATTAGAAACAGATTCTCCATATCTTTCTCCACATCCTATCAGAGGAAAAAGAAATGAACCATCAAATATAAGAATTATACTAAAAAAAATATCAGATATTTATTCATTATCAGAAAAAAAAATTATTAATATTATTAATAAAAATGTAAAAAATTTATTTTTTAATTAAACCATTTTAGATGGATTTACTATTTTATCAAATTCATCATTTGTTAAATATCCTAATCTAATAGATTCTTCTTTCAAAGTTGAATTATTAATATAAGCACATCTAGCTATTTTTGCTGATTTTTCATATCCTATATGAGTATTAAGAGCTGTAACTAACATTAAAGAATTATTTAACAATTCTTTAATTCTATGATGATTAGGTTTTATTCCATTTATACAATTAATGTTAAAAGAATGACAAGATTCTGATAATAATCTAGAAGACTCTAATAATTTAGATATTATTAAAGGTTTACATACATTTAATTCATAATTTCCTGATGATCCAGCTATAGATATAGAGACATCATTTCCTATGATATTCATACAAACCATAATTATTGATTCACATTGAGTAGGATTTATTTTTCCAGGCATAATAGAAGATCCTGGTTCATTTTCAGGAATAAAAATTTCTCCAATTCCAGATCTTGGTCCAGATGATAAAAAACGAATATCATTCGATATTTTTATTAAAGAAATAGCCAATTGTTTAATAGATGAATGAGTTTCTACAATAGAATCATGGTTAGCTATTGATTCAAATTTATTTTCTGATATTTTAAAAGGAATATTTGTAATTTTTTTTATATAATTAATAACTTTTATATCATATCCTTTAGGAGCATTTAGTCCAGTTCCAACAGCTGTTCCTCCTATTGGTAATTCAGAAAGATGATTTAAAGTATTTTTTAAAGAATATAATCCTTTTTTAATTTGTGATGCATATCCTGAAAATTCTTGACCTAAAGTTATTGGAACTGCATCCATAAGATGAGTTCTTCCTATTTTTACAATATTTTTAAATAAATAAGATTTTTGTTCTAAACAACTTTTTAAGTTTTCAATAGATGGAATAGTAAAATTTTTTAGCATAGTATAAGCTGCTATATGCATAGAAGTAGAAAAAACATCATTAGATGATTGTGACATGTTAACATCATCATTAGGGTGAATAAAACGATTAATTTCTGATTCTAATTTATTTCCCATAATTACATGAGATCTATTAGAAATAACTTCGTTTATATTCATATTAGTATGTGTTCCAGATCCAGTTTGCCATATAACTAATGGAAATTGATCATCCAATTTTCTATCTATAATTTCATCACAAACTTTTACTATTAAGTTTTTTTTATATTCAGATAATATTCCCAATTCAAAATTTGATATAGCAGCTGCTTTTTTTATAATACTAATAGCATAAATGATTTCTATTGGCATGGATCCATTTTGTCCTATTTTAAAATTTATTTTTGATCTTTCTGTTTGTGCACCCCAATATTTATTTATTGGAATTTTAACTTTACCTAAAATATCTTTTTCTATTCTATATGATTTTCTTTTTTTATTCATAATTATTGATTTGTTAAATAATGTTAAATATGATATATTTATATTGTTATTATACTATACATATATATCTATGATAATTAAATTTGTAGGATTTTTTGTATTTTTATTAATATTAATATCTGGATTCTGGTCTATTTTATTTTTATCTTTATTTAGTATATATTGGATTATAAGTTATATTATAAATATTTTTATTAAAAAATATTTATAAGGTTGAATATTTTTTATGATTTAATATGAATTAAAAGAACATTTAAATCGGAAGGAGATATTCCACTAATTCTTGATGCATGAGCTAATGATATTGGATTATAATATTTAAGTTTTTCTTTAGCTTCTAAAGAAAGAGATTTAATATTAAAATAGTTAAAATTATTTGGAATTTTGATATTTTCTAATTTTAATAATTTTTTTGCATTGTTTTTTTCTATATCAATATATCCCTTATATTTGATTTGTATTGAAACTTGTTCTAATATTTTTTTATTTAATTTATTTTTTTCTATCCATTTTTTTATAAAATTAATATTTTTAATATCTTCTATGTTAATTTCAGAACGTAATAAAATATTATCAATTTTTTTACAAGAGTTAATCACAGAAGAATTTTTTTTAATTAATATAGGATTTATATATTCAGGCTTTAAAGAATTTTTTTTAAAAAAATTTATACATTTATTTATATTAAATTTTTTATTTTCCACCATACTCATATATTTTTTTGAAATTAATCCAATTTTATATCCAATATGAGTCAATCTTTCATCTGCATTATCTTGTCTTAACAACATTCTATATTCAGATCTAGAAGTAAACATACGATATGGTTCTTTTGTCCCTTTTGTTACTAAATCATCTATTAATACTCCTATATATGCTTCATTTCTTTTTAAAATAACTGGATTTTTTTTAAATATTTTTAAACATGAATTAATTCCAGCTATAATTCCTTGTGCAGCTGCTTCTTCATATCCTGTAGTTCCATTTATTTGTCCAGCTAAAAAAAGATTTTCTATAATTTTAGATTCTAAAGTATGTTTTAATTGTTCTGGATAAAAAAAATCATATTCAATAGCATATCCTGGTCTAATCATTTTTACTTTTTCAAATCCTGGTATTTCTTTTAAAATTTTGAATTGTATTTTTTCTGAAAATGATGTAGAAAAACCATTTATATACATTTCTTTAGTATCCCATCCTTCTGGTTCAATAAAAATAGGGTGACTTTTTTTTTCTGAAAAACGAATAATCTTTTCTTCTATAGAAGGGCAATATCTTGGACTTGATCCTTTTATAGATTTATTAAAAATTGGAGAATGATCTAAATTATCCATAATTAAATTATGGACTATATCATTAGTATATGTAATATAACACTTAAGTTGTTTATTATTATATTTTTTTTTTATTCTATGAAAAAAAGAAAAACATTCTGGATTTTTATCTCCATTTTGAATATCCATAATATTATAATTCAAAAATCTTCCATCTATTCTTGGAGATGTTCCAGTTTTCATTCTTCCATATTTTAATTTAAAATTTTTACTTAATTGTTTTGTAATCCCCTTAACTTCTTTTTCTGCTATTCTTCCTCCACTAATTTTTTTATTTCCAATGTATATAGTTCCATTTAAAAATGTTCCAGTTGTCAATATTACAGATTTTGCTTTTATTATTATTCCAAGACAAGTTTTTACTCCTATTACTTTATAATTTTTTATAATTAATGATTTAACTGTATCTTGATATAAATTTATTTTTTCATTTTTTTCTAATAAAATCCTCCAAAACATAGAAAATAATCTTCTATCACATTGGGCTCTAGGACTCCACATTGCTGGTCCCTTAGATTTATTTAGCATTCTAAATTGAACTGTACTATAATCAGTAACATAGCCAGAATATCCACCTAATGCATCTATCTCTCTTATCATTTGACCTTTTGCTATTCCCCCCATAGCAGGATTACATGACATTTGTCCAATTGTTTGAATATTACTTGTTATAAGTAATATTTTTCCTCCTATTCTTGCAGAAGAAATAGCTGCTTCACATCCAGCATGACCTCCTCCAACTATAATAACATCATATGAATTTGAGAACATAGTTTATATTTAATATTGGAATAAATTTATATAAAAATCTTCTTTTTTTTTCATTATTATTCTATCTTTTTTATTTTTATCATCATAACCTAAAAAATGTAAAATTGCATGAATCATAATACGTTTTAATTCAATTAAAAAAAATTGATTCCATATTTTAGAATTTTCTAATACTCTATCAATACTTATAAATATATCACCAGATATATATTCTTTAAAAGAATAATTAAAAGCTATTACATCTGTATAATAGTTTTTTTTTAAAAATTTATAGTTTATTATTGATAAATAATTATCATTACAAAATATATAATTTATATTACCAACATATTTATTTTCATTTCTCAATAATAAAAATATGTTTTTAAATATTAAATATTTATTTTTAATTCTAAAATTGGATATTTCGTAAAATAATTTAATCATAATAATATAAATTATAATTGAATTAAATGTATTTTAATATTAAAATAATACCAAACATATTAACATCATTAAATTTATTTTCTGGATGTATATCAATAATAACATTACAATCAGAAAACTTTAATCTTTCTATTATATTCAGTATTTTATCAATTATATTTGATTATTTAGATGGAATTATATCTAGAAAAATTAATATTAATAATAATAATTTTGGGAAAGAATTAGATTCTTTATCAGATATAATATCATTTGGAGTTGTTCCTTCTATTACGGTTTTTATATTATTAAAAAAGACTATATTAACTAGTTTTACTAGTTTTCATATTGAGTGGTCTGCTTTTTTTATTTCTGTATTTTCTGCATGGCGTTTAGCTAGATTTAATATTAGAAAAAATAATAAAAAAGTTTATGGACTAACTACACCCGTTAATACATTATTTTTCTCTTCTTTATCTATTATTATAAATAATATTTCATTTTTTTTTAAAAAAATTATATATTCTCCTATAACCTTATTGTTTTTAATATTTTTATCTTGTTATTTTTTAAATTCTAAAATTCCAATGATTTCATTTAACTTTAATGGATATTCTTGGAAAAAAAATAAATATCGTTATATTTTTTTATTGATTAGTTTATTTCTTTTACTAACTTTACATGTAGTAGCTATACCACTTATTATTATTTTTTATATAGTAGAATCTATTTATTTAAATGCAAAGATCTATAGAATAAAAACACAAAACATTATGAAATTAATACTTCATCGTCCTATTTGTTTCTTTGATATAGAAGCAACAGGAATAAATATAGGTAAAGATAGAATTATAGAAATATCTATATTAAAAATATTTCCTAATGGAAATAAAGAGGATAAAACATGGTTAATTTACCCAGAAATGCCAATACCTTCTCAATCAACAGCTATTCATGGAATTAAAGACGAAGATGTAATAGGAAAACCTATATTTAAAGATATAGCTTTATTTATATTTAGAATGATTGAAAATAGTGATTTAGCTGGATACAATTCAAATAGATTTGATATTCCTATTTTAGCCGAAGAAATGCTTCGTGCAGGAATATCTTTTGATATAAAAAAATATAAAACTATAGATGTTCAAGTAATTTTTCATAAAATGGAACCTAGAACTTTATCTGCTGCTTATAAATATTATTGCAATAAAGAGCTTATAAAAGCTCATAGTTCTAAAGCTGACGTAATTGCTACTTATGAGGTATTATTATCACAATTAGATAAATACAAAAATTTAAAAAAAGATGTAAAAAGTTTAAATCAATTTTCTTATCAAAAAAACATAGCAGATTTAGCTGGATTTATTAAGATAGATGACAATAAAAATGAAATTTTTAATTTTGGTAAATATAAAGGAGAAAAAGTTATAGATATCTTTGAAAAAGATCCTGGTTATTACAACTGGATACAAAATTCAGAATTTCCTCTATACACTAAAAAAATATTTACAGAAGTAAAATTAAGAAAATTTAATAAAAATAAAAAATTATAAAAATTTTTTATATATTATTATTTATAATTCTTTAAATTTTTTTGATATAAATTCACTTAATTCTTTGCCATGTAACATATTTTTAGATAAAAGAGTTAAATTTAACATATCCTGTATAACCTCTACCCTTTTTTCTTCAGAATTTATTTGTAATATTTTTTTTATTAATGGATTACATGTATTAATAATTAGTTGATATTTGTTTATTTCTTTATTAGATAAAGTATTACCTAATGAATTCATATCTTGAATTCTTCTTAAGAATTCTGGAATAATTATTGTAAAAGGACGATCATTTTCAGATAAATATTCTAATTCTATAGAAAATCCATATTTTTTTATTAAATCATTATTAATTATATAATTTTTTATTTTATTTTTATCTATTTCAGATAGTTTTTCTTCTTGTTTTTCATTAATATTTCTTTTTATTAATTTATCAATATGATCTGAATCTACTCTAACAAAACAAATATCATTATAAAATGATTCAAATTTTTGTATTATATGTATTGATAATGGACTATTTAATAATAATATCTTATAATCTCTAGCCTTTGAATCTTCAATTGCACTGAATTGTGAATTTTTATCTGAAGAATAAAGAAATACAATTTTTCCTTCTTTATTTATTTGTTTTTCTTTTATTAAATTTTTAAATTCTTCTATAGTATAATAATCATCATCAATAGTAGTAAATAAAAAGAATTTAATAGCTTTATCAAAAAAATTATTATCACTTATAATTCCATATTCTATTACAATTTTTATATGTTCCCATTTTTTTTGAAAATTTTTCCTATTATTATTGAATAATAAGTTTAGTTTATCTGATACTTTTCTTATTATATATTTAGATATATTTTTTACAGAATTATCATTTTGTAAATGAGATCGTGATACATTAAGAGGAATATCTGGTGAATCTATAACTCCTCTTAATAAACTTAAAAAATCAGGAACAATACCTTGTAATTCATCTGTAATAAAAACTCTATTTTGATATAAATGTATTTTTTCTCTTTGTATATCAATTTGTTTATCTATTTTTGGAAAAAAAAGTATACCATTTAAATTAAATGGATGATCTATATTAAGATGTATCCAAAACAATGGATCATCTAATTGATTTGTATATAATTCATGATGAAATTTTATATAATCTTCATTTTTTAATTTAGAAGGATTATTTTTCCATATAGGAAAAACATTATTAACAATAGTTTCTTTATTATTTTCATTGTTAAATAATGAAATATAAATTGGAAACGGCATAAACTTACAATATTTTTGTAATAATTTTAAAATATTACTATATTCTAAATATTCTTTATTATTATCATCTATATATAAAATAACTTCAGTTCCTCTATTTTTCTTTTCTATTTCTTTTATGAAAAATGTTGTAGATCCATCACAAGTCCATAATATTGATGGATATATATCATTATAAGATTGAGTTAATATAGTTACTTTATTTGATACCATAAAAGAAGAATAAAATCCCAATCCAAAATTTCCAATTATAGAAGAAGAATCTTTACTATATTTTTTAATAAATTCTTCTGCTCCAGAAAAAGCTATTTGATTGATATACTTATTTATTTCTTTTTCATTCATTCCAATACCATTATCAATAATATGAATAGACTTATTTTTTTCATTTATTATAACTTTAATTTTAAAGTCATTATTTATATTCAGATTATTTAATCTAGAAATTGTTTTTAATTTAGATATAGCATCAGTAGCATTAGAAATTAACTCACGTAAAAAAATTTCTTTGTTTGAATAAAGAAATTTTTTTATAATAGGAAAAATATTGTCTGAATTAACACTAATTTTATTATTCATATTATTATTCATAAGAAAATAAAAATTATTTTATTATTTTGAAAAAAAATCATTAATAAACTTTTGTTCATTAAATTCCTTAAAATCATCTATCTTTTCTCCTATACCTACATATTGAATTGGTATTTTAAATTTATTCATAATATTTATAACAAAGCCTCCTTTTGCTGTTCCATCCAACTTTGTTAAAATCATACAAGAAACATGAACAAATGATATAAATTTTTTTGTTTGATCAAATGAATTTTGTCCATTAGTAGCATCTAAAACTAACATAGTCTCATGAGGTGCTTCAGGAATAATTTTTTTCATAACCCTATTAATTTTTGATAATTCTTTCATAAGGTTTGTTCTGTTATGTAATCTTCCTGCTGTATCAATAATTACAACATCTTTATTTTTAGATTTGGCAGATTGTATAGTATCATAAGCCACAGAAGCAGGATCTGAATTAATTTTTTGTTTTACTAATGGAACTTTAGCTCTATTAGCCCATATTTCCAACTGATCTATAGCACATTCACGAAACGTATCTGATGCTCCTATAATTGGATTAAATCCCTTTTTTTTAAGTAAAAAAGCTAATTTTCCTACAGTAGTTGTTTTTCCAACACCATTTACTCCAACTATAGTACAAACATATGGATTATTACAATTTGTTATTTTTTTTTCTATAGAATATTTTTTTTCTGTAAAAAAGTTTATTATCTCATTTTTTAATAATCCATTTAAATCATTTATTTTTATTTTTTTACCTAAAATTTTATATTCTAAATTCTTCAATATCTTTACAGTAAGATCTGTTCCTATATCAGCAGATAAAAGTATTTTTTCTAAATGATCTATATCACTTAATTCAACTATTTTTTTTTCTTTGTTAGAAAAAAAATTTTTTATTTTAGATAAAAAAGAATTATTAAACATTAGCAAATATTTTATTTTTTATTCGCTTTTTTATTGTCAAAAAAGACATATATATCTTTTTCTTTTATCATTTTATTTACAAATGTAAATACATTTGTTTTATTTTTAGATTTCACTAATTTTACAGCTAAAATCATTTTGTTTTTATCTTTATTTTCAATAATATTTTTTTTAATGGACATTTTTTTTAATAAATTATTTAATTTCTTTGTGTACAGTATACTTTCTAAGTATAGGATTAAATTTTTTTAATTCAATTCTATTTGGAGTATTTTTTTTGTTTTTAGTTGTTATATATCTAGATATACCAGACATTCCAAATTTTTTTTGCTCAGTACATTCTAAAATTACTTGTATTCTATTTCCTTTTTTGCTCATATATTTTTTTCTTTTTATTATAATTATAATTAAATCTAATTAGTGCATTTTCTATACCTATTTTATCAATTATTCTTATAGTAGATACACAAATTTTTAAAGTAATCCATTTTTTTTTTCTTATTAAAAAAAAACGTTTTTTACATAAATTGATATTAAAACGACGTTTTTTTTTATTATTTGCATGAGAAACTTTATTTCCCACCATAGATTTTTTTCCTGTTAATTCACAAATTCTTGACATAAAGTATTTTTTTATCTAAATTATTTTAGATATTTAATAATCAATATTCAAAATATTGTTATAAAAAAATTTATCCAAATATATTAAAAAATATTATAATCTTAAAAAAATCAAGTATTTCTATTATGTCAGGAC
The DNA here is from genome assembly GCF_014252315.1 of Blattabacterium cuenoti. Taxonomy (GTDB): domain Bacteria; phylum Bacteroidota; class Bacteroidia; order Flavobacteriales; family Blattabacteriaceae; genus Blattabacterium; species Blattabacterium cuenoti_AI. The sequence continues at coordinate 108,169 of NZ_CP059216.1, forward strand.
ATAGCAAATGGGCTAACATACAACACAGAAAATCTAATCAAGATATTAAAAAATCTAAAAAATTTTCTAAAGCAATTAATGAAATTATTTCAATAGTTAAAAAATGGGGAATTAATAATTATAGACTTAAAAATGCTATTATAAACGCAAAATCATTAAATATACCAAAAAATACTATAAAAAAAGCAATACAAAAAATTTTAAATTCTAAAACAAATAATTACAAGAATATAAATATAGAAGGAAAAATTTATGGAATTAGCATAATTATAGAATGTATAACAGATAATAATATTAGAACTTTATCTATTATAAAAACTATTTTTAACAAAAATGGAGGATTATTATGTAATAATGGAGAACTACTTCATTTTTTTATAAAAAAATTATTTTTTTTCGTAAAAAAAAAAGATATTATTAATATTTCATTAGAAGATTTAGAACTTAAATTAATAGATGTTGGAGCTGAAGATATTATAGAAAAAGAAAAAGAAATTCATATTATTATAGATTTTAAATATTTTGGATGTATTAAACAAAATCTAGAAAAATTAAAAATTAAATATAAAAGTATATTAAAAAGAATACCAAAACAAAAAAAATATATTTCAAATGATAAAAAACAAAAAATATTATCTTTAATTAAGGATCTTAATAAAAATGACGAAATAAAAAATATATATTATAATGTAAATTTATAATTTTATTTTTAAGTATGGTGGCTTATTGCGTTTTTTTTAATATCATAAAAAAATGAGGAAAGTCCGGACACCGTAAGAGCAACATAGTGGGTAACACCCATCCATCGAAAGATGAGGAATAGTGCAACAGAAAGAAAGTACAGTATTAATAATAAAAAAATAGCTGTAGTGAAATCATGTAAACTCTATGTGGTGAAATGTCAAATATACCGAAAACTTGCTCAGTTAAATTCGGGGGGTAGACAGATAGAAATTTTAGGTAACTTAAATTCAAGATAAATAATAAGCAATTCTATTTTTTTATATAGATGTAGATGAACAGAATCCGGCTTACAGCCATACTTAATTTTAAGTATTTATCTTTTATTAAAAGGAGAGATGGCCGAGTGGTTTAAGGCGCACGCCTGGAAAGCGTGTTCACATATATATTAAGGTGTCAAGGGTTCGAATCCCTTTCTCTCCGTTGTTTTTTATTGATCTATATTTTTTAATTTTTTTTCTATTAAATTAGTTTTAACACCAAGTAATTTGTCTATATCTTTTGAGGCTCCTTGTAATTTATCCTGTACTTGATGAAGTAGTATTCCAAATTTTGAAAATTCTTGTTTTACAGATTCTAATATTTTCCAAACTTCAGAAGTCCTTTTTTGTATAGCAAGAGTTCTAAATCCTATTTGAAGGCTATTTAAAATTGCAGCTAGTGTAGAAGGCCCACTTACAACTGTGTTATATTTTCTTAATAATTCTTCCAAAAGTTTTGAATTTTTTATCACTTCTGCATATATACCTTCAAATGGTAAAAATAAAATTGCAAAATCAGTAGTATTTGGAGGATCAATATATTTATGTTGAATATCTTTAGACATTTTTTTTAAAACAGATTCCATATTTTTTGTAGCAATATTAATGCTTTTTTTATCTCCATTTCGATAAGCTAATTGAACTTTTTCATAAGTTTCCTTTGGAAATTTAACATCAATTGGAAGCCATATACTTCCATTTCCAAATCCAGGAAGTTTAATTGCAAATTCTACTACATAATTAGTATTAGATTTTGTTATAACATTAGAATCATATTGATCTGGAGATAAAATTTGTTCCAATAACATAGATAATTGCATTTCACTGAAACTACCACATATTTTTACATTATTTAATGTTCTTTTTAAAGAACTTACATCTTTTACTAAAATTTTCATTTCTCCTAATCCTTTTTGTAAGAATATTAACTGATTACCAATAACTTCAAACGATTTTTCTAAATGATAATTCAAAGATTTTTGTAGTTTACTAGTTATAACCTCTTTTATATTTTCTATATTTTTTTCTATGTTTTCAACAAATTTTTTTTGTTCTACATTAATAGAATCTAATTTATTTGAATAATTTTCAAAATTTAATTGTATTTCTTTACTTAAAAAATTTTGATAATTATTAGAATAATTTATCCACTCTTTCCTAAAATCATTTAAATAATCAATAATATAATCCTTATTATATTCATTAATATCTTTAATATTAGATTTTTGATTACGATATTCTTCTTTTATAAACATTTCCAATCTTTTGAAGAAAAAAATGAATAATGCAAAAACAAAAATAATTGTTATAAAAAAAATATATAAATACATATTAAAAATGAGGAAATAAAAGAGGAAATAAAAATAGCGGGAATAGGACTCGAACCTATGACCTTCGGGTTATGAGCCCGACGAGCTACCAACTGCTCCATCCCGCGTAATTATAGTTAAGATAGTATTTTTCATCTACAAAAACAAATTATCCATTCATTGATATTAAAAATTCTTCATTATTTTGTGTTCTTGCTATTCTTGATCTCAAAAATTCCATAGCTTCTACTGGATTCATATCAGATAAATGTTTTCTCAAAATCCACATCCTTTGCAGTGTATTTGGATCTAATAAAAGATCATCTTTTCTTGTACTAGAAGTTATTAAATCAATTGCTGGATATATTCTTTTATTCGCTATTTTTCTATCTAATTGTAATTCTTTGTTTCCTGTTCCCTTAAATTCTTCAAATATAACTTCATCCATTTTTGATCCAGTATCTATCATAGCTGTGGCTATAATAGATAATGATCCTCCATTTTCTATATTTCTTGCTGCCCCAAAAAATCTTTTTGGTTTATGTAATGCGTTTGCATCTACTCCTCCTGATAATACTTTTCCAGAAGCTGGAGCAACAGTATTATATGCACGAGCCAATCTAGTAATAGAATCTAATAAAATGATGACATCATGAGAACATTCTACCATTCTTTTTGCTTTTTGTAAAACTATATTTGCAACTTTTACATGTCTATCTGCTGGCTCATCAAAAGTAGAGGCAATAACTTCTCCTTTCACATTTCTTTGCATATCTGTAACTTCTTCCGGACGTTCATCAATTAATAATATAATTAAATAAACTTCAGGATGATTAGCTGCTATAGCATTTGCTATTTCTTTTAATAATGTTGTTTTACCAGTTTTTGGTGGTGCTACTATCATTCCTCTTTGACCTTTTCCTATTGGAGTAAATAAATCTACTATCCTAGTAGAAATAGTAGCATTTTTTTCAGCTAATTTAAATTTTTCATTAGGAAATAAAGGGGTTAAATGTTCAAAAGAATTTCTTTCTCTAACAAAAGAAGGTGTTCTACCATTAATTTCTAGAATTTTAACCAAAGGAAAATATTTTTCTCCATCTTTTGGTGGCCTAACTTCTCCTCTTATGGTATCTCCTGTTTTCATTCCAAATAATCTAATTTGAGATTGAGATACATATATATCATCAGGAGATGATAGATAGTTAAAATCAGATGATCTTAAAAAACCATAATTTTCTTGCATTATTTCTAATACTCCTTCACTTATAATAATACCTTCGTATTTATATTCAGAAGAACGTTGTTTATTATATATAATATTTTTTTGTGATGTATCTTTTATTGCAAAAAAATTACTATCAATTTTATCTATTTTTTTTATAGGAAAATTTTTATGTTTTTTTTGAAATTTTGTGGATTCCTCCGATTCTTTTGTATGAGCATTATTTTTTTTTTTGGTAAATTCTTGTTTACTATGAATAGTAGATTTTTTTTTCTTTTCCAAATATTGATTTTTAAATTCATTAATTCTAATTTTTTTAGAACTAAAACTTTTTTTTATAGGATTCTCTTTTTTCAACGAATTGACGTTATCATTCTTAAATATAGAAATAATTTTTTCTAGTAATTCATTTTTTCTTAATTGCGTACATTTTTTTAATCCGGAAGATCGAGCAATTTCCTGTAACTCAAAAAGTTTTTTACTTTTTAATTCGGTAATATCAAACATAAAGTAATTGGATTATATTTATAATAACTTTTTTAGAAACTACAAATACAATTATACAAAAAAATCAATTGAACTTAAACAAAAAATTTAATAAATTGAATCATTCAATTTAACTTTTTAATTATTTATTTTTATGTTATATAGAATTCAAACATTATATTTATCTGTTTCTATTTTATTTTATTTTATTTGTTCACTATTGTCAGGAGACAAAAAATCACATTATATTTTACAAAACATGTCTATATGTGTTACTGTTTCTTGTTTAATTTTGTCTATACTAAGTGTTTTTCTTTTTAAAAAAAGAAAAACTCAGATAGTTTTAAATGATATAAATATTTTCTTAAATATTGTTAATTATTTTACAATGTTATTTTTTTTAGATTTCCAATCATATAACGAATATTATTTAGAATTAAGAGTTTTATTTTTCCTATTGTTATCATTTTTTTGTAATATTCTGTTATATATGGCAAATCATGCCATAAAAAAGGATATGAATATAATTGATTCTGTAAATAGAATACGATAAAAAAAATAATGAAAAAATATGAAAAATTAATTTCTAAATTAAAAATATATGAAAAAAAATTTGAAGATATTTCTAGAAATATATTAAGTCCAAATGTTTTTCAAAAAAATTATAAATTATTATTAAATAAATATAATAGTTTAGAAAAACTTTTTTTTCTTTATAAAAAGAGTAATAAAAAATTAATTTTATTAAAAGAAGCTAATTTTTTTATTAAAAATGATTTAGATCTAGAAATGAAAAAATTAGCTGAAAAAGAAAAAAAACAATTAATAAAAGAACTTGATATAATAGAGAAAGAGTTCAAAAATTTAATTATTAAAGTACAAACTAAAAACGTAAATCAGTATAATAAAGAAGATTATAGAAATGTTATTTTAGAAATAAGATCTGGAACTGGAGGGAATGAGGCCTGTTTGTTTGTAGAAGATATGTTAAGAATGTATACAATGTATTTTAATAAATTGCAATGGAAATACAAAATTATTCATTTTCAAAAAGGAGAAATAGGATATAAAGAAATTGTTATAGAAGTATTTGGAAAAAAAGAAGATAAAATTTATGGTAATTTAAAATTTGAATCAGGTGTACATAGAGTACAAAGAATCCCTAAAACTGAATCTCAAGGACGGTTACATACTTCAGCTGTTACTGTTGCTGTTTTACCAAAAGTAGAAGATTTGGAAATAAATATTAATTATTCAGATATAAAAAAAGATACTTTTAGATCTAGTGGAGCAGGAGGTCAACATGTAAATAAAACAGAATCTGCTGTAAGATTAACGTATTTACCAACTAAAATAACAGCAGAATGTCAAGAAGAAAGATCTCAGCATAAAAATTTTGAAAAAGCAATGATTATATTGAAATCAAAAATATATAAAATTGAAATGGATAAAAAAATGACAAAAAGATCTGAAGAAAGAAAATTATTGGTTTCTACTGGAGATCGTTCTGTAAAAATAAGAACTTATAATTATCCTAATAATAGAGTTACTGATCATAGAATACATAAATCTATGCATAACCTAGTTAAATTTATGAATGGAAATATTCAAGATATGATTGACTTATTAAAATTAATATTAAAACAATAATATTTAATTTATTTACATTTAATTTTATTTTCATTTATAAAATTTGTATTGTAATTTCCTTTTATAAATTCATTATTTTGTATTATTTTTTTTTGAAATGGAATAATAGTATTAATTCCTTCAATAGAAAATTCTTCTAAAGAACGTTTCATTTTTTTTATAGCTTTTTTTCTACTTCTCTCTGTTGTTATAATTTTAGCAATCATAGAATCATAATAAGGTGAAATATAATATCCAGAATAAATATGAGTATCTACACGTACACCTTTTCCTCCCGGAAAATGTACTTTAGTAATTTTTCCAGAAGAAGGAGAAAAATTTTTATAAGGATTTTCAGCGTTTATCCTACATTCTATTGAATAAAAATTTGGATATAAATCTTTTACGGAAATTTTTTCTCCATATGCTATTGATATTTGTTCATAAACTAAATCTATTCCCATTATTTCTTCAGTAATAGTATGTTCCACTTGTATTCTTGGATTCATTTCTAAAAAATAAAAGTTTTTATTTTTATCTACCAAAAATTCTATAGTTCCTATTCCTTCATAACGAATAAATTCGGCTACTTTTTTTGCTTGTTCTCCTATCTTTTTTCTAAGATATGGAGTTAAAAATGGAGATGGAGCTTCTTCTAATAATTTTTGATTTCTTCTTTGAATAGAACAATCTCTTTCAGATAAATGACAAATATTTCCATAACAATCTCCCATTATTTGTACTTCAATATGTCTTGAGTCTAAAATTAATTTTTCTATATATATATCTTTTCTACCAAAACATATAAATGACTCTTTAACAGATTCTTCCCAAGAATTTTTTAAATAACTTTTATCAAAAACAAATCTAATTCCTCTACCTCCTCCTCCAAAAACAGATTTTATAACAATAGGAAAGCCTATTTTATCTGCAATTTTTTCTATACTCTTATAAGAAGATTTAATTAAACAATTAATTCCTGGTATACAGGAAATTCCTGCTTTATTCATAGTTTTTTTTGCAAAAACTTTATTAGCCATTTGTATCATATGATTAGGATTTGCTCCTATAAACTTAATTTTATGCCTATTACACATAGATGAAAAATATGCATTTTCAGAAAGAAATCCATATCCTGGATGAATGGCATCTGCATTAGTAATTTCTGCAGCAGAAATCAAATTTGGAATATTTAAATAAGATTTTTTAGGATCTGGAGGACCAATACATACAGCTTCATCTGCAAAATAAACATGAAGACTATATTTATCTGCAGTAGAATAAACAGCCACAGTTTTTAATCCCATTTCTTTTACAGTTCTAATAATCCTCATAGCGATTTCTCCTCTATTTGCTATTAATATTTTTTTCAACATGTATTATTTTGTTGTGTAAACTACTATATCTTATTTTTTATAAGATTCTAATATAAATAACGGTTGATCATAATCAACAGGAGTAGCATCTTCTACAAGAATTTTAACTAATTTACCATTAACTTCAGCTTCTATATCATTAAATAGTTTCATAGCTTCTATAACACATACTTTCATTCCTACTTTAATTATGTCTCCTACTTTAACAAAAGGATCTTTATTTGGATGAGGTTTTCTATAAAAAATTCCTATCATAGGAGATTTTATTGTAACATATTTATCATTTTTTTTTTTCTTATCGTTACTAGAAAAATATTCAGACATATTACATTTTGAATAAGAATTTTTTTCATAAGATAAATAATCATTATAATTATTATTTACTTTATTATTACAGCAATTATTTTTTATATATATTTTTATATCATTCATTTTAATTTTTATTTCTGCTACATTAGATTTTGATATTAATTTAATAAGTGACTTTATAGTATTTATATCCATAAGTATTTTATTACATAAATTCAAATATTATTATTATTCATCATTTTTCTTTTTGTAGACAACTTTACCTTTATAATATAGTTTGTTTTCAACCCAATAAGCATGATGATATAAATGTACTTGATTAGTTACTAAGCATTTACAAAATAATGGTGTTTTTAATTTAATTTGACTTCTTCTATTATTTCTTTTAGATTTAGATTTTTTTCTTTTAGGATGTGCCATATATTTATTTTTATAATTAAATTTAGAAATTAATTAATATTTTTTTTATTTAAAAAAAAATTATCACATTAACTTTATATGATAATTAATAAAAGAAAAGAAAATTATTCTAAATGGTATAATGAAATAATTTATAAATCTGGGTTAGCAGAATTTTCTGGAACACGTGGTTTTATGATTATAAAACCATATGGTTATTCAGTTTGGGAAAATATAAAATATGAATTAGATAAAATGTTAAAAGAAACAGGACATCAAAATGTTTATTTTCCTATTCTTATTCCTAAATCTATTCTTTCAAAAGAAGAAAATCACGTTGAATTCTTTTCTGATGGATGTGCTGTTGTTACTCATTCTAAGATGATAAAAGATAACAAAAAATTAATCGTTGATCCTAAACATAAATTACAAGAAGAATTAATAATAAGGCCTACTTCTGAAAGTATTATATGGAAAACATACAAAAAATGGATACAATCTTATAAAGATTTACCATTACTTTTGAATCAATGGGGAAATGCTGTAAGATGGGAAATGCGAACAAGGTTATTTTTAAGAACTAATGAATTTTTATGGCAAGAAGGTCATACAGCACATTCTTCTAAGGAAGAAGCTATAATAGAAACAAAAAAAATATTAGATATTTATACTTCTTTTTCTAAAGAATTTATGGCTATTCCTGTATTACAAGGAATAAAACCATATATGGATAAATTTCATGGATCAGAAAAAACATATTGTATAGAAGCAGTTATGCAAGATGGAAAAGCATTACAAATTGGAACAACTCATTTTTTAGGACAAAATTTTTCAAAATCATTTAATGTTATGTTCACTAATTTTAATGGAAAAAAAGAATATGTTTGGTCTACTTCATGGGGTGTATCTACAAGACTAATAGGTGGATTAATTATGTCTCATTCAGATGATAAAGGATTAATACTTCCTCCTAAAATAGCTCCAATACAAGTTGTTATCGTTCCTATATTTTGTAATAAAAAAAATTATATAATTAATGAAACAGCTGAAAAAATTTTAAAATTACTAAAAAAAAATAAAATAAGAGCATTCTATGATAATAGAAAAATATTTACTCCTGGATGGAAATTTAATGAATATGAAATAAAAGGAATTCCAATACGAATAAATATTGGAATAAATGAAATAAAAAATGAAAAACTAGAAATTTTTAGGAGAGATACTTGTACAAAACATTATGTACATATAAATGATTTAAAAAATTATATTAAAAAATTACTTGATAAAGTACAAAATAATATTTATAAAATAGCATTGTATAGAACTGAAAAATCTATTATAAAAATAGATAATTTTAGTGATTTTAAAAATCATTTAAATAAAACAGGTGGTTTTATTTTAGCTCATTGGGATGGAACTAGAAATACAAGTAGAAAAATTCAAGAAGAAACAGAAGCTACTATACGATTTATTCCTTCCTGTTATGAAAAAGAAGATGGTAAATGTATTTATTCAGGAAAATATTCTCCACAAAGAGTCGTTTTTTCTAAAGCTTACTAGAAATTTGTTTTAAATTACCTCTAAATTCATCTAAGGATGAATATCCTTTTTTTAGTAAAAATTTTGTAAACTCTTTTTTCAATTTATCAAATATAACAACTCCTTTGTTTACAAATTCTGTACCAATTTGAACAGCAGTAGCTCCACATAATATATGATCAAAAATATCTTTTCCAGAAGTAATACCTCCACATCCTATTATTGATACTTTATTTTTAAGAATAGAATAAAAATTAAAAATATTAGATAATGCAAATGGTTTTATTATTTTACCTCCTATACCTCCAATTCCATTATTAGGAAAAATAACTGTAGATTCTTTATAAGAATCTATAACTAACCCATAAGGTAAACTATTAATACAAGTTATAAAAGAAATAGGAAATTTACTTATAATAGAAGACATAATTTCTATATGAATATTATTAAAATAAGGAGGTAATTTTAATCCTATAGGTTTATCATTATTAAATTTAAATATGTTTTCTAAAAATTTTGATACATAATTAAAATTATATCCCAATATTTCATTATTTTCAATAATGTTTGGACAAGATAAATTTATTTCCAAAGCATCAATATTAGAAGATGAACTAGCTTTTTTAATAAGAAAATAATTTTCCTTTATAGAAAGACCTGATATAGACAAAAAAACAGGTTTATTATTTTTTTTTTTTCTAAAAAAATCTAAATAAAAATCAATTCCTAAATTTGGTAATCCCATTGAATTAATACTTCCTATATTCCATTCAATATATCTTGGACTAAGATTTCCTATTCTTGGATTTTTTGTACAACTTTTAGTTACAATAGCTCCAGAAGAACTATTTAATAAATTATAAAGATCTTTATATGTACAACACAACGCACCTGAAGCGTTCATAATACATAAAGAAAGTTTTATTCCATTTATATTAGTAGATAAATCTATTTTTTTCATATTTAATTATCATATTAAATTATCATATTCAATTATAAAAAATATTAATATGAAACAATCTATTCTTTTAAAAAAGAAAAAACAATTTTTTCTAAATATATATGATTTAGGAATTATAAAATTTGGAAATTTTACATTAAAAAGTGGAATAAAATCTCCTATATATATAGATTTTAGACCAATAGCATCTAGGCCTAAATTATTAATAAAACTTTCAAAATTATTATTAGAATCAGTTCCATCTTCTGATTTCGAATTAATTTGTGGAGTTCCATATGCTGCATTACCTATAGCTACAGCACTTTCTTTAAAAACTAACATTCCGTTAATTATTAAAAGAAAAGAAAATAAAGGATATGGAACAAAAAAAATTATAGAAGGAATTTATAAAAAAGGACAAAATTGTCTTCTTATAGAAGATGTAATTACAAGTGGAGATAGTTTATTGAAAACCATAGAAGATTTAGAAAAAGAAGGTTTAATTATAAAAAATATAATATCAGTTTTTGATAGAGAACAAGGAGGCACAAATAATATAAAAAAAAAAGGATATAAAATACAATCATTATTTTATGTGCAAGAAATATTGAAAATTTTAGACAAAAAAAATATTTTAAATAAAAAAAATATACAAATGATTCACTTTTTTTTAAAAAAAAAAGAAAATAGGATTTTTTACAAACGAATCTCATATGAAAAAAAAAAAGAAAAAATATTTCATCCTATAGGAAAAAAACTCATAGATATAACATTGAAAAAAAAAACTAACCTTATTATATCTGCAGATTTAATTCAATCAAAAAAAATATTGAATTTAGTACAATCAACTGGAGATAAAATATGTGGAATTAAATTACATGCAGATATTATAAATGATTTTTCTTTTTCATTTATCGATTCTATTAAAAAAATATCTAAAGAAAAAAATTTTTTATTACTTGAAGATAAAAAATTGTGTGATATTAATTCAACTAATTTTCTTCAGATCCATTATGGATTACATAAAATTACATCTTGGGCAGATATAATTACGGTTCATTTAATTGCAGGACGTTCTAGTATTAATAATCTAAAAATACCTGATAATATAGGATTAATTACTATATCAGAAATGTCTTCATATGAACAATTAATAGATAATAATTACATTAGAAAATCTATAAATATTTCATTAAAAAATACAAAAGTAATTGGAACAGTAGCTAAAAGAAAAATAGATGATAGATTATTATTATTTACACCAGGAATTAATTTTTTAAAATCTAAAAATTATATACATCCTAATAAAGCATTCAAAGAAAATGGATGCGATTTTATTATAGTTGGAAGATCTATTTATCAATCTGATAGTCCAGAAAAAATGGCAGAAAAATATAGAAGTATAGCGTGGAAAGCTTATGAAGATGAAATTGAAAAATAAAATTATATAAATTATTAATTAATCATTTATAATAATGATGATTATAAAAATTTATTTAATTTGTAGCTATTTTATTTTTAACAATTATTATTTTATGAAATGGATTAATTCTTTAATAAGCTGTTTTATGATATTATTCAGCATAATTGATATATTAGGAAATGCTCCTATAATCATGGGATTTAAATCAAAAGGAAACATTATAGATACTAATAAAGTGATAATTACTTCTCTAATTATATTTATTTCTTTTTTATTTTTAGGACAACCTATGTTAAAAATTATAGGTGTTGATGTTCATTCTTTTTCTGTTGCAGGATCAATAGTATTATTTTTAATAGGATTAGAAATGATTTTAGGAGTTGATTTTCATAAAGTATCAGAAAATTCACAAACATCTATAGTTCCAATAGCATTTCCCCTTATTGCAGGTCCTGGATCTTTAACTACATTAATTTCATTAAGAACTACTTATGATTTAACAATAATTATTTTATCATTATTATTAAATATGATAGTTGTTTATTTTGTTATTGATAAATGTGATTTTATTGCTGAAAAAATTGGAAATAATGGATTAGATGTACTTAAAAAAATATTTGGAATTGTTTTATTAGCTTTTGCCGTAAAAATATTTGGTGCTAATGCTGGAAAATTAGTTTAATAAATTAATATTTTTTATTATGTCAATAAATATTTTATTAATAGATGATACTATATCTATATATGATACATGAAATTTAGACGATTTATAATCAAATATTATATATAATATAACATTTCTATGTATATATTGTTCCAATATTGATTTTTTATTTAAAAAAGAAGATTTAATTAATCTTCTAATTTTGTTTCTATGTACAGATTTTTTAATTCTTTTTTTTTTACTAAAACTCCTATTAAGTTAACCGTAAAATGTTCATTATGAGAAAAGATTTTTTCTATATAAAAAATGGCAAGTATAGGTTTTTTATATAAACGTTTTCCATAAATAAAAATTTTTTTAAATTTTATTTTTGTTATATTGTTTTTTTTACAAAATTTATTCATATTCTTTTATGAATTTTTCTAGTTTAAATACCATATTTTTTGGTCCACAAATAAATGGAATTCTTTGATGTAATTTACAAGGTTTTATATCTAATATTCTTTCATATCCATTAGAAGCTTTTCCTCCAGCCTGTTCTGTTAAAAATGCAATAGGATTACATTCATATAACAATCTTAATTTTCCATTAGGAGATAATTCTGTTTTAGGATAAATATATATTCCACCATGAATCATATTTCTATGAAAATCACTAACTAAAGATCCTATATATCTTGATGTATATAAATTGTTTTTATCTTTTTTTTGACAAAATTCTATAAATTTCTTAATTCCATTAGAAAATTTTTCATAATTTCCATTATTAATAGAATAAATATTTCCTTTTTTTGGAAAAGATATATAAGGATGAGATAAATAAAAAGTTCCAAATGAAGGATCTAAAGTAAATCCATGAACACCATTCCCTACACTATAAACTAATATTGTTGAAGATCCATATATAATGTATCCTGCAAGGATTTGCTTAATTCCTTTTTGTAAAAAATCATTTATTGTTACTTTTTTTTCACATGAATAATTTTTTTTAAATACAGAAAAAATAGTTCCAATAGGAACATTTACATCAATATTAGATGATCCATCAAGTGGATCTATTAAAACAATATATTGATCATTTAATGTATTTTTTTTTTTATTTATTATTATAATATCTTTGCTTTCTTCAGATGCTATTCCACAAACAACGTTTCTATGTTTAAAAGATTCTATAAATGTTTTGTGAGCAAAAAAATCTAATTTTTGTTGATTTTCACCCTGAATATTCATTTTTCCTGAACTACCTATATTTTTAGTTAATCCTACTTTATTTATTTCTTTATGAACTGATTTAGCTGCTAATTTTATAGAACTAAATAATCTTAGTAATGATTCTGTAGAATAAGGAAAATTATCCCTATTTTCTATAATAAATTCTCCTAATGTATACAATGGACTTAAAAAATTTTTTTTTTAAACAATATAAATATCTAATTTTTTTATTAAAAAAACATTAATAATCAACTTTTTATTGTTATAAATTTTATTTATATCATTCCTTTTATATATATTACTTTTTAATTTTTTTTTAATGAAATATATACAAGTACCATTAATATTTTTGTGGAGAACTTGGTTCTTTTTTATTAATCTATTTTTAGTTCCTTTGTGGGCAGGAGTTTCTATTCCTTTTCTTTTTAGAGAAAAAAATTATCATATTGTATATTGGTTTTATCAAATGTGGGCTAGAAGTAATTTATTTTTAATGGGATTTTGGTATGTTATAGAAAAAGATAAAGAAATATTAGATAATAATAAACAATATATAATTATTAGTAATCATACTTCTATTATAGACATAATGTTAATTTTTTCTATAATGAGAAATCATCCATTAGTTTTTGTAGGAAAATCAGAATTAGCTAAACTACCTTTTTTTGGTTTTGTATACAAAAAAACTAATATTCTTATAGATAGAAATAATTTATCTAGTTGTATTAAAGTACTTAAAAAAATACAAAATAAAATAGATTCTGGAAAAAGTATATGTATTTTTCCAGAAGGAAGAGTTTCTAATTCTTCAACATTGTTAAATCCATTCAAGGATGGAGCTTTTTTTATTGCTATAATAAATAAAATATCAATAATACCATTTACTATAGCAGATATAAAAAAAAAATTTCCAAATTTTTTTGTTATTAAAGGATGTCCTGGTAAAATAAGAGTTAAACAACATCATTCAATATCTACAAAAAATCTTTCATTAAAAGATAAAAATAATTTAAAAAAAAAGTGTTTTGATATAATCAAATATCAATTAAAAATATTTAATAATAAAAATGTAAATAAATGAAAAAATTTAAAAAATGATATTTTTTTTATGAATAAAAAAATTCACATTTATACAGATGGATCTTCAAAAGGTAATCCTGGACCAGGAGGTTATGGTATTTTTATTGAAACATTTTTTAAAAATCTTTATTATAGAAAAATTTTTTATGAAGGATATCGTTATACAACTAATAATAGAATGGAATTACTTGCTGTAATAACAGGATTAAAAAAAATAAATACAAAATATAATGTTACAGTATTTACTGATTCTAAATATATTGTTAATGCTGTAGAAGAAAAATGGATTTACAAGTGGAATAATAATAACTTTCTTAATAAAAAAAATGTAGATTTATGGAAAGAATTTTTAAAATTATTTTTATCAAATTCAATGATAATACATTGGGTAAAATCACACGATGATAATTATATAAATAATTATTGTGATCAATTGTCTGTTAAAGCATCTAAAAAAAAAAAATTAAAAGTTGATTACATATATGAAAAAACTTGTAGAAAAAAAATTTTTAATGAGAAAAAAATTTTTGTCTAATAATTTCGTATGTAATTATAGACATTGCACTATTTACATTTAAAGAATCTATATTTCCAAACATAGGTATTTTTATAATTTTAAAGGCTTTTTTCATCCATATATTAGATACACCTTTATTTTCTGATCCAAATACAATAGAAATATTAGAAATAGGAAAATTTACATCATATAAATTATTAGAATTATTTTTAAATCCTGATACAATAATTTGAAATTTATTTTTTTTCATCCAATATAAAACATATTCAATTTTTTCTATTATAATATTATTTGTAAATACAGATCCTAAACTACATCTAATTACATTAGGATTAAAAATATAAGTTTTTATATTACATAATATTACAATATCAAATTTAGCTGATTCTGCAATTCTTAATATTGCACCTAAATTACCAGGTTTTTCTATTCCATCTAAAATTAAAACTAAATAATTATTATAATCTTTTTTTATATTATAATTTTCTAATCTATTAAAAGGTTTTTCCTCAAATATTACAATAATTCCATCTGAATTATCTCTATAAGCTAATCTACGAAATTTTTTTATATTAATAATATTTACAATAGATCTATAATTTTTTATTAAATAAAATTGTGTAAATATCTTATTACAAATAAATATTTGTATTGGAATAAAATTACCTTTTATAGCCATTTTAAATTCTCTTATACCTTCTACTAAAAATTTTTTTTTTTTTTTCAATCTTTTTAACTTTATATCTGTGTGTAGAATATTATGTAATATTTTCATATTATATTTGAATTATGAGATTAGAAATAAACAGAAAAAATGATTTAAAATATATAAAGTTAGCTATAGAAAAATCAAAACTTTCTTTTTGTAAAAAAAAAAAGTAGGAGCAATAATAGTTAACAATAGTAATATTATTTCTTTTGGATATAATAAAAATCCAATTAAATATGAACATGAATGTGAAGATTATTATGGAAATACAAAATGGTATGTATTACATGCAGAAGCAAATGCAATATTAAGGTTAACATATTCATCAATAAATATATATAGTAAAAATTCACCATATACTACTATATATGTCACACATTCTCCATGTAAAGAATGTAGTAAATTAATATACCTTTCCAAAATTAAAAGAGTTGTATTTTTACATATAAAAAATAATAATGGATTAGATTTATTAAAAAAATTAAAAATAATAGTAAATCAAATTTTTTTAAAATAAAAAATATAAACAAAAACCCAAGTGGCGAAATAGGTATACGCATTGGATTCAAACTCCAACGATTTTATTATCATGCGGGTTCGATTCCCGCCTTGGGTACAAAAAATATACAATTTTTTATTTTTTTAAATCAAAATAAAAAATATCTTTGAGAAAGTGGTAATACTTTAGATGGTTTAGATTCAACTTTATTTCCGTTAATATAAACAGAATATGTTTTAGGATCTATTTCTATATTAGGAGTTTCTCCATTCAATATCATATCTTTTTTAGATAAATTACGACATCCTTTTATAGTTTTTATTTGTTTTTTTATTTCTTCTTTATTAAAAAAATCATTATTATTAATTGTATGAGAAGAAACGAATATACTACTTAATTTTGGGTCAAAATAACCAAACATTTTTCTATACATAAATGGTTGAGGACTAGGAATAGTTGCATTAGGATCTCCTACACAAGCATAAACAATCATTCCTCCTTTTATAACTAATTCAGGTTTTACTCCAAAAAATGATGGTTTCCATAAAACTAAATCAGCCATTTTCCCCGTATTAATAGATCCTACATAATTGGATATACCATGAGTAATAGATGGATTTATTGTATACTTGGAAATATATCGTTTTACTCTAAAATTATCATTGTTAATATCATCATTATTACTTGTTATTGATCCTATCTGATTTTTCATTTTATCAGCAGTTTGCCATGTTCTTCTAACTACTTCACCTATTCTTCCCATTGCTTGAGAATCTGAACTAACCATGCTAATAGCCCCCATATCATGTAAAACTCCTTCTGCACTAATTGTTTCAGATCTTATTCTAGATTTAGCAAAAGATATGTCTTCTGGTAAATTAGAATCTAAATGATGACAAATCATTAACATATCTAAATGTTCGTCTATGGTATTATGAGTATAAGGCATAGTAGGACTTGTAGAAGAAGGCAAAACATTAGTTTTAGATATAACTTTTAATAAATCAGGAGCATGTCCACCTCCAGCTCCTTCTGTATGATAAGTATGTATTGTTCTATTTTCAAACAATTTTATTGTATCTTCTATATAACCAGATTCATTCAATGAATCTGTATGGATATTAACTTGTATATCTAATTTTTCAGAAACCTCTAAACATTTATTAATAACACTAGGAGTACTTCCCCAATCTTCATGAATTTTTAAACCTCCAGCTCCTGCTTCAACTTGTTCTATTAAAGATTTATGATTAGAACTATTTCCATTAGCAAGAATAATAAAATTGATAGGAATATGATCCATATTTTTTAACATTTTTTGTATGTTCCAAACGCCTGAAGTACAATTTGTTGCTATACTTCCTGTAGCTGGACCAGATCCCCCCCCAATAATAGTAGTTGTTCCACTTTCTAATGCAACGTTAAATAATTGTGGACATATATAATGAACATGACTATCTACACTTCCAGCGGTAACAATTAAATTTTCTGATGAAATAACTTCAGTTCCTGTTCCTATATACATATTAGATTTAACTCCATCCATAAAATATGGATTACCTGATTTTCCTATACCTACAATAATTCCATTTTTTATTCCAATATCTGCTTTTACAATCCCCCAATAATCTATTATTATTGCATTAGTTAATACCAAATCTAATATTCCATCTTTATTTGTTGCAGTAGGATGTTGTCCCATTCCATCCCTAATAACCTTTCCTCCTCCAAAAACACATTCGTCTCCATAAGTAGTATAATCTTTTTCTATTTCAATCCACAAAGAAGTATCTCCTAAACGTATTTTATCTCCTTTTGTGGGCCCATACATGTTAGCGTAATCTTTTCTATTTACTTTCATATTAAGTATTTTTTTTTCCTGAAAATCCACGAATTTTTTTCATTCCTCCTATTTCTACAAGAATAATTTCTCTAGTTTCTCCAGGTTCAAATCTAGTAGATCTACCAGACATAATATCTAAACGATACCCTTTTGTTCCTTTTCTATCAAAAATAAGAGATAAATTTACTTCATAAAAATGAAAATGAGATCCTATTTGAATAGGTCTACTACCTATATTAGTAACTACTCTTTTTATACGATTTCTATTAGGTAATAATATAATTTCTTTATTCAACAAATTATATTGTCCTGGAATTATATTCGATTTTTTTTTAATTTTTTTTTTAATAGGATTATGTATAGTTACCAATTTTGTTCCATCAGGAAATGTTGCTTCTACCTGTATACTGTTTAATAACTCATATACTCCATCCATAACTTGTTCATCATTTAGTATATTTCCAGCTTCATGCATAAGATCTTTAACTTTTTTTCCATCTCTAGCTCCCTCCATAATATAATGAGTTATTAAAGCCAAAGATTCTGGATAATTTAATTTTAATCCTCTTTTTAGTCTGCTCTTAGCCAATTCTCCTGCCATATACAGAAGTATTTTTTCCTTTTCATAAGAAGTTAAGTGCATATATTTATTTTAAATTTTTAATTATTATATTCTAATAGTATTAAAAACATATACTAAAGTTATAAATATTATAAATAATTTATTTATACTATAAAAATTTTTATATACTTAAAATATACTAATTAAAATATACTAAAAATTGAGATTATAACTAAAAAAAACGTCTCTACTATAAATTATCATTATTTTTGTTATTGTTGAAACAACTACAGGAAAAATTGTAGAAAATAATTAAAAAATGCAAGTTTTAAAATTTGGAGGAAGTTCTGTTGCTCATTCTGATTCTATTAAACGTATTTGTTCTTTATTAAAAAAAAAACCTAAAGGAAAATATGTCATTGTTGTGTCTGCTTTGAGTAATATAACAGACCAATTAATACAATGTGGGTATTTTGCTTCTGAAAAAAAAAATTATTATAAAGATATAGTAGAAAAAATAGAAGCACGTCATATTAATATTATTAAAGAATTATTTCCAATTACTTATCAAAGTCATTTAATTAGTTGGATAAAAAAAAATATTAATGAATTAGAAAGTTTATGTGATGGAATTTATCAAGTAGAAGAACTATCAAAACGTTCTTTAGATAAAATAATGAGTTTTGGAGAATTAAGTTCTTCTTTTTTAATTTCTGAAAAATTAAAACAATATGGATTGGATGCTATATGTAAAGATAGTAGAGATTTGATTATTACTAATTCTAAGTTTGGATGTGCTCAAGTAGATTTTGTAATTAGTAATTATAGAATTAATAAATTTTTTAGAGAAAAGAAATCAGAATATATAGTATTTCCTGGATTTATAGGTTCTACAAAAAATAATGAAACTACTACTCTTGGAAGAGGTGGATCTGATTATACTGCATCTATTTTAGCAGCAGCTATATCTGCAAATTTACTTGAGATATGGACAGATGTTAGTGGTATGATGACTGCTAATCCTAAAATAGTTAATCAAGCTTTTCCAATTAAGGAAATTTCTTATGAAGAAGCTATGGAATTATCTCATTTTGGAGCTAAGGTTATTTATCCTCCTACAATTCAACCTGCTATGAAAAAACATATTCCTATACAAATTAAAAATACTTTTTCCCCATTAGATTCAGGTACTCTTATTTATATAAGCAAAAATATTAGTATTAGTCAACCTGTTACTGGAATTTCTGGAATTAAAAACATGTCTTTACTGACTTTAGAAGGGAGTGGAATGATAGGAATACCTGGTTATTCTAAAAGATTATTCGAAGCTTTATCAAGAGAAAAAATTAATGTAATATTTATAACTCAAAGTTCTTCAGAACATTCAATAACTACTGGAGTACATGATATAGATGTAAATAAATCAAAAAAAGCAATTGATAAAGAATTTTTTAGAGAAATACAACAAAAACGTGTAGATCCTATAATAATAGAAAAAAATTTGTGTATTATAGCAGTTGTAGGAGATAATATGAAAAATCTTCATGGTACTAGTGGAAAAATGTTTTCTTCTTTGGGAAGAAATAGTATAAATGTTAGAGCTATTGCACAAGGTTCTACAGAAAAAAATATATCAGCAGTTATTCGTAAAAAAGATTTTAAAAAAGCATTAAATACTTTACATGAAGCTTTTTTTGAAAGCCCTCCCAAACAAATTAATCTTTTTATTTGTGGAGTAGGTAAAGTAGGTAGTAAATTATTAGAACAAGTAGATCAACAACAAAATTACTTGTTAGAAGAATTAAAACTACAAGTTAGAGTTATAGGAATTGCTAATAGTAAAAAGATGTATTTTGATTATCATGGTATTGATTTATTTTATTGGGATAAATATCTTAATGAAAATGGAAATAAAATGAATGGTTATTCTTTTATGAAAGAAGTGTGTAATTTTAATTTGAGAAATAGTTTATTTGTAGATAATACAGCTAGTGAAGAAATGGCAATGATTTATGATAAATTTCTTAAGAATGGAATCGGAGTTATTACTTGTAATAAAATAGCATGTTCATCAAGTTATAATCATTATAAAAAACTTAAAATATTATCTAGACATTTTAAAGCTCCATTTTTATTTGAAACTAATGTTGGAGCTAGTTTACCTGTAATTAGTACATTAAATGATCTTATTAATAGTGGAGATAAAATAAATAAAATTGAGGCAGTTTTATCAGGAAGTTTAAATTTTATATTTAATAATTTTATAGGGAAAAAATCTTTTTTAGAAATAGTAAAAGAAGCTCATTCAAAAGGATTTACTGAACCAGATCCTAGAATTGATTTAAGTGGATTAGATGTTATGAGAAAAATACTTATTTTGGCAAGAGAATGCGGATCTCCATTAGAATTAAATGATATTTATCAAAAATCTTTTTTACCTAAAGATTGTTGTAATTCTATTTCTATAGAAGATTTTTATAAAAATTTATATAAATACAATAATTATTTTTTCAGAATAAGATACGAAGCAGAAAAAAATAACAAAAGATTACGTTTTATTGCACGTTATGAAAATGGAGGGGCTACAGTAGGATTAGAACATATTGATCAATATCATCCATTTTTTCAATTAGAAGGAAAAGATAATATGGTTTTGTATAATACATATCGTTATTCAGAACAACCTCTTATTATAAAAGGAGCAGGAGCTGGAGCTGAAGTAACTGCGTCTGGAGTTTTTTCAGATATTATTAAAGCAACTAAGTAAAACAAAATAAGGATTTTTATAAATTATTATGAATGCAATAAAAATATTTGCACCAGCTACAGTAGCTAATTTAGTATGTGGATTTGATATAATTGGATTAGCTTTGGATTATCCAAAAGATGAAATTTATTTATATAAATCTAATAATCCTGGAATACGAATCAATAAGATATATGGGCCATCTTTACCTAAAGATCCTAAAAAAAATTCTGCATTTGCAGCATTACAATTATTGTTAAATAAATATGAAAAATTAAATAAATTAAAAAATAATATAGGATTTGAAATGGAATTGATTAAAAATATTTATCCAGGAAGTGGTATTGGATCAAGTGCTGCTAGTTCTGCTGGTGTTGTTTTTGGAGCTAATATTTTATTAGGAAATCCTTTTAATACTATTCAATTAATTCGTTTTGCAATGGAAGGAGAAAGGGTAGCTAGTGGATCAGCTCACGCTGATAATGTAGCTCCTGCAATTATGGGTGGATTAACTTTAATAAGAAGTTATGATCCTTTAGATATTACTAAATTACATTCTCCTAATGAATTATGGGTTAGTATAATACATCCAGAAATAGAAATTAAAACCTCAGATGCTAGAAAAATTTTGAAAAAAAATATTTTAATGAAAGATGCTATTCAACAATGGGGAAATATTGGAGCATTAGTTGCTGGACTATATCAAGAAAATTATTCATTGATTAGCAGGTCTTTAGAAGATGTAATTGTAGAGCCTATAAGATCAACATTAATTCCATCTTTTTATGAATTAAAAGTTAAATGTAAAGAAATAGGAGCATTAGGAGGTGGTATTTCTGGATCAGGACCTTCCGTTTTTATGTTAAGTAAAGGAAATAAAATAGCAAAGAAAGTTACAAAAGTAATGAATGATATATATTCAACATTAAAAGTTGGATATAATACTTATACTTCTCCTATAAATCAAAAAGGATTAAAATGGAAAAAAATATAATGATTTTTTTTAAATAATAAAATTTTTTATGTTATATCATAGTATAAATAATAGTAAAAATTTGGTATCATTTGAAAATGCTGTATTAAATGGAATATCTCCAGATGGATCATTATATATTCCTCAATATATACCAAAATTAAATATTCTATCTAATAAAAAATTTTTTGATAGAGATGATAATTTAATAGCATTATCAGTAATAAAACCTTATCTAGGAAAAGATATCACAGATAATTGTATTTTCAATATTATTGATAATACTTTAAAATTTCCTTTTCCAATAAAAAAAATTCATGATAATATTTATACATTAGAATTATTTCATGGACCTACCTTAGCATTTAAGGATGTTGGAGCAAAATTCATGGCAGAATATTTAAATTTTATATCTAATAAAATAGGAAAAAAAATTACAGTATTAGTAGCTACATCTGGAGATACTGGAGGTGCTGTCGCTAAAGCTTTTTATAAAAAAAAAGGAATTGAAGTTATTATTTTATATCCACGTAATGGTATAAGTTCATTACAAGAAAAACAAATATCTTCTTTAGGACATAATATATTATCTTTAGAAATAGATGGTAATTTTGATAATTGTCAATATATAGTAAAAAAATCTTTCTTAGATAAAGAAATAAAAAAAAAATATATTTTAACATCTGCTAATTCTATTAATATAGCAAGATTGTTGCCACAAATGTTTTATTATTTTATATCTTATAAAAATATAATTAAAAAAATTAAAGATATTTCTGAATTAGTTTTTTCAGTTCCTAGTGGAAATTTTGGAAATATTTGTGCAGGTATGATGGCAGAAAAAATGGGATTACCAATAAAATTTTTTATTGCTTCTACTAATATTAATGATACTATACCTAGATTTTTATCTACTAATAAGTATGACCCTATGGTTACAAAAAAAACAATATCAAATGCAATGGATATTTCTAATCCTAGTAATTTTCCAAGAATATGGAATTTTTTATATAAAAAAAATTTTATACAAATAAAGAAAAAATTATATTCTTATTCATTTACAGATAGTGAAACTTTATCTACTATAATAGATGTTTACAACAATTATAAATATATTATGGATCCACATGGGGCTATTGGATATTTAGGTATTTCACGACATTCAAATAAAAAATTAAAATCTTCTTGTATTTATATTTTTTTAGAAACAGCTCATCCTTTTAAATTTTTAGAAAATATGCCATGTAGTATTCGTAAAAATATTTCTAAAAATAAAAATATTATGGAAATGTTAAATAATAGAAAAATAAAAAAAATATCTATAAAAAATAATTTTGATCAATTTAAAAGTTGGTTATTAGAAAATAAATAATATTAATTTATTTTAAATTAATAATAAACTAAACGGCAACATCACCTTTAATATGAGAATGAGGATTATAATTTTTTAATTTAAAATCTTTAAAAGAATATTCAAATATATTTTTTATTGATGGATTAATAATAATTGTTGGAAGTTTTTTAGGTTTTCTATTTATCTGTTTTTTAACTTGATTTATATGATTAATATAAATATGAGCATCTCCTATAACATGTATTAATTCTTTTACTTTCAATTCAAGAACATTAGATAACATAATAATTAGCAATGAATAAGAAGCAATATTGAAAGGCAATCCTAAAAAAATGTCAGCACTTCTTTGATATAATTGTAATGATAATTCTTTATTTATAATATAAACTTGAAATAGTAAATGACATGGAGGAATAGACATTTTATCAATCATACCTACGTTCCATGAAGATACAATTAATCTTCTTGAATTTGGATTAGATTTTATTTTTTTTACAAGATTATTTATTTGATCAATATGAGAATTATCATAAGTAGGCCATTTTCTCCATTGAAATCCATATATTGGACCAAGATCCCCATTATTATCAGCCCATTCATTCCAAATAGAAACTTTATTATTTATTAAATATTTTATATTAGTACATCCTTTTAAGAACCATAATAATTCATAAATAATTGATTTTATATCTAATTTTTTAGTAGTAAGAAGAGGAAATCCTTTTCTTAAATCAAATCTCATTTGATATCCAAATACACTAATCGTTTCTATACCAGTTCTATTTTTTTTTTTTTACCATTTTTTAAAACATATTTTAACAAATCTATATATTGTTTCATAAATAAATGATTTTGTTTGAGATTTACTTTTTATTTAACTTAATTTAATAAAGTATTTTTGCATAAAAAAATGTAAATATGACTATGAGTCAAAAAGTTCTCTTTTTTTCTACAAAAAGTGGGTTTAAATTGTCAAAGGATATAGCACATTATTATGGAAGTTTTTTAGGTAAAATAAAACTTTTAAAATTTAGTGATGGAGAATATATACCTCATTTTGAACAATCTGTTAGAGGATGTAATGTATTCTTAATAGGGTCTACATTTCCTCCGGTAGATAATTTAATGGAATTACTACTTATGTGCGACGCAGCTAAAAGAGCATCGGCTTATAGTATTACATTAGTAATCCCATATTTTGGTTGGGCTAGACAAGATCATAAAGATCAACCTAGAACACCTATTGCAGCAAAACTTATAGCAAATTTAATTACAGCATCAGGCGCTTCTAGAGTAATGACAATGGATTTACATGCAGATCAAATTCAAGGATTTTTTGACATACCTGTAGATCACTTATATGCATCAAGAATTTTTATTAATTATATTAAAAAAAAATTAAATATAGATAAGTTAACAATTGCTTCTCCAGATATGGGTGGAGCAAAAAGAGCTAGAAGTTATGCAGGATATTTAGGAACAGATGTTGTAGTATGTTATAAAGAAAGAAAAAAAGCAAATGAAATAGAATTTATGAACCTTATAGGAAATGTTAAAAATAGAAATATTATACTTATAGATGATATGGTTGATACAGCAGGAACTTTAACAGAAGCTGCTGAATTAATAAAAAAAAATGGAGCAAAAAGTGTAAGTGCAATAGCTACACATCCTGTTTTATCAGGAAATTCTTATGAAAAAATTACTAATTCTTATATAGAAGAATTAGTAGTAACAGATACTATTCCAATAAAACAAAAATATAATAAAAAAATTAAAGTTTTATCTTGCGCACCTTTATTTGCTGAGGTAATGCATTCTATACAAAAAGATGAATCTATTAGTAGTAAATTTTTTATTTAAATATTAAAAAATATAATGAAATATATAACTATATATGGGGAAAAAAGAAATATTGTAAAAAAATGTATACGATCAAATAATAAAATTCCATGTATTTTGTATGGAAAAAATATAAATATTCCATTTTTTTCTTCATTAGAAGAAATAAAAAAAATAGTTTTTAATAAAAAAATATGTGGTGTTATTATAAAATTGAAAATAAATGATAATCAATATAATAATATAAAAGCAATTCATAAAGAAATACAATTTGATCCTGTAAAAGATAATATTTTACATGTAGATTTTTATAAAATTGAGGAATCAACCCCTATTATTTTACATATTCCTATAATATTTATAGGAAGACCTATTGGAGTATCAAAAGGAGGAGAATGTTTTATTCCAATAAAAAAATTAAAAATAAAAGTATTTCCAATAAATATTCCAGAATATATAAAAATAGATATAAATCATTTAGATATTGGAAATAAAATAATAATAAAAGATTTAAAAAAAGAAAATTATACTATATTACATTCTTATAATACTTTATTAGTAAAAATAAAAAAGTCTAGAAAATCAAATATTTCTCAAAATGAGGATAATAATGTAAAAGAAAAAGATGATAAAAAAATAGATAAAAAAATAATAAATAAAAAAAATTAATGTCTATTAAAGATTTTCATTTTATGAAAATAGCATTGAAAGAAGCTATTAATGCCTTTAAAATCAATGAAGTACCTATAGGTGCAGTTATAACTTATAATAACATAGTTATAGCAAAAACACATAATTTAACTGAAACTTTAAATAATATAACTGCACATGCAGAAATTTTGGCAATAAAAAAAGCATCTAGTTTTTTAAATAAAAAATATATAAAAAAATGTACTATATATGTTACATTAGAACCATGTATAATGTGTGCTGGAGCTTTATATTTATCCAAAATAGGAAAAATTGTTTGTGGAGCACCTAATAATAATTCTAAAGGATTTTTATATTATGGAATTAAATTACATCCAGATACAATATATATTTCTGGTATACTAAAAAATCAATGTAAATTTTTAATACAAGATTTTTTTTTCTTTAAAAGAATTAACAAAAAATATAATCATAATATATTTAGTTATTAAATAAATATTTTTTTTTTATATATTCTTAATTTTAATATTATTGGAATCATTGTTGTTACTATAATTAATAGAATTATCCATTCTAAATGATTTTTTAATTCAGGAAAATTTTTATCTAAATAATGTCCAGATAACATAATAGAAAAAGTCCAAATAATTGCTCCTATAATATTATATATCATAAATTTTTTAAAATTAACTCTTATAGCTCCTGCTATAATAGGTGCAAAAGATCGAAACATAGGTAAAAAACGACTGATAATTAATGCTGTAGTTTTATATCTATTATAAAATAATTTTGCTAGAATCAAATGTTTTTTTTTAAAGAAAAAGGAATCTTTTTTTTCATAAAGTAGTTTTCCAGATTTATATCCTAACCAATATCCTTGTATATTTCCAAGAATAGCAACTAATGCAACAATTAATATTATTACAAAAAAAGGCACATTATAAAAATTTTTACATAAGTCTTCTCCAAAAATACCTGCAGTAAATAATAATGAATCACCTGGAAGTAAAAATCCAATAAAAAAACCAGTTTCTGCAAAAACTATTGCCAATAAAATAAAAATAGCAGTTTTTCCACAATATAAAAAAATCCATCTAGGATTAAATAAATGTTGAAAAAAATTCCAAAAATCTATATGATTTTTTTGATGAAACAAAAAATTGAAAATTTCCATTTTTTTCTATTTTTTTTCTATTTTAGAAAACAGAATTAAATATTTAAAATATATTATATTTTTATACATATTATAAATTTATTAATACCAAATTAAAATATATATTTTTTATTATGAAGTGTTTATTTAAAATTATTAATATTTTAGGATGGATTCCTAATATACTTTTTGTAACAATAGGTTTTATATTTATAGTATTTTGGATGTATAAAATATTATATAATAAATAATATAAAATATACAATAAATCAAATAAAAAAATTTTGAAACAATAATATATAGTGGAAAATAATATTAAAAGTTTGATATTATTCGATGAAATAGCTTATAAAGAATTACAAAAATATTTGCTATATGAAGTTTTTTCTGTTAAAGAAATATTTATTTTGGTAGATGATTTAACAAAAAAATATTGTCTTCCTATACTTATAGATAAAATAAATTTTCTAAAAAAATCGAATATAATTCAAATTTCTCATGGAGAAAAAGAAAAAAATATATATACATGCATTAAAATATTTAAAGAAATAGAAAAATATAATAGTACCAGAAATAGTATAATAATTAATTTAGGTGGAGGAGTAATAACAGATATAGGAGGATTTGTAGCATCTATATTTAAACGTGGTATTCGTTTTATAAATATTCCTACAACTTTATTAGGAATGGTAGATGCTGCAATAGGATATAAAACAGGTGTTAATTTAGATAATATAAAAAATGAATTAGGATTATTTTCTTATCCAAAAATATTAATTATAGACTCTAATTATATACAAACTCTTAACAAAAAAGAAATTCTTTCTGGAATAGCAGAAATGTTTAAACATGGAATAATAGCAAACAAACATTTTTGGAATGAAATGAAAAAAAACTATTCAAATATAATAAGCAAAAATATCACTAAAAAAAAATTAATTCAATTAATTTCTAAATCTATAGAAATAAAACAAAAAATAGTAGATAAAGATCCTAAAGAAAAAGGATTAAGAAAAATTCTTAATTTTGGTCATACTATTGGACATGCTTTGGAGAGTTTATTTTTAAATAAAAAAAATATAATAAATCATGGTATAGCTGTAGCAAATGGAATAATTCGTGAATCATGGATTTCTTGTAAAGATTATGGATTATCTTATGATAATTATAAAGAAATTAAACAAATATTATATTCTATATATCCAATAATAAAAAACGATTTTTCCAATTATGAAATAAAAAAATTATTTAATATTATGCAACATGATAAAAAAAATGAAAAAGAAAAAATTCAATTTTCATTGATAAATCACATCGGAAATTGTTCATATAATTGTGTTATTAACAATGAAATAATAAAGAAAAGTTTTACTGAAATAATATAAATTTAAATTTTTTATAGTTTTATTGATATTCTTGTTTATATTGAAAAAATTTCAAAATACAAAAAATGAGTGAAGGAGAAAAATTGATATCAATCAACATAGAAGATGAAATGAAATCGTCTTACATAGATTATTCTATGTCAGTTATTGTATCTAGAGCTCTTCCTGATGTAAGAGATGGATTAAAACCTGTTCATAGAAGAGTTCTTTATGGTATGTATCAATTAGGAATTCTATCTAATGGTCCTTATAAAAAATCTGCACGTATTGTAGGTGAAGTATTAGGAAAATATCATCCTCATGGAGATGTATCAGTATATGATACTATGGTACGTATGGCTCAAAAATGGACATTACGTTATCCACTAATAGATGGACAAGGAAATTTTGGTTCTTTAGATTCTGATCCTCCAGCTGCTATGCGTTACACAGAAGTTAAAATGAATAAAATATCTGAAGAAATGTTAACAGATATTAAAAAAAATACAGTGGATATGCAATTTAATTTTGATGATTCTTTAGAAGAACCTAAAGTATTGCCGACAAAAATACCAAATTTATTAATTAATGGAGCATCTGGTATAGCTGTAGGAATGGCGACAAATATTCCTCCTCATAATTTAAAAGAAACTGTAGATGCAATTTGTGCATACATAGATAGCGATAATAATCTTTCTATAGATCAAATAATTAAATATATAAAAGCACCTGATTTTCCTACTGGAGGAATCATTTATGGATATTCTGGAGTTAAAAATTCTTTCTATACAGGAAAAGGAAAAATTGTATTACGAGCTAAAGTACATATAGAAGAAGTACATGGAAGAAAATCCATTATTGTTGATGAAATTCCATATCAAGTAAATAAATCTGATATGATATCCAAAACTGTAAATTTAATAAAAAATGGTAAAATAGATGGTATATATCAAATTCGTGATGAATCTGATCGTAATGGATTACGTATTGTTTATATTCTTAAACATAAGATAAATCCAAATATTTTATTAAACAAATTATTTAAACAAACATCTTTACAAACTTATTTTAATGTTAATACTATAGCGTTAGTAAACGGAAAACCTGCTAAGCTAAATATAAAAGATATTATTCAAAATTTTTTGAATCATAGACACGATATAATTATTCGTAGAACTAAATATGAATTAAAAAAATGCGAAAATCGTATTCATATTTTAGAAGGGTTCTTAAAAATATTAGGACATATAAATATTTTAATTAAAACTATTAAAAACTCTATAAATAGAAATGATGCTCATAAAAAATTAATTGATAAATTTGAATTATCTAAAAATCAGTCATTATCTATTTTAGATCTTAGATTACAAAATCTTACTTCATTAGAACAAAAAAAAGTTAAACAAGAGTATGAAAAAATAAAAAAAGAAATTATTTATTTAAAAAAAATTTTAAATAAATATTATATAAGAACTGAAATTATTAAGAAAGAACTTTTAGATATAAAGAAAAAATATAAAGATGATAGACGTACTTATATAGATTATTCAGGTGATGAAAAAAATATACAAATAGAAGACTTAATTGAAAATGAACAAGTTGTACTAACTATTTCTCATGCTGGATATATTAAAAGGACTTCTTTATCGGAATATAAACGTCAAGGTAGAGGAGGTATAGGAAACAGAGGTGCTGTAGCTAGAACATATGATTTTTTTAAACATTTATTAATAGCAACTAATCATCAATATTTGCTTCTTTTTACAGAAAAAGGAAAATGTTTTTGGTTAAGAGTATATGAAATTCCAGAAGGATCAAAAACATCTAAAGGAAGAGCCATACAAAATATTATTAATCTTCATAAAAATGACCGAGTTAATGCTTATGTTTTAACAGAAAATCTTACAGATAAAAATTATGTAAATAATTATTATGTAATAATGATAACTAAAAAAGGAATTATAAAAAAAACATCCTTAGAATGTTATTCTAGACCTAGAAAATATGGAATTAATGCTATTGTTATTAGAAAAGGAGATTCATTATTAGAAGCTGTTCTAACTAAAGGTAATAGTCATATTTTTATTGCATCAAAAAAAGGTAGGGTTATTCGTTTTTTAGAAAAAAATGTTAGATCAACTGGTAGAAATTCTTCAGGAGTAATAGGTATTAGTTTTACTAATAAAAAAGATGTTGTTATTGGTATGATATGTGTGGAAGATAATATAAAAGAAAAAGGAAATTTATTAGTTGTTTCTGAAAATGGATTTGGAAAAAGATCTAGATTAAAAGATTATAGATTAACTAATAGAGGAGGTAAAGGTATTAAAACTATAAATATTACAGATAAAACAGGTAATTTATTTTCTGTAAAATATGTTAATAAACAAGAAGATTTAATGATTATTAAAAAATCAGGAATAATGATACGAATTTCAATATCAGATATAAGAATAATGGGAAGATCAACACAAGGAGTCCGTTTAATTAATTTAAAAAGTGATGATTACATAGCTGATGTTGCAAAAGTACATGAATATCGAATATAATAAAAAAAAATTCAATATTTTATCTATATAAATTTATTTTTTTTATTCATTATTAAAAATTTGATTTTATTTCTAATAAAAAATTACATGAAAAAAAAACCAATTATTTTAGTAACTAATGATGATGGAATTATAGCTCCTGGAATTAGGAATCTTATTAAAATAATGAATACATTGGGAGATGTATATGTTATAGCTCCTAGTGATCCTAAATCTGGAATTTCTCATGCAATAACTATGGATACAATTTTATATTGTGATTCAGTTAAAATAGATGATGGAGCTCAAAAAGAATGGAAATGCTCAGGAACTCCTGTAGATTGTGTAAAATTGGCTATAGGAAATATTTTACCAAGAAAACCAGATATTTGTGTATCTGGAATTAATCATGGATCAAATTCTTCTATAAATATTATTTATTCTGGAACAGTTTCTGCTATAATTGAATCTAGTATAGAAGGTATTCCATCTATAAGTTTTTCTTTATTAGATTTTAATTGGAACGCTAATTTTGAATATTCAAAAAAATATATATATCAAATAGTAAAAAAAGTTTTAAATAATTTTATTTTAGAAAAAAAAGTTATTAGTCTTAATGTTAATATTCCTAAATTAAAAGTAAAGGGTATTAAAATATGTAAACAATCAAAATCTAAATGGAAAGAAAGTTTTGAAAAACGTTTTAATCCTAAAGGTAAATCTTACTATTGGTTAGTAGGTAAATTTATTAATAATGATGAAAAAATTAATACAGATGAATGGGCATTAAAAAATGGATATATTTCTATTGTTCCATTACAATTTGATTTTACAAACTATTCTATATTGAATATGTTAAAATCATGGAATTTTACAATTTTTTTATTCATTATATATTGTGTCATTTTTAGATAAATTTTTAAATCCAAAAAATATTATAGATTTTTTTGGTCAAAAAGATATTTTAGATCCTTTAAAAATTTTTATTCAAGCTGCAAAAGAAAGAAACGAAGCTTTAGACCATGTTTTATTTCATGGACCTCCTGGATTAGGAAAAACTACTTTAGCTCAAATAATTGCTAATGAATTATGTGTAAATATTACTATTACATCAGGATCTATTTTAGATAAACCTGGAGATTTAGCTGGATTATTAATTCACCTAAAAAAAAATGATGTAATGTTTATTGATGAAATTCATAGATTATCTCCTGCAATAGAAGAATATTTATATTCTGCAATGGAAAGTTATAAAATAGATATTATTCTTGATTCAGGATCTAATGCTAAATCAGTCCAGATAAAATTATCTCCTTTTACCTTAATAGGAGCAACTACAAGATCAGGATTAATTACTTCTCCAATGAGATCTAGATTTGGTATTAATTTTAGACTTAATTATTATAATAACAATATATTAAAAGACATTATAAATAGAAGCGCAAAAATATTAAAAATTTCTATTACAGAAGAGGCTGCAGTTGAAATAGCTTGTAGAAGTAGAGGAACACCTAGAATTGCTAATTCATTATTACGTAGAATTAGAGATTTTGCTCAAATTATGGGTAATGGACTAATTGATATTAATATATGTAATATTGGATTAAAATTGTTAAATATTGATAAAAATGGATTAGATGAAATAGACAATAAAATTTTATCATTAATTATCAATCATTTTAATGGTGGTCCAGTAGGATTAAATACTATATCAGCAGCTATAGGAGAGCCAACAAATACTATAGAAGAAGTTCATGAACCATTTCTTATACAAGAAGGATATATAATTAGAACATCTAGAGGTAGAAAAGTTACTAACTTAGCTTATCAACATTTAAAAAACAATATTATAAAAAAATAATAAATAATTAAAATATATTTTTTTTATTAATAATAACTATTAACTTTAAAATATCTAAGATTAAAAAATCTTTATATATCATGCCTTCAAATGTTATTGTTGGACTCCAATGGGGAGATGAAGGAAAGGGAAAAATAACAGATTTTCTTTCCAAGAATTTTGATTATGTAATTCGTTATCAAGGAGGTAACAATTCTGGTCATTCTATACATATTAATAAAAATAGGTTTATTTTACATTTGATTCCTTCTGGAGTTATTTATTCTAATGTAGAATGTATAATTGGGCCTGGAGTTGTTATTGATCCAAAATGTTTAATAGAAGAAATTAAAAATTTGGAATCAATGGGTGTTAACACTTCTAAAATATTTATAGCTAAAAGAGCTCATCTCATAATGCCATATCATAAACTTTTGGATATATACAAAGAAGAATATTTAGGTAAAAATTTTATTGGAACTACTCATTGTGGAATTGGTCCAGCTTATGAAGATAAAATTTCTAGGACTGGAATTCGAATATTAGATCTTATAGATAAAAAATCTTTTTATAAAAAGCTAAAATATAATGTAAAATTTAAGAATAAAATTTTTCAAAAAATTTATAATAAACCATCTATATCAATAGATTCCATTTATGATGAATATATGAATTATTCAAAAATACTTTCAGATAAATTTGTAAATGCAGTAAGAAAAATTCATACTGCATTTAGTAATAACAAAAAAATTTTATTTGAAGGAGCTCAAGCTACATTATTAGATATAGATTACGGAACATACCCTTATGTTACAACATCTTCTTCTACTACCGGAGGAGTTTGTATAGGAACAGGAATACCTCCTAATTTTATAAATAATTCATTTGGAATTGCAAAATCTTATTGTACACGAGTTGGAAATGGACCATTCCCAACTGAAATAAATAATAAAATCATTTCTAACATTATACGTGATAGTGGAAATGAATATGGATCTACTACAAAAAGACCAAGGAGATGCGGTTGGTTAGATTTAGTATCTCTTAAATATTCTTGCATGATAAATGGAATTAATTATTTAATTATTACTAAATTGGATGTTTTAAATAATTTAGATAGTATTAATGTTTGTATACAATACAAATTTAATAAAAAGACTATAGATTATTTTCCATGTAATATAGAATCATATAATAATATAGAATGTGTTTGGAAAAAATTTCCATGTTGGAAACAAAATATAACTAATATACGTGATTATGACTCATTACCAAACAATTGTAAAAATTATATTAATTATATAGAAAATTATTTAAAATTAAAAATAATACTAATTTCTGTAGGATCAGAAAGAAATCAAAATATAATTAAAAATAAATCTTTATTTTATAAAATTTTTTGTTCGTGAAAAAATATATCAACCCTTTAGTAGATAGATATAGTAGTAAAGAAATGATATATAATTTTTCTCCGGAAAAAAAAATTATTATTTGGAGAAAATTATGGATATGTTTAGCAAAAATACAAAAAGAATTAGGATTAAAAATATCTGATATACAAATAAATGATTTGAATAATCATTTATATGATATTGATTGGAATAAAGTTTCTTTTTTCGAAAAAAAATTTCGTCATGATGTAATGGCTCATTTGCATGCTTTTGCATATAAAGCTAAATTAGCTAAACCAATTTTACATTTAGGAGTAACTAGCGCTTTTTTATCTGATAATACAGACATTATTTTAATAAAAAAAGGAATAAATATTTTATTAAAAAAATTAATTAATGTAATATTTAGAATTAGAAATTTTTCTATAGAATATCGTAATATTCCTACTTTATCATTTACTCATTATCAACCTGCTCAGTTAACTACTGTAGGAAAACGCTCTGCATTATGGATACAAAGTTTGCTATTAGATATTAAAGAATTAGAATTTATATTAAAAAATCTATCTATTAGAGGAGTTAAAGGTACCGTAGGTTCTGCTGCAAGTTTTAAAGAATTATTCAATGGAGACTTAAATAAACTAAAATTATTAGAAAAAAAATTATCTAATGAATTTGGATTTAAAAATGTATTTTCAATTACTGGACAAACATATGATAGAAAAATAGATTCTAAAATATTAAATTTATTATCAAATATTTCACAGTCTTCTCATAAGTTTAGTAATGATATACGATTATTACAAAATTTAAAGGAAATAGAAGAACCATTTGGAAATGATCAAGTTGGATCTAGCGCTATGGCTTATAAAAGAAATCCAATAAGAAGTGAAAGAATGGCTTCATTATCAAAATATGTTATTTCTTTATCAAATAGTTCAGCAATGGTAGCTGCTACTCAATGGTTAGAAAGAACTTTAGATGATTCTGCTAACAGAAGAATAGTAATAAGTCAATCGTTTTTAGCTGTAGATGCTATTTTAATATTATGGAATAATATTATGGAAAATATTTCTGTATATCCAAAAATAATAGAAAAAAATATTAAAGAAGAAATTCCTTTTTTAATTACTGAACATATTATAACAAAATGTGTTAAAAAAGGATATGATAGACAAGATATTCATGAAAGAATAAGGATTCATTCTATGAAAACAAGTTTAGAAATGAAACTAAAAGGATTAAAAAATAATTTTATTAATAAAATATTAAATGATGAAAAAATACCGATATGTGAAAAAGAAATATATCAAATTATTAATCCTATAAATTTAACAGGATTTTCATCAGAACAAACTTTAGAATTTATAAAAAAAGAAGTTGATCCTATACTAGAAAAATATCACAAGTACATTATTACTAATTTATCAGATATAGATGTATAAAATTAAATTGTAAAAATAAAATGATTTTATTATCAAAAAAAAGATATTTTAAAGTATATATAAAAAAAAGATCATTATTTGATACAGATTCATCAATATTATGTAATGCATTAAAAAATATAAATATTCCTATAAAAAAAATCATTATATATTACATATATGATATTTTTTATTTTGAAAAAAAATTAATTATTGAATTTTTAAAAAAAATTCTTGTAGATCCTGTTACAGAAATTGTTTATATAAATAAAAATATTAATAATCCTTATATAGAGTATATTTTAAATAATAGTGAATATAGATCATATGCAGCAATGCAATGCTTTCGTATATTAAATTCTAATATAAATAATAATGATATTTGCATAAAATCAAAAATATTAATAGAATTAATTGGTGGAAATGGATTTGTTAAAAAAAAATGTATTAAAAAAATAAAAGAATATATTAAAAAAAATTATTCATATAATGAAATAAAAAAAATTCAAATAAATAAAAATAATCATACAACAAATAAAATTGTTAAACTAAATGACAAATCAATAAGAAAAATACATAAAAAATTAAATTTATCAATAGATATAAATGATTTATTTTTTATTAAAAATTATTTTTGTAAAGAAAAACGTGATCCAAAAGAATCAGAATTAAAAATTATAGATACTTATTGGTCTGATCATTGTAGACATACAACATTTTTTACAGAAATAGAAAAAATATCTTTCAATGGATCATTAAAAAAAATATATCAAAATATATTTAAAAAATATATAAAAGATAAAAAAATAATAGGTAAATCTAAATATCCTATTAATTTAATGGAGATATCTAAGCTTCCATATGAAATTCATTTTTTTAAAAAAAGAAAAAATTATAATTTTTATCATAGTGAAAATAATGCTTGTATGATTTCAATAGATGTAGATATTATTTTGTCTAATAAAAAGAAAAAAGAAAAATGGTTTTTATTTTTTAAAAATGAAACTCATAATTTTCCAACAGAAATTGATCCTTTTAATGGAGCATCTACATGTATAGGAGGTGCTATTCGTGATCCATTATCTGGAAGATCTTTTGTTTTTCAAGGTATTAGATTAAGTGGCGCAGCAGATCCTAATATAAAAAAGAAAATAAAAGGAAAATTATCGCAAAAAAAAATATGTTTTGAATCTGCTTGTGGATATAGTTCTTATGGTAATCAAGTAGGAATAGCTACAACACATGTTAATGAAATTTATCATGAAGGATATAGAGCTAAGAGAATGGAAATAGGAATGGTTGTAGGAGCTGTTCCATGTCATTACGTTAGAAGAGAAAAACCTAATAAAGGAGACGTTGTATTATTGATTGGAGGAAAAACTGGAAAAGAAGGAGTAGGAGATGCTAGTAATTCATCTAAAATAATGAACAACAATGAAACAATTAATGATAGAAATAAACAAAAAGGAGATCCAATAACAGAAAGAAAAATTCAGAGACTTTTTAGAAAAAAAAAAATTACTTCTTTGATAAAAAAATGTAATGATGTTGGAGCTGGAGGTATAGCTGTAGCATTAGGAGAAATACATAATAGTATAGAAGTTTATTTAGAAAAAGTTCCATTAAAAAATAATGAAATAATTAGTCCAATAGAAATAGCACTTTCTGAGTCCCAAGAACGTATGATTGTTGTTATAAATTATAACGATTTAAATAAATTTATAAGACTTTCTAAAAAAGAAAATTTAAATTCTATTCCTATAGCTAAAATTACTGATAATAACAGAATAATTTTTTTTTATAAAAATAAAGAAATTTTTAACGTAAAAAGTTCTTTTTTGAATACAAAAGGATGTGTAAAAAAGAATGAAGTAATCGTAAATTCTCCAAAATTAATATCTCCATTTAAAATATCTAAAAAACAAAATTTTAATAAAAAAAACTTTTTAAATATTCTTTCTAAACCAAATATAGCATCACAAATAGGATTAACAGAAATGTTTGATAGTACTGTTGGAGGAACTACAGTATTAATGCCTTTTGGTGGAAAGTATCAAATGACTCCTAATGAAGGAAGTGTACAAAAAATACCTGTTATTCAAGGTAGTACTAGTACAGTAACTATAGCTTCTTGGGGATTTCATCCTTATATATCAACATGGAGTCCTTTTCATGGTGGAGCATATGCTGTTTTAGAATGCATTTCTAAGATTGTATCTATGGGAGGAAGTTACAAAAATATATATTTAAGTTTTCAAGAATATTATCAAAAATTAGGAAATGATCCAGAAAAATGGGGAAAACCTTTTTCTGCGTTATTGGGAGCATATCATGCTCAAAAATCTATGGGATCACTTTGTATAGGAGGTAAAGATTCTATGTCTGGAACATATAAAAATATTCATGTCCCTCCTACTCTAATAGTATTTGGAATTACAACTGATTCATTTTCAAATATAATTTCTTCAGAATTTAAAAAAGTAGGAAACAAAATATATTTATATAATCATTCTTTATTAGAAAATGAAATGCCTAATTTTAATTCTATTAAATATGCTTATGATAAAGTATATAAAGAAATTTGTTTAAAAAAAATAGTATCTGTAAAAACTATAAAAGATGGAGGAATATCTGTTGCTATTGCAAAAATGTCTTTTGGTAATAATTTAGGAGTAAATATTCATTGTGATAAAAATTTACTGGAAACTCATATCGGTTCTTTAATTATAGAATCTTCTTATAAATTGTCAGATGATTTTATTCTAATAGGAGAAGTTGTCGATTCTAAATATTTGAATTTTAATAAAATATCAATTAGCATAGAAGAATCAATTAAAAATTGGTCTAAAACTTTAACTCCAATATTTTCCTTGGAAAAAAAACAAATTAGTAAAATATTTAAAACAAAAAATAAAATTTTATGCAAAAAACGTAATATTTTTTTTAATAAATTAAAATTAGGATCACCAAATGTTTTTATTCCAATATTTCCTGGAACTAATGGAGAATTTGAATCGATAAAAGCTTTTGAAAAATCTGGAGCATTAGTAAAAACTTTTGTTTTTAAAAATTTAAATAATAAAGATATTATAAATTCTATTTTTTACATAAAAAAATATATAGAATCAGTTCAAATATTTATGATTTGTGGAGGATTTAGTTTTGGTGATGAACCTAATGGAGCAGCTAAATTTATTGTGTCTATATTACATAATCCATATATAAAAGAATCAATTAAACGATTTCTTGATAAAGATGGATTAATATTAGGTATATGCAATGGATTTCAGGGGTTAATAAAATCTGGACTTTTACCTTATGGAAAAATAAGTTTAAGAAATAAATTTTCACCTTCATTAATTTATAATAAAACAAAAAAGCATATATCTCAATGTGTTTATATAAAAGTTTTATCTGATAAATCTCCATGGTTAAGTGGAATGAAAAATAAAATATATACATTGCCAATATCTCATGGAGAAGGACGATTTTATGCAAAAAAAAATATTATAAATATTTTATTTGAAAATAATCAAATAGCTGCACAATATGTAGATTTAAATGGAAATCCTAGTTTAAATAGAAAATATAATCCTAATGGATCTATAAATTCTGTTGAAGGATTATTAAGTGAAAATGGAAAAATTTATGGAAGAATGACTCATCCAGAAAGATGTTTTGATCATGGATTATTAAAAAATATACCAAAAAATCAATGTGAATCTATTTTTGATAATGCAGTAAAATATTTTTTATAAAAATTTATTTATAATGAAAGTAGCAATATTTCTTGGAAGTATTTCTGATAAATCTATAATGAAAAATGCGATAGAAGTACTAAATATATTTCGTATAACTTATAAATGTTATATAATTTCTGCTCATAGATTACCTGATATATTATCAGATACAATAATAAAAATAGAAAATGAAAAAACAGAAGTAATTATAGCAGGAGCTGGATTATCAGCTCATTTACCTGGAATAATATCATCTAAAACTATAATTCCAGTAATAGGCGTTCCAATATTTAATCCTTCTTCTATAAACAATTTTTTAGGAGGAATTGATGCTTTATCATCTATTACACAAATGCCTAATGGAGTTCCTATTGCTGCAGTTGGTATAAATAATTCATATAATGCTGCTTTATTATCTGTACATATGTTATCTATTAAATATATAGATTTGAAAAAATCATTAAAAAAATTTAGATACTATAATAGAAAAAAACTGAAAAATAAAATAGAACAAAATTTATAATATTTATGAATAGTTCTAATATAAAAAAAATTGATATACTTTCAGAAGGAAAAACTAAAAAAGTATATACAACTAATGATCCATTAAAAGTTATAATTCATTACAAAGATGATTTAACCGCTTTCAATGGATTAAAAAAAATATTTTTACCAAATAAAGGTATCATTAATAATGATATTACTACATTAGTGTTTAAATTTCTTAATTATTATGGAATTAAAACTCATTTTATACAAAAAATAAATAATAGAGAACAATTATGTCAAAAAGTTAAAATAATTCCTTTAGAATTTGTATATCGTAATATTGTTACTGGAAGTTTATCTAAAAGATTAGGTATAAAACATGGTAAAAAAATAAATGAAGGTATAATTGAAATATTTTATAAAAACGATAAATTAAAAGATCCATTAATTAATGATAATCATGCAGTTTTTTTAGAAATAATTACTTATAATGAACTAAATTTTATCTATTCTATTATAAAAAATATAAATAATATACTTAAAACATATTTTTTAAATAGAAATATTATATTAGTAGACTTTAAAATTGAATTTGGAAAGAATAACAAAAATGAAATTATACTTTCTGATGAAATTACTCCAGATACGTGTCGTTTTTGGGATGAAAAAACAATGGAAAAATTAGACAAAGATTTATTTAGAATGAAATTGAAAAAAAAAGAAAAAATAATTGAACATTACATGGAAATATTAAAAAGACTAAATAAATAAAATTGGTTTTTTGAAGAAAAATAATATTTTTGATTAAATAATCATTATAAAAATACTTTTTTGGATAAATTTCATGAAGAATGCGGAATATTTGGAATTTATTCTACATTCAAAATAAATACTTTTTCATTAATCCAATCTGGATTATTTGCATTACAACATAGAGGACAAGAAGCTTGTGGATTTTCTACTTTACGAGATGGAGAAATTTTGTCTTATAAAGATGAAGGGTTTGTTTTAGATTTTTTTCAAAAAATATTAAAATATAAATGTTATAAGGGAAATGCTGTAATAGGACACACTCGTTATTCTACAGCAGGAGGTCAAAGCAAAAAAAATATACAACCATTTTTTGGAAATAATTCAAAAGGAAAATGTGTTATATCTATAGTTCATAATGGAAATTTAATCAATGCTAGAAATATACGTAAAAATTTAGAAGATAAAGGAGTTAATTTTATTTCTGAATATTCAGACTCAGAAGTAATATTACACTTAATTCAAAAAAATTTATTAAAATATAATAATGATTTAGAAAAATCAATTATAAATATATCATCTAATATTAAAGGAGCTTATTCTGTTATTGTATTAATAAATAACAAAATAGCAGCATTTAGAGATCCTAATGGAATAAGACCTTTATGTTATGGATTATTAGATGAACAAACTTATATTTTTAGTTCTGAAACTTGTGGAATAGATTCTGTAGGAGGTATATATATTAGAGATTTATTTCCAGGAGAAATAATAATTATTGAGAATAAAACAATTAAATTTTCTATGATAGAAAAAATAGAAAATACAAAAAAAAGAATATGTTCATTTGAATATATTTATTTTTCTAGACCTGATTCTTTAATTGAAAATACAAATGTTTATAAAGTTAGAGAAAAAAGTGGGGAAAAACTTTATGAACAACATCCAGTAAAAGCAGATGTAGTTATCGGTGTACCTGATTCAGGAGTACCTGCTGCTATAGGTTATTCTAAAGCTTCAGGTATCCCATTTAAACCTATTTTAATAAAAAATAAATATATTGGTAGATCTTTCATTCTTCCTAATAAAGAAATACGTGAAAAAATGGTTAATTTAAAACTGAACCCTATTTTACACGAAATAAAAGATAAAAGAATTATCATAATTGATGATTCCATAGTTCGTGGAACTACCATTGCAAGATTAATTTATATTTTAAGAAAATCAGGAGCTAAAGAATTACATTTTAGAAGCGCTTCTCCACCAATTATAGCTCCATGTTATTTAGGAGTTAACACTCCAAAAAAAAAAGATTTATTTTCATATAAAAATATTAATAAAAATGATATTATAAAAATTTTAAATCTAGATAGCATAGAATTTTTAAGTATGGATAATTTAATAAACATATTAGGAGGAAAAAGTCATTGTTTTGGATGTTTTACTGGATTATATCCAGTATGAAATCATTTATATTTAATAAATTTTATTATGAAAAAAAATGATAATCTTATATGCAATATAGAAAAAATTATAGAAAAAACTTACAATAAAAATGTTTTAAGTAAATTAAATGATTTTTCTGGACTATATAAAATAATTAAAAGTAAGTTTATAGATCCTATTATAGTTTCTAGCACTGATGGAGTTGGAACAAAAATTTTTTTAGCTATAAATTATAAAAAATATGAAATAATTGGAAAAGACTGCTTTGCTATGTGTATAAATGATATATTATGTCATGGAGCCACTTCTTTATTCTTTTTGGATTATATTGCTTGTAATAAAATCAATTCATATATTATAGAAAAAATAATTCATGGAATAACTTATTCATGTAAAAAAACTAATACATGTTTTATTGGAGGAGAAACAGCAGAAATGTCAGGATTATATCCAAATAATGGATATGATATTGCTGGTTTTTGTGTGGGTATTGTAGAAAAAAATTGTATTATAAATGGTAAAAATTTAATAAAAGAAAATGATATCATTATAGGAATTCCATCATCAGGAGTTCATAGCAATGGTTTTTCCATAATAAGAAATATATTTTCACATAAAGATTTACAAAAATCTTTTAATAAAAAACCTCTTTATGAATCATTTTTAATTCCAACAAAAATTTATTATAACTTAATTCATATTATAATAAAAAAAATTCCTATACATGGAATTGCTCATATTACAGGAGGAGGTATATATCAAAATTTATCTAGAATTATACCAAAAGGATTATCTGCTATAGTTAAAAAAAAAAATATTCCTACTCAACCAATTTTTTCTTTTATAAAAGAAAAAGGAAATTTATCTGATAAAGTTATGTGGAATACTTTTAATATGGGAGTTGGATTGATTATTATATCCTCTTATATTTATAAAGATAAAGTCTTACAAGAACTTATTTCTATTAATGAAAAACCATTTATAATTGGAAATATTATAAAAACAAATAACAAAAGTAACAAAAAAGTTTTTTTAGAATAAAAAACATTATTATAATGATAAAAAAAATAGCAATATTAGTTTCTGGAAATGGAACTAACATGAAGCATATTTTACATTCTATTAAT
Source organism: Blattabacterium cuenoti (assembly GCF_014252315.1). Lineage (GTDB taxonomy): Bacteria > Bacteroidota > Bacteroidia > Flavobacteriales > Blattabacteriaceae > Blattabacterium > Blattabacterium cuenoti_AI. The sequence continues at coordinate 151,710 of NZ_CP059216.1, forward strand.
AATGGATATTTATCAAATTTTAAAATTGATTTGGTAATTTCTGATAGAAAATGTAAAGCTATACAATTTTCAATACAAAATGGAATAAATTCATTTTGTTTAAAAAAAAATAAATTTTTATCACATAATATAGATAAAATACTAATAAAATATAATCCATATATAGTAATATTATCTGGATTTTTATCCATATTAAACGAAAATTTTTGCAAAAAATGGATAAATAAAGTTATTAATATACATCCTTCTTTATTACCTAAATATGGAGGAATAGGAATGTATGGAAATAAAGTACATAAATTAGTAATAAAAAATAAAGATAAAATATCTGGAGCTACAGTACATTATGTAACAAAGGATATTGATTTAGGAGATATAATTATAAAAAAATCCTGTAAAATATCTTCTATAGAAACAATTAATTCTTTATCTAATAAAGTTTCTATGATAGAAAAGAAAATATTAATTGAATCAATAAAAAATTTATAAAAAAAAATATTATTAATTCATCAATTTAAATTATGTTATGAAAAAAGCTTTAGTTAGTGTTTATAATAAAAACGAAAAATTGTTAGAATTTGTTTCTTTTTTAATTGAAAAAAAATATAAAATTATATCTACTAATGGTACTTATCAATATTTATTGAAAAATGGATTACATACTATAGAAATTTCTTCTATAACATCATTCCCTGATATTTTAGATGGTAGAATAAAAACTATACATCCATATATATATGGTGGTATATTAGTTAATAGATCTAATAAAAAACAAATAAAATCTATTAAAAATTATAATATAGATTTAATTGATATAGTATTAACAGATTTTTATCCTTTTATTGAAAAAATAAAAAATAAATCTATTGATATAAAATCAATGATAGAATTTATAGATATTGGAGGACCATCATTACTTAGATCTGCTGCAAAAAATTTTCTTTACGTTACACCTATTATAGACATTAATGATTTTAAATTAATTAAAAATGAAATAGAAGAAAATAAATCTATTTCCATAAAAATAAGAAAAAAATTAGCAGGTAAAGCATTTAATTTTACATCAAATTATGATGCAGTAATTTCTAACTATTTATTAAAAGAAGAAAAATTTCCCACTTATATAAATTTTTCTTATAAAAAAAAAATGAATTTAATATATGGAGAAAATCCTCATCAAAAAGCAGCATTTTATATAAATAATATACAAAAAGGAGCTATGTGTAATATAAATCAATTACATGGAAACCCTATTTCTTTTAATAATATAAAGGATATGGATATAGCATGGAAAATTATTTCTCAATTTTCACCTAATATTCCTACTTGTTGTACAGTAAAACATTCTACACCATGTGGTGTAGCAAATGGAAAAGATATTATTGAAGCATTTCAAAAAACATATTATGCAGACCCAATTTCATCATTTGGAGGTGTAATTGCTTTTAATACTAAAGTTACAGAAAAATTAGCCAAAGAAATTAACAGAATTTTTTTAGAAGTTGTAATTGCATCAGATTATGATAAAAAGGCTATTAACATATTAAAAATGAAAAAAAGTTTAAGGACTATTATTATAAATAATTCTATTTCAGATATTACAGAATGTGTTCAAGTAGATGGAGGATTTCTTATGCAAGAAACAGATTATTCTTTAAATAAAAAAGAAGAAGATAGTTATAAAATTGTTACTGAAAAAAAATTTTCTGACCAAGAAATAAAATCTTTATTTTTTGCTCAAAAAGTAGTAAAATATGTAAAATCTAACGCCATTGTTATTGCAAAAGGAACACAAACTTTAGGAATATCTGGAGGACAAACTAATAGAATTTGGGCCGCTCGTCAAGCTATAAATAGAGCATTAAAAAAAAATAAAAAGGGATTAGTTCTTGTATCAGATGCATTTTTTCCTTTTAGAGATGTTGTAGATGAAGCGGCTCAATCTAAATGTATATGTGCTATTTTACAACCAGGTGGTTCTATACGAGATGAAGAGTCTATAAAAGCATGTAATAGTTATGGAATAGCTATGGCTTTTACTGGAAAAAGATATTTTAAACATTGAAAAAATGAAAATTTTAATTTTAGGTAGTGGAGGGAGAGAACATGCTATTGCAAAAAAATTATTAGAGGATAATCCATATATTAATTTATATTTTTACCCTGGAAATGGAGGAACAAGTTTAATAGGAAAAAATATAGGAAATAATTATTCTATATCAGATTTAGCTTTTTTTTCTAAAAAAAATAATATAGATACTACTATAGTAGGATCTGAATTTTTTCTTATGCAAAAAATAGTAGATTTATTCAATTTTTATAAATTGAATATAATTGGACCTAAATATTTATCAGCTAAATTAGAAGGGGATAGAATTTTTGCAAAATCTTTTATGAAAAAGTATGGAATATGTACTCCAAAATATGAAATATTTAATTCTTATAATGATGCTATTTCTTTTGTAAAAAAAAATAAAAAATTTCCATTAGTTATTAAAACAAATGGATTAGCATATGGAAAAGGTGTTATTATAACTCATAATGAATCAGATTCTAATAATGAATTAAAAAATATTATGATAGAACAAAAATTTGGTAAATCTGGTAATAAAATTATTATAGAAGAATATTTAGAAGGAAAAGAAGTTTCTATCATATCTATTTTTAATAGAAAAAAAATAATACCATTTTTATCTTCCAGAGATTATAAGAAAGTAGAAGAAAATGATATGGGATTAAATACTGGAGGAATGGGATCTATTGTTCCAAATCCTTATATGAATAATTTTCTTTTTAATGATTTTAAAAATAATATATTAGAACCTACTTTAGATGGATTAATAACAGAAAAATTAGAATTTTTTGGTTTTTTATATTTTGGACTAATGATATATAAAAACAAAATGTATTTACTAGAGTATAATACTAGAATGGGTGATCCAGAAGCTCAATCTCTATTTCCATTAATGAAAAATAATTTTTTAAATATATTAAAATCTTGTTTTTATGGAAATGATATTTCCATAAAATGGAAAAATTGTAGTTCTTGTTGCGTTGTTTTATCATCTAAAGGGTATCCAAAAAAATACAAAAAAGGAAATATTATAAAAGGATTAAAATATTTAAAAGAACCTTTTTATATAGCAGGAGCTGAAAAATTAAATGAAAAATGGATTACATCAGGAGGTCGTGTTTTAAATATAGTAGGTATTAGTAATAATATTGAAAATTCTAGAAAAATAGCATATAAAAAAGTTAAAAAAATTCAATTTGATAATATTTATTATAGAAAAGATATAGGATTAATTTGAATATATTAATATAATTAGTTATTAAACTAATAAGTAAAAATAATGAAAAAAAATTTAATTATTATTCTAGATTTTGGATCTCAATATAGCTATATGATTGCAAGAAGAATAAGAGATTTAGGTGTATATTCCTTATTATATCCTTATAATATATCAAAATCTAAAATATTATCAAAATGTCCTAGTGGAATAATTTTATCAGGAGGACCTTTTTCTGTTTATAAAACAAATTCTTTGTTAATATCTAAAAATATTTTTTCATTAGGAATACCTATACTTGGAATTTGTTATGGTATGCAATTAATTTCATTTTTGTTAGGTGGAAAAATAGGTCCTTCTAATTATAGAGAATATGGAAAATCTTTATTAGAAATAATAGATAAAAATCATCCATTATTTTTAGGAATTAATAAAAATAATATTGTAGTATGGATGAGTCATTTTGATGAAATAAAAAAAATTCCTAAAGAATTTAATATAATAGGTAAAACTTCATCTTGTCCAGTAGCAGCTATATCTAACAATAAAAAAATGATTTATGCTGTACAATTTCATCCAGAAGTAAATAACACAGAATATGGAAAATTAATATTAGAAAATTTTGTTATACAAATTTGCAAATGTAATTATAATTGGAAATTAACTAATGTTGTAAATAATATAATAAATGATATTAAAAAAACAGTTTCTAATAAAAAAGTTATATTAGGATTTTCTGGAGGATTAGACTCTTTTGTAACAGCATATCTAAGTTATAAAGCTATTGGTAAACAATTAAATTGTATTTTTATAGATACTGGACTTTTTCCAAAAGAAGAAAAAAAAATAATTATTAATATTTGTAAACATATGAATTTACCAATTAAAGTAATTAATGCTAAAGAAAATTTTTTATCAAAATTAATTGGAATTAAAAATCCAGAAAAAAAAAGAAAAATTATAGGAAAAGAATTTATTAATTTATTCCAAAAAGAATCTAAAAAAATAGGTAATATTGAATTTTTAATTCAAGGAACTATTTATTCTGATATTATTGAATCTTCTAAAAAATTAAACAATAATTTTATAAAATCTCATCATAATGTAGGAGGTCTACCTAAATTTAGGAAATTAAAAATTATTGAACCATTAAAAAAATTATTTAAAGATGAGGTTAGAACAATAGGAAAATTACTAGGGGTTCCAGGAATTATATTATATAAACATCCATTTCCAGGACCTGGAATAAGTATTAGAATTATTGGAAAAATAAATAAAAATAAAATATCTATCATAAAAAAAGCAGATAGTATCTTATTCCAAGAATTAAATAGTTATAATATATATAATACAATTAGTCAAGCTTTTATAATATTATTATCTACTAAATCTGTAGGAATAATGGGAGATAAAAGAACATATGAATATACAGCTGTGTTAAGATCAGTTAATACGAAAGATTTTATGACTGCAACTTTTTCACATTTATCTTACGAATTTTTAGAGAAAATATCAAATAGAATAATAAATGAAGTTAATGGAATAAATCGTGTTTTATATGATATATCATCTAAACCTCCATCTACTATTGAATGGGAATAAAAATTATGTCATCATATAAATTAATTTATACAAATTTTCTTTTAATTTTGTTCTGGAAGATATTAAATCTATAAATCCATTTTCCATAAGAAATTCTGAAGTTTGAAATCCACTAGGTAAATCTTTACCAATTACTTCTTTAATAACTTTAGGTCCTGCAAATCCAATTAAAGCACCTGGTTCTGCTATATTTATATCTCCAAGTAATGCATAAGAGGCCGTAACTCCTCCTGTGGTAGGATCTGTTAATATTGATATATATGGTAATCCTGAATTTTTTAATTGAGTTAATCTTGCAATTGTTTTAGCCATTTGCATTAATGAAAATGCAGATTCCATTATTCTTGCTCCACCGGATTTTGATATTAATACATATGGAATTTTTTTTTCTATACAACATTTTATTGCTCTAGATATTTTTTCTCCTACTACAGACCCCATAGATCCTCCTATAAAAGAAAAATCCATACAAGAAACTATTACTTTTATTCCTTTTATTTTTCCTATTACAGTTCTAATAGCATCATATAAATTCGTTTTTTTTATAGATTCTTTTATTCTATCTGTATATTTTTTATAATCTTTCCATTTTACAGGATCTTTACTTGTTATTTTAATATTGATTTCCGTAAATTTTTTATTATCAAAAAGTATTTTAAAATATTCTTCGCTATGGATTCTAACATGATAACCATCTTCTGGGTTTACATAAAGATTTTTTTTCAGTTTTTCTGTATCTACTATTTTTCCATTAGGAGTTTTATACCAAATACCTTTAGGTAAATTTTTTCTATCATCTATAGATGTTAATATTTTTTTTTTTTTTCTTAAAAACCAGACCATATATTATTTATTATAATGTATTAATATTATTCATTAAATAAAAATATTTTTTTAAATATTTTTTAAAATATTCTTCTCCATTTCTTAACCATATTCTAGGATCATAATATTTTTTATTAGGAATGTTTTCTCCTTTAGGATTTCCTACTTGTTTTTTTAAAAAATCTTTATTTTTATTCATATAATCTCTTACTCCACAAGTAAAAGCATATTGTAAATCAGTATCAATATTCATTTTAACCACTCCATATCTAATAGATTTTTGTATTTCATATACAGATGATCCTGATCCTCCATGAAAAACTAAAGATATTGGATTTTTTTTTGTATTTAATTTTTTTTGTACATAATTTTGTGATTTTTTTAATATATCAGGACGTAAATTAACATTTCCTGGCTTATAAACTCCATGAACATTTCCAAATGCAGCTGCTATAATAAAATTATCACTTATATTTTTCATTTCTTTATAAGCATAAAATACTTCTTCTGGTTGAGAATAAAGTTTTTTGTTATCTATATTTGAATTATCTATTCCATCTTCTTCTCCTCCAGTTACTCCTAGTTCTATTTCAATTGTCATTTTATTTTTATTCATTCTTTCAAAATATTTTTTACAAATTTCTATATTTTCTTTTAATGGTTCTTGTGATAAATCTAGCATATGAGAACTAAATAAAGTTTTACCAAATCTTTTATAATATGATTCATTAGCGCAAATTAATCCATCTATCCATGGTAAAAAATTTTTAGAACAATGATCTGTATGAAGTATTATTGTAGACTGATAAAGTTCAGCTAATTCATGTATATGCATAGCACAAGATATAGCTCCTTTTATTGCTGATTTTTGTTTACATTTATTTTTTAATGTTGATCCAATACCAGCATTAAAAATAGATCCGCTATTAGATAATTGAATGATGATAGGAGAGTTAACTATTGATGCAGTCTCCATAGCAGCATTTATTGTATTTGATCCAGTAACGTTTACTGCTGGTATAGCGAATTTTTTTTGTTTAGCATATTCAAATATTTCTTTAACAAGATTACCAGTTATTACTCCATGAGGAAATTTTTTAGACATATTGTTATATATTTTTTTAATAATATAAAAAGGTATTTATTTTCAATTTATTAAATTATTCAAAAATAATTTTAATATAACAAAGTAAAGTATAATTGAATTATTATTTTACATTATTTAACATGTTAAATATAGATTTAGGAATTTTAAAAATATATAATGCTTCTGCAGGATCAGGAAAAACTTTTTTTATAATTAAAAATTGTTTATTGATTTTATTATCTAGTGATAATCCTAAAGAATTTAAAAAATTTTTAATTTTAACTTTTACAAGAAAATCATCTAATGATATAAAGAATCATATATTAGAATGTCTTAAAGATTTTTCTAATAATAGAATAAGAAGTAAATATAATTTTTTTTTTAATTATATCATAAATTGTTCTTCTTTAACAAAAAAAGAATTATGTATACGTTCTAAAAAAATACTTTACGAAATTTATTGTGATTTTAAATTCTTTACTGAATGTATTAGCACTATTGATAAATTTACTTATAGAATTATAAGATCCTTTTATTCTGATTTTTCATTAGAAATGGATACAGATAAATTTTTAAAAAAAGTTACTGATAATCTTATTAAAAAACTAAAATATTCCGATAATTCATATAAAAATTTGATTCAATTTTCTATTAAAAAAATTAAAGAAGGAAAAAGTTGGGATATAAGTAAAGAAATTTATAGAATGGCTTTTATATTGATTAATGAAAATCATTTTTTTCATATAAAAAAAATAAAGAAAAATGCCATGAAATATTTTATAAAACTAAAATATTCATTGGAAAAAAGAGTAAATAAATTCGAAAAAACTTGTATAAATCAAGGAATAAAATTTATACAAATTATAAATAAAGAAAATACAAATAAAAATATAAATTTAGATATTATTAATTTATTCAAAAAATTTATTGAAAAAGATATTTTTATAAATCCATTTAAAAAAAAAATTGATAAAAATATTGATAATAATATTGTTTTCAACAAACAACTTATAAATAATGAACTTAAAAAACAAATTATTAATTTATATAAAGAAACAAAATTATTATATAATAAAAATATTTCACAATATATTTTAGATAAAGTATTTTTAAATGAAATAAATTTATTACCAATTATTTATGAAATAGAAAATGAATTTTCTTTAATAAAAAAAGAAAAAAAAATATTATTAAATGAAGAACTAAATCAAATACTTTATGAAAAAATAAATTATTCATTACCTATAATTTATGAAAAAATTGGAAATCAGTATAAATATTATTTCATAGATGAATTCCAGGATATATCTTTTATGCAATGGAAAAACATTGAATTTTTGATAGAAAATTCATTATCGGAAAATGGTATTGCTATTATAGTTGGAGATCCTAAACAATCTATATATAGATGGAGAGGTGGAGATTCTAAACAATTTCTTAATTTAATATATGATTACAACCCTGTTTATAAAAAACAACTATATATTTTAAATACAAATTTTAGAAGTTGTAAAGAAATTGTAATATTTAATAATTTATTTTATTCATTTATTTCAAATATATTTTATAATTCTATTTATAGAGATATATATAAAAATTCTAATCAAAAAATAAGTACAAATAATGAATATTCAGGATATGTTGAATTAAATTTTATTAATTCTGATATAAAAAAACAAAAATATTATAAAGAATGTATATGTAATTATTTAATTAATACAATTAAAAAATGTTTAGAACAAAAATATTTTTTATCAGATATAGTTATATTAGTAAGAACAAACAAAGAAGGTTATTATATATCAGAAAATTTAATTAAAAAAGGTATAAATGTTAATACTTCTGTTTCTATGTTGATAAAAGATTATATTGAAATAAAAATTATTATAAATTTTTTATATATATTAACATATACTGATTCATATGAAAAAAGAATTACATTAATTTCATTATTATTAAATAATAAAAATATAAAAATTAATGATGTTCACTATTTTATATCTAAAACTATTTTTTTACCATTAAATTTATTTATAAAAAAAATTTCTTCAAAAGAAAATTTATTTTTATTAAATAACTTATATAATAAGTCTATATATTATATTATAAAACATATAATTGATTATTTTAATTTATTAAATAAAAACAATCAAGCATATATTTATTCATTTTTAGACTTCGTTTATAGATCAACAAATAAAATTGGTAATTCTATTATAGATTTTCTATATTTTTGGGAAAAAAATTCTGATGAAGAAAATATTATAGTTGATAATAATATTAAAAAATCTGTTTATATTATGACAATACATAAATCTAAAGGATTACAATTTCCTGTAGTAATATTGCCATTTGTTGATTGGAATATTTATTCAAGTAACGAGAAAATAAAATGGATAAATGTTGATCCAAATTTATATCAAGGATTAAACAATATATTTTTAACGATAAAATCATCATATAAAAATATAAATAATAATAAACTTTGTTCTATTTATAAAGAAATACTTTCAAACGCAATGTTTGATAATATCAATCTGTTATATGTAGCAACTACTCGTTCTATTCAACAACTTATTTTATTTTCTAAAATAAATAAAAAAAAATCTTACATATCATATTATATTAAAGATTTTTTATGTAATAAAAATATTTGGAATTATAATAATTTTGATAAACATATAACATATTCATTTGGAAAAAGAAAATTGTAATTATTTAACATGCTTATCTGCATGATAAGAAGATCTAACTAACGGACCACTTTCTACATATAAAAACCCCATTTTTAATCCAATTTTTTTAAAAAATTCAAATTTTTTTGGATTAATATAAGAATAAACTGGATAATGTTTCATAGAAGGCTGTAAATATTGTCCAATTGTTAATATATCAACTTTAGATTTTTTAATATCTATCATTGTTTCTATAACTTCTTCTTTTGTTTCACCTAATCCCAACATTATACCTGTTTTTGTACGAATTTTATTATTTTCATTTTTTATATATTCTAACAAATTAAGACTTCTATTGTATTTAGCTTGTACTCGAACTATTTTAGTTAATCTGTAAACAGTTTCTATATTATGAGATATTATTTCTGGTTTTATATCAACAATATTTTTTATTATTTTTTTATCCCCTTTAAAATCTGGAATTAAAGTTTCTATTGTTATATATTTATTTATATTTCTTATTTTATGAATAGTTCTTATCCATATAGATACCCCCATATCTTTTAAATCATCTCTATTAACAGAAGTTAATACAATATGTTTTGATCCTAAAATTTTTATAGATTCTGCTACTTTTGTTGGTTCTTCATTATCTAATTTTTTAGGTCTTCCTTTTATTACTCCACAAAATTTACAAGATCTTGTACATATGTTTCCTAATATCATAAAAGTTGCAACTCCTTTTCCCCAACATTCTCCTATATTAGGACAACTTGCACTTTGACATACTGTATTTATTTTTTTAATTTTAATTAAATTTTTAATTTTATTGTAATTTTTTCCTAATGGAATCTTTACTTTTAACCAATCTGGTTTTTTTTTTATCATATTAATTTTTTTCATAATATATTATAAATTTGCTATATATATATTAATAATGAAATTTAAAATAAAAGATGTAATTTCCAAGTTAGAGAAATTAGCTCCTGTAGAATATGCTGAACATTATGATAATGTTGGATTAATAACAGGATTCTATGATCAAGAAATAAAAAATATATTAGTTACTTTAGATTTAAATGAAGAGGTCATTATAGAATCTATACAAAAAAAATGTAATTTTATAATAACTTTTCATCCAATTATTTTTAACCCAATAAAAAATATTGTAGGAAATACTTACTTTAAAAAAGTATTAATTTGTGCATTAAAAAATGATATAGCAATTTATACTATTCATACTAATCTAGATTATATTTGTAATAATGTTTCTTCTTATGTAGCAAAAATATTAAAAATTAGTAAAAATAAAGTTCTTATTCCAAAAAAAGGAATAATGAAAAAATTATATGTTTATGTTCCAGTTAATTATGCAAAAAAAGTTAGAAATTCTTTATTTGAAGCAGGAGCTGGAAATATTTCTAATTACAGTCATTGTAGTTATAATTTTGATGGATTAGGAAGTTATATGGGAAATGAAAAAACTAATCCTTTTATTGGTAAAAAAAATATTTTTCATATGGAAAAAGAAACATGTATTAGTGTTATATTTCCATCTTATAAATTAGAAGATATAAAAAAAGCTATTTTTAATAATCATCCATATGAAGAAATTTCATACGAAATTCATAACATAGAAAACATTAATCCTAATATAGGTATTGGTATAGTAGGATTTCTTGAAAAAGAAATGAGTGAATATGATTTTCTATATTTTTTAAAAAAAAAAATGGATTTATTTTATATTAGACATTCAAAATTAAGAAAAAAATCTATTAGAAAAATATCAATAATAACTGGATCAGGTTCTTTTGGTATATATCCATCTATAATGGAAAAATCAGATGTTTTTATTTCATCTGATTTGAAGTATCATGATTTTTTTAAATCAAATGGGAATATTCTTATTATAGATATAGGTCATTATGAATCTGAAAAATTTGTAAAAAAAATATTGAAATCTTTTTTGGAAAAAAAATTTCATTCTATTTTTGTATATGAATCAAAAATTAATACTAATCCAATAAAATATTTTTCATAAAGTAAAGTATGATTTGTAAGATAAAAAAAAATAATTCTATAGAAGAAAAATTAAAAATTTTATACAATATTCAACTAATAGATTCTCGTATTGATGAAATAAAAAAATTTAAAGAAAATGTTCCTATGGAAATGAATATTATAAAAATAGAATTAGATAATATAAAAAACAATCTAAATAATATTAATACAGATATTATTTATACAAAAAAACATATAGAAAAAAAGAACGAAAATATAAAAAAATCTGAAATTTTAATAAAAAAATATGAAAATAAAAAAAATAATATAAAAAATAACAAAGATTTGTATTCAATTGATAAGGAAATTGATTATCAAAAATTGGAAATTCAACTTTTTAGAAAAAAAATAAAGGAATTAAGTGTAAAAATACGTGAAAAAAAAAATATTTTAGATAAAATGGAATCTATGATGGAAGATAAAAAAAAACATATTTCTTATAAAAAAGAAGAATTAAATAACATTCTATACAAAAATAATAAAGAAGAAAAAATTTTATGTAAACATATTTCATTACTTCACAAAAAAATAGATGATAGACTATTGCAATCTTATAAAAAAATAAGAAATAGAATGAAAAATGGAATTGCTGTTTCTCCAGTTGAAAGAGGAGCTCCATTAGGTTCTTATTTATCAATAACTCCTCAAAAATATTCTGAATTGATGCAAAGGAAAAAAATTTTAATAGATGAACATAGTGGAAGAATATTGATAGACTCAGAATTAGCTAAAGAAGAAAAAAAAAAATCTATTGTTTTTAAATATAAAATAAAAAATAAATAATTTTTATTATGGTTATTACTTATTCTTCAAATAAGAAAACAAAAACAACTATAAAAAATTTTCTATTATTAGAAGTAAATACATGGAAAAAACAATATATTAATACATTCCTTTCTAATAAAGCAAATGTAATAATGTTTATATGCAATCATTGTCCTTATGTAAAACATATTAATATAGAATTAGTACGTTTATCAAATGAATTTATGAAAAAAGAAATATCTTTTATTGCTATTAATTCTAACAACTCAGAAAAATATCCAGAAGATTCTCCAAAAAATATGAAAAAGATATCTATAAAATATAATTATCAATTTCCCTATTTTTTTGATGATAAACAAGAAGCAGCCAAATATTACGGAGCAAAATGTACTCCTGAATTTTTTATATTTTTAAGAAAAGATAAATTATATTATCATGGACAATTTGATGATTCTAGACCAAGTAATAAAATACCAGTTACAGGAATGAGTATAAGAAACGCATTACAAAATATAATTGATAATAATTTGATAAAAAATTATCCTATTGTAAATAGTAGCTGTGGATGTAATATTAAATGGAATTCTTAAAATTATTCTCATAATAATTTGGAATAATATCTAAAAAATAATTAACAGATTCATTTATATTTTTATTTAATAAAATACATCCTGATGCATTTTTATGACCTCCACCTCCAAAATACTTTCTAGCAAGTATATTTACATCAAAATTTCCTTTTGATCTAAAAGAAATTTTCACTGGATATTTATTTTTTTCTTGAAAAAACAATACAGATAAAACAATATTTTTAATGTTTAACCCATAAGTAATAATACCGTCAGTATCTCCTTGTTTATATGGATCATAAGATATATCTTTTTCTTCTATACTTGTATAGACAGTATGATATTTTTTTATAATTTTTAAATTTTGTAATGCTTTAGATAATAATTTTAATCTATTTTCATTATAATTTTCATGCAAATTTTTATAAATATAATATACATCTACTTGTTTTTCTATTAACTTTCCTGCAATAAAATGGGTTTCTGAATTTACAGAAGAAAATCGAAAATAACCTGTATCAGTCATTAATCCAACATATATACATGTTGCCATTTCTTTATCTATTTTATTAAAATCTCCCATACTAGATATAAATCTATATACAATAACACTTGTAGCAGATGCCTTTAAATCATGAAAAATAATGTCAAAAAAATGAATAGGATTAGGATGATGATCTAACAATATATTTTTTGAATTTGAACATAATAATAAATATTCTTTTAGTTCATCTCCTATTCTTGATAAATTATTAAAATCTATACAAAAAATATAATCAGATTCTATAATTTTTTTTCTAATTAAATTTCTAGTTTTTTCTGACAAAACTAAAATATTTTTAATGCCTGGTAGCCAGGAAAAAGATTTAGAATATTCTGTTGGTGATATTATATCTACAAAATGTTTATACTTTTTCAAGTATAACATAAGAGCCAAAGAAGACCCTAAAGCATCTCCATCGGGATTTTTATGAATTAAAAGTATTATTTTATTTTTTTTATTATGAAAGTCATGATATAACATATATTATTTTTTTTTTAATCCTAATTCTTTTCCTTTTTTCAACATTAAAGAATAAGCAGAAGAATATTGATTAGATATTTTTCCTTCTAGAATAGAATTTTTAATATAATCTTTTATAATTCCTATTTTTTTACAAGGATATATATCAAATACATTCATAATATCATTCCCTGATATTGGATGTTTCCAATTCATAATATGATCTTTTTTTTCTAAATTTTTTATTCTTTTTATAAGAAAAAAAATATTTTTTCTATAAATATTTTTTTTTTCTATATTATTTGTAGTAATATCTGATAAACATAATTTAATTAAATCATTTAAATCATTTCCAACATCAAATAACATTCTACGTATAGCAGAATCACTAACTTCTGATCCTATCAAAGATATAGGACGATTACTATATTTAATAATTTTTTCTACATAACGTATATTATTTTTAGGTAATTTTAAACGTTTAAATATATCATAAATCATTTTACTACCTACATATTCGTGAGAATGAAAAGTCCATCCTATTTTTGGAATAAATTTTTTTGTATTAGTTTTTCCTATATCATGAAGTAATCCTGCCCATCTTAACCATAAAGAACTATTTTTATATCTACTCAAATTATCTATTACTTGCAAAGTATGATAGAAATTATCTTTATGCTTAGATCCATCTTTTTCTTCTACTATTCTTAATGATGTTACTTCAGGTAAAATAATAGAAAATAATCCTGATTTGTACAATAATAATAAACCAATAGAAGGTTTTTTAACTAAAAGTATTTTATTAAATTCTTCAATAATCCTTTCTTTAGAAACAATATAAATCCTATTTTTATTTTTTTTTATAGATTCAAATGATTTTTTTTCAATATTAAAATTAAGTTGAGAGGCAAATCGTATAGCACGCATCATTCTTAACGGATCATCTGAATAAGTATTATCAGCATTCATTGGCGTTTTTAACAATTTTTTTTTTAAATCTAATAATCCTTTAAACGGATCTATTAATTTACCATAATTTTTACGATTTAAACTTATTGCTAAGGTATTTATAGTAAAATCTCTTCTATTTTGATCATCTTCTAAAGATCCAATATCAATAATTGGATTTCTACTATTATAATTATAAGATTCTTTTCTAGATCCTACAAATTCTATTCTTTGATTATTATACTCTAACATTGCTGTTCCATAACGTTTAAATATTTTAATTTTTGGATTATATTTAGTATAATTAAAAATTTCATATGCTACTTTTTTTGCTAAAATTATTCCTTTTCCTATGGTTAATATATCTAAATCTGCAAATTCTACATTATTTCCCAATAATAAATCACGGACATATCCTCCTATTACATAACTATCTTGTTTTATTCTAATAGAAGAAAAACTAATAATTTGAAATATTTTTTTTTTAATAGCATATGATAAATTCATTATTTACGAATAACTTTTATTTTATTTGATACTATTTTTAGTATAGTAGATTCATAAAAAATAGATTTTTCATTTCTACGAAGATTAACAATATAATCTACTTTTTTTAAAATTCTTTTATTAATTTCTGAAAAAGATCTTGGAGTTACATATCCTGATAAATTAGCAGAAGTAGAAATAATAGGTCTATTTAATTTTTTAATTAAATTTATACAAAACAAATCATAAGTTAAACGAACAGCTAATTCATTATTCCAATTAACTCTAGAATATTTTGAGATAACATTAGACTTATAAATTTTATCATATATTACTGTAATAGGTTTTTTATTTTTTTTACAATCATATATTACAATTTTTTTAATAAAATCTGATATTGGTCCAACTATATTTTGTAATCTATTTATACTATCTACCAATAATATCATAGGTTTATATTTATCTCTTTTTTTTATTCTATATATATTTTCTATAGAATTTAAATTAAAAGCATCACATCCTATTCCCCATACAGTATCTGTAGGATATAATATAATTTTTCCTTGCATTAAAACATCTATACTATTATATAATTCATTTTTAAATTTAAAATACATTTTTTATACTGAAATATTATGCGTTCTTAATGCATCATTTAATGATGTTTTTTTATTTGTACTTTCTTTTCTCTTTCCTATAATTAAAGCACATGGAACATAATATATACCTGCAGGAAATTTTTTAGGATAAGAACCTGGTATAACTACAGAATACCTAGGGACAAAGCCTTTTATTTCAATAGGACTATTATTTGTTATATCAAAAATCTTTGTGGTTGCTGTCAAAACAACATTAGATCCTAATACAGCTCCTTTCTTAATAAGTACTCCTTCAACCAATATACATCTTGACCCCAAGAAAACATCATCTTCTACAATAACAGGATGTGCTTGTAAGGGTTCTAATACTCCTCCTATACCTACTCCTCCACTTACATGAACACGTTTTCCAATTTGAGCGCAACTACCAACTGTAGCCCATGTATCTATCATAGTTTCTTTTCCTATATATGCTCCTATATTAACATAAGAAGGCATAAGTACAACTCCAGGAGATATATATGATCCGTATCTAGCAATAGCATGAGGAACTACACGTATACTTTTTTCTTGAAAATTATTTTTCAATGGAATTTTATCATAAAATTCTAATGGACCTATTTTTATTTTATTCATTTTTTGAATTGAAAAATATATTATTATAGCTTTTTTTATCCATTGATGAACTATCCATTTTTTATCTAAAAAATTACATACTCTTATTGATCCTTTTTCTATGTTTTCAATAACTTCTATAACTGATTTTTTTATATTTTTATCAATTAACCATGCTTCTTTTTTTTTCCATGCATTTTCTATTTCTAATCTTAATCTATCCACTTTATTTATCTAAGATTTTTTTGTTAACAAAATTAACAAATATATATATATTGTAAAAAATAATTTTTTTGATAATATGGGAAAAATATTGGGATTAGATTATGGAAAAATTGTTTCTGGATTATCAATAACAGATGAAAATAAAATATTTGCATTTGGGTTAGATTATGTTTTGACTAAAAATTTGATATACATTTTAAAATCAATAATTATTTGTGAAAAAATTGATGAATTGGTAGTTGGAATGCCTATAGATTTAAATAATAAAATTGAAATATTTTTAGAAAAAAGAATACAAAAATTTTTAAAATTATTTTATAAATTATATCCAAAAATACAAGTTAAAAGAGTAGATGAACGATTTACATCAAAAATATCTGAACAAACTATAATTTCTATGAATATGAATTTAAAAAAAAAATAAATAAAAAAATTTTAAATAAAATTAGTGCTATTATTATATTACAATCTTACCTTAAAATTAAAAAATGAAAATTAAATTTTTATTATTATGATATTACCTATTATTTTTTATGAAAATTCTATTTTAAGAAAAAAATGCGAAAATATAGATTTTTCTTATTCAAAAAAAGAAATCATACAATTAATAACTAATATGTTTGAAACTGTTAATAAAGCAAATGGATTAGGATTATCTGCTCCTCAGATAGGAAAAAACATAAAAATATTCATATTAAATATACCATATGATAATAATAAAAATTATGAAGAAACATTTATAAATGCAAAAATAATAAAAATTTTTGGGAAAGAATTTGAATTTAATGAAGGATGTCTTAGTATTCCTGGAATAAACGTTCCTATAAATAGAAAATCTAATGTAATAATTGAATACTATAATCGTAATTTTAAAAAAAAGAAAAAATTTTTCGATGGAATATATGCAAGAGTTATATTACATGAATATGATCATTTAAATGGAAAACTACTTACAGATTATGTAAAAGACAAAAAACTTATAAAAAAAAAATTTAATTATAATCACGAGTAAATATACTCTACTAATTTTTTTAAGTTAGTTGAATCATTTGTAGATATATCAGATAACACTTTTCTGTTAATTTTTATATTTTTTTTTAATAATTTATTTATAAAATCAGAATAAGATTTTCCATATATTCTAACACCAGCATTTATACGTCTTATCCATAAAGATCTAAAATCTCTTTTTCTTTTTTTTCTTCCTGAATATGAATAAAAAAGAGATTTTTCTACAGCATTTTTTGCAACAGTATATATTCTATTTCTAGATCCATAAAAACCTTTAGCTAATTTAATAATTTTTTTTCTTCTTTTTCTGGATGAAACTGAATTAGTTGATCTTGGCATTAATAATTATATTTGTCTATTTATATTACTTTTATCTGATTTTTTTATCAAATAGAATTTATTAATATGTCTTTTTCTTTTTTTTGATTTTTTTGTTAATAAATGACTTTTATATGAATGTCTTCTTTTTATATTTCCACTAGATGTTCTTCTAAATCTTTTTTTTGATCCTGATTTTGTTTTCAGTTTGGTCATAATAAAATTAATTTATAAATTTTTTAGGAGCTATAATCATATACATTCTTTTCCCCTCCATAACTGGCATTTGTTCTACTTTTCCATATTTTTCAATTTCTTCTGCAAATTTTAATAATTTAATTTTTCCTTGTTCTTTATAAACTATAGAACGTCCTTTAAAAAAAACAAATACTTTAACTTTATCTCCACGAATTAAAAATTTTTCAGCACTTTTTACCTTTACTTTTCCATCATGATCTCCTATTTGAGGTCCAAATCTAATTTCCTTAGTATTTATTTTTGTTTGTTTTGCTTTAAATTGTTTTCTCTTCTTTTTTTGTTCATATAAATATTTCTTATAATCTAGAATTCTACAAACTGTAGGAGTTAATTTTGGATTAATTTCAACTAAATCCAAATTTCTTTCTCTAGCAACAGAAATCATTTCTTTAGTATTATATATTCCACTTTTCATATTGGAATCTTCAACTAAACGGATCATATTAGATTTAATATTTTCATTAATTCTATGAATATCTCGTTTTTTTGATACTGCTCTATAGATTCTTCTTCTTTTGTTTCCTTTTGATAATTTCTTTTTTATAATGTTTAAAGTTTTAAAAATTTATTTTATTCAAAATATTTTTTATACCATTAATATAAGAAAATTTTCCTATATGTCCTAACCCATGACGCCTTAATGATATTAAATCACCTTTTTCCTCTTTTTCCCCTAGTATAACCATATAAGGTATTTTATTATTTTCAGAATCTCTAATCTTTTTACTAATTTTTTCATTTCTATTATCTATAAAAACTCTAATATCATTCTTTAACATTAAATTTAAAATTTTTTTTGCATAAACAATATATTTATTACTAATAGGAAGTATAACAACTTGATCAGGAACCATCCATAATGGTAAATTACCTTTAGTATTCTCAATCATTATTGCTATTATTCTCTCCAAAGAACCAAAAGGAGCTCTATGAATCATAACAGGACGATGTATTTTATTATCTTTTCCTTTGTAATATAAATTAAATCTTTCAGGTAAATTATAATCTATTTGAATAGTTCCCAATTGCCAATTTCTATCTAGACAATCTTTTACTAAAAAATCTAATTTTGGACCGTAAAAAGCTGCTTCCCCATAACTAATAGTAGATTCTATACATTCTTCTTTAACTAATTTTAATATTATATTTTCTGCATTTTTCCAATTTTCTTTAGATCCTATGTAATTATTTATTTTTTTTGGATCTCTAAGAGATATTCTTACAGTATATTCTTTAAATCCTAAACATTTAAATACATAAAATACTAAGTTTATAACTTTTTTAAATTCATATAATAATTGATCATATGTACAAAAAATATGAGCATCATCTTGAGTAAAAGATCTTACTCTAGTTAATCCATGTAATTCTCCACTTTTTTCATATCTATATACCGTTCCAAATTCTGCAAAACGTTTAGGCAAATCACGATAAGACCATTCTTGAGATCTATAAATTTCACAATGATGAGGACAATTCATAGGTTTTAATAAAAATTCATCTTCCTCACAAGGAGTTTGTATTGGTCTAAAACTATTTTTTCCATATTTATTCCAATGTCCACTTTTAACATATAAATTTTTATTACCAATATGTGGTGTTATAACCATTTCATATCCATACTTTTTTTGTATTTTAATCAAAAATTTTTCTAAATTATCTCTAATAATAACCCCCTTAGGTAGCCATAATGGTAATCCATTACCTACTTCTTCAGAAAAAAGAAATAATTTTAATTTTTTTCCAATTTTTCTATGATCTCTATTATGAAAAATAGATTTATTTTCAATCATATATTTATATAAAATATTTTTTATGTTAAAAACAAATATAATATAGATGCCATTATACATCCTATAATAGGTCCTATTATAGGAACAAAAGCATATCCCCAATCACTATTTCCTTTACCTCCAGAAATAGGTATTATAGAATGAATTATTCTAGGACCTAGATCTCTAGTAGGATTTATAGCTGGACCTGTAGCTCCTCCTAATGATAATATAATTCCTAATATTAATAAAGAAGATGGTAAATAACCTAAGGCACCTAATCCTACAGGAATTTTTTTTTCTTCTCTAAGAAAAATACTTCCTTCAGAAGTAAGAAATAATGAAATGAAAATAAATACAAATGTAGATAAAACTTCACTGAAAAAATTAGAAAATAAATTTTTTATAGCAGGTATTGTAACAAAAACAGATAATTTATCTTTTTCACTTTTGGTATTTAAAAAATAATCTTTATACAAAATCCATACTATAAAAGATCCTAACATTGACCCTATTAATTGAGACAATATATAAAATGGAACTAAGTTCCATGTAATTTTACCAATTATAGCATAACTTATTGTAACACATGGATTTAAGTGTGCTCCACTATATGGAGCAGATACTACAATTCCCATAAAAACAGCTAGAGCCCATCCTATTGTTATAGTCAACCATTCTCCATTTTTTTCATTTCCTTTAGTTTTTGATAAAACAACATTAGCTACTACTCCATTTCCTAGAAGTACTAATATTGTTGTTCCTATTATTTCTGCATATATTGCTTTCATAATTAAATATATTTATTATTGTATAGACCAATAACGAGTTGTTTTAATTGCTTTTTTCCATCCTTCAATTATTTCTAATCTTCCAGACATTTTTCTAGGATTAAATATTATTTTTTTCATTTTCCATTTATTTTTAATATCATCTAAGCTACTCCAATAATTAACAGCTAATCCAGCTAAATAGGCTGCACCAGCAGCTGTTAATTCAGATATTTTATATTTTACTACACCTACATTAAGTATATCTGATTGAAATTGCATTAATAATTTATTTACAGTTGCTCCTCCATCAACACGAAGCTCTTTAATAGAAATTCCAGAATCTGCTTCCATAGCTTTTAAAATATCCATATTTTGAAATGCTATACTTTCTAATGCTGCACGAACAAAATGTGCATATGAAGTTCCTCTTGTTATTCCAACAATAATACCTCTTGCTTTTTGGTCCCAATAAGGAGCTCCTAATCCAGAAAAAGCAGGAACAATATATAATCCTTCGGTATTATTTACTAACGATGCTAATTTTTCTGATTCATTAGAAGATGATAAAATACCTAATCCATCCCTAAGCCATTGTACTACTGCTCCAGCAATAAATACACTACCTTCCAAAGCATATTGAACTTGATTTTTAATTTTCCATGCTATAGTTGTAATTAAATTATTTTGAGAAAAAACTGGATTATCTCCTACATTCATTAACATAAAACATCCTGTTCCATAAGTATTTTTAACCATTCCAATTTTAGTACACATTTGTCCAAATAATGATGCTTGTTGATCTCCAGCTATTCCAGAAATAGGTATTCTATAAGAAAGAATATTTCCTGTAGTATATCCAAATATTTCGCTAGATGATTTTACTTCCGGTAAAATATTTAATGGAATTTTAAATAAATCAATTAATTCATTATCCCAATTTAAAGTATTAATGTTAAATAACATAGTTCTAGAAGCGTTAGTTACATCTGTAACATGAATTTTTCTTCCCGTTAAATTCCATATTAACCATGAATCTATTGTACCAAAAGCTAATGATCCTGAGTATGCTTTTTTTCTTGCTTCTGGAATATTATCCAATATCCATTTTATTTTAGTTGCAGAAAAATATGGATCTATTATTAATCCTGTTTTTTTTTTAATCATTTCAGTTAATCCTTCCTTTTTAATTTGATCACAATACTTTGATGTCCTTCTATCTTGCCATACTATAGCATTGAAAATAGGTTTACCTGTATTTTTATCCCATATTACAGTAGTTTCTCTTTGATTTGTTATTCCTATTGATACAATATTACTTCCATTCAAATTTGCCTTTAACATTGCTTCTAATGCAACAGAAGCTTGTGTAGACCATATTTCTTCTGCGTTATGCTCAACCCATCCAGGATTAGGATATATCTGAGTAAATTCTTTTTGAGCTATGGAAATTATATTGCCAACATTATCAAATATAATAGCTCTAGAACTAGTGGTTCCTTGATCTAGGGATAATACATATTTATTCATATATAAAGAAAATTACCACTTTATATTCTTATCTTTAATTATAAGATGATGGATAATAATATTTTATAGCTAATTTTTTAAAATAATTTATCTGAGATTTTTCCCAATCTTTGTTTTTTGATAGTTCTTTAGCCATTATAGATGCAATTTTTGGAGCTATTTCTATTGCTTTTTTTGCATTTAAAAATAATAATCTAAATCTTCTTGCTAAAACATCTTCAACAGTTCTAGCCATTTCATAACGTACCATCCATATAACTTCAGCCTCAGTAAAACAAAAATTACTGTTAGGAAATAATTTATTTCCTAAAATAGGATTTTCACATATCAATTTTTTTATATTATATTCATCTTCTCCATACTTTTTCCAATAAATATTATTTTTTTCTTTTTCATTATAATTGGATCCATGAATTTTTAAATTTTTTGTTATAGAAGGTTTTTTGTATAAATTACCTACAATAATAGCTTTATTAATAACATCTTCAGCCATTTTTCTATATGTAGTCCATTTTCCTCCTATTATGTTAATTAATCCAGATTTACTAATTATAATTTTATGTGATCTAGATATATCTTTTGCTTTAGTATTAGTATTATTACTACCATATGGATAAAAAAGAGGACGAAGACCTGAAAAAGCACTTAATATATCACTTTTTTTAGGATTAAAAATAAAATATTTTTTAAATGTTTTAAGTATAAAATTAATTTCATTTTCTAATGGAACTGGATCAAGAATTATTTTATTTAAAAAAGTATCAGTAGTTCCTACCAATACATGATCATACCAAGGAACACAAAATAAAATTCTTCCATCAGAAGTTTTAGGAATTACTATAGAACTTTCACTGCTAAAAAAAGATCTATTTAAAACAATATGAGTTCCTTGACTAGGTTTAATTGATAATGAACATTTATTTTCATCCATTTTATAAATAGATTCAGAAAAAATACCTGTAGCATTTATAACAACTTTAGATCTAATAGAATACTCTATATTGTTTTCAACATCAAAAGCCAATACTCCTGATATTTTATTTTTTTCTTTTTTTAAATTTTTAACTTTAAAATAATTCAGTAAAATTCCTCCTTTTTTAACACAAGTTTGTGCCAAATTAATAGCTAATCGAGAATCATCAAATTGTCCATCATAATATATTATCCCTCCTTTTAAATTATTAGGTTTTATTTCAGGTACTTTTTTTATGATATCATTTCTAGATAAAAATTTTGATTTTCCAAAACTTAATGATCCTGATAACCATTCATATAATTTTAATCCAGTCCAATACAAAGCTCCTGTTTTCCAATTAAAAATTGGAATAATAAATTCTTTCTTTTTTACTAAATGAGGAGCATTTTTTAATAAAAATCCTCTTTCTTTTAAAGCTTCATAAACTAATTTTATATTTCCTTGAGATAAATACCTAATTCCTCCATGAATTAATTTAGTACTACGACTAGAAGTCCCTTTAGAAAAATCTGATTGTTCTAATAAAAGAGTTTTATATCCTCTAGATGAAGAATCTAAAGCTATTCCTATTCCAGTCGCTCCTCCTCCAATAACTATAACATCCCAAATGTTAATACTTTTTAAAATGCTTAAAAATTTCCCTCTATTCAAAAAATTTATCATCATACTTTATAAAATGAAAAATTTAAGCTTAAATACCATAATTATATTAGTAGTAATTTGTTTGTAGTTTATTAAAAAAAATTAAACGAACAAAATTAAAAATATTTTTAATAAAATAAAATTTTAATTAAAAATTAAACTAAATATTATTACTTTTATTTATCATTTTAGATAAAAAATCTTTTATAATTTGTTTTCCTGAATATCCAGAAGTATTTATCTTTTTTAGTACTTTATTCATATTATAAAATTGTTTAAAAAACATATCTATATCTTTTAAAGGATATCCAGATCCTTTAGATAATCTTATCCTTCTGTTTATGTCATCAAATAATTTTGGATTTTTTCTTTCATCAGGAGTCATAGATAAAATAATAGTTTCTATTCTTTTAAAAGAATTTTCTTTTTTATCAAATAAAAAAAACTTTTCCATACCAGGTATCATAGATATTATATTTTTTATACTACCCATTTTTTTTATTCTATTTACTTGATCTAATAAATCATAAAAATTAAATTTATTTTTAGATATTTTATTATAAATTCTATTAGTTTTCTTTTCATCAAATTGTTCTTGTACTTTTTCAACAAAAGAAACTACATCTCCCATTCCTAATATACGATTAGCCATTCTATCTGGATAAAAAATTTCTATATCATCCATTTTTTCTCCAATACTTATAAATTTTATAGGTTTTTTAGTTACACTTGATATAGTAATAGCTACACCTCCTTTACTATCACCATCTAATTTAGTTATTACAATACCATCAAAATTTAATAAATTAGAAAAATTTTTTGCAGTATTAATTGCATCTTGTCCAGTCATAGAATCTACAACAAATAATTTTTCATTTAAATCAAAATTATTATTAATTTGTTGTATCTCTTTCATCATAAAATCATCTACAGCTAATCTTCCAGCTGTATCAATAATAATAATATTATTTTTGTTTTTATATGCATGAGGTATAGATTTTTTTATGATGTCAATTACATTTTTATTTTCTTTTAAAGAAAAAACAGGAACATTAATTTTGTTTGCTAAAGCATTTAGTTGATCTATTGCAGCTGGTCTATAAATATCTGCAGCTACTAACAAAGGATTTTTACCTTTTTTTTTTAAAAAAAGAGAGAGTTTAGAAGAAAAAGATGTTTTTCCACTTCCTTGTAATCCAAATAATAAAATAATTGAAGGATTTTTAGATATATTTATATCTACTTTTTTTCCTCCCATTATACTAACTAATTCATCATGTACTAACTTTATAATAAGTTGTTTTGGATTTAAATCATCTAAAACATTTTTTCCAATATATTTATTTTTTACTTTTTTTATAAATTCTGATACAACTTTATGATTAACATCTGCGTCAATTAAAGCTTTACCTATTTCTTTTAAAACAATAGAAACATTTATTTCTGTAATTTTATTATTTCCCTTTAAAACACGAAAGGCATTACCAATTTTTTTTTGTAAAGTTTTGAACATTTGTAAATGAGTATTAATTTAATATGTTATATTTGATCTACCATTTTTATACCTAATAAATTCATTGCGGATTTTATAACATTACCTGTAATGTGAATAAAATGCATACAAAAATTACTGCTAATAATATTCATAGTATTAATTAATCTTTTTTTTTGATAAAGATGATTGAATGTTTTAGAAACATCATAAACATAATTAGCTATTAAAGAAGGATTCATTTTATTAGCTGAACTGTTTAAAATTATTAAATATTTATAAAGAATTTTAATCATATTTTTTTCATATATATTTAATGTAATATTATCAAAATAAAAATTGTCAATAACACATAAATTAAAAAATTTCTTTTCTAAAGAACGAATCCTAGAATAGGTATATTGGATATAAACACCTGTTTTACCTTTAAAATCTATTGATTTAAC
The DNA here is from genome assembly GCF_014252315.1 of Blattabacterium cuenoti. Lineage (GTDB taxonomy): Bacteria > Bacteroidota > Bacteroidia > Flavobacteriales > Blattabacteriaceae > Blattabacterium > Blattabacterium cuenoti_AI. Next base: position 177,675 of record NZ_CP059216.1, read on the forward strand.
AGGATCAAAAATAATTTTTTTTTTTGGATCTATTTGAATAAAATAATATTTCAATGCACATAATCCTATTTCTTTATAAGAATAATTAAATGATTTATTAATTTTTTTATCTTTTTTTTTGTAAAAAATATATTTTGCCGTATTTTCCATTTTAGATATTAAGCTATCTATATCAACAATATTTCCTTCTCTTGATTTCATTTTACCACTTGGTAAAAAAACCATTTCGTATGATAAATGAAATATTTTTTTTACCCATGTATATTTTAATCTTTTTAATATTTTAAATAGATTACAAAAATGACTTTCTTGTTCTTTTCCTACAATATAAACCATTTCATCTATATTATTTTCTTTAAAACGTTTTATAGCATTTCCTATATCCTGAGTAATGTATACAGATGTTTGATCTGATCTTAACAATAGCTTTGATTCATATCCATCTTTTTTTAAATTAATCCAAATTGATCCATCAGATTTTTTAAAAAAAATACCTTTTTTTAATCCTTTTATTATAATATCTTTTCCAAATTTATAAATTTGACTTTCATATTCTGTTTTATCAAAATTAATTCCTAAATCATTATAAGTATTTTTAAATCCATCATAAACCCAACTATTCATTTTTTTCCATATATCTATAATTAATTTATCTCCTTTTTCCCATTTTTTTAACAAATTTCTTGCTTTTTTTAAAATTGGAGTTTCATTATTTTTAAATATTTTAATTTCATCATTATAAATTTTATCAAACAAACTATAATATTTTCCGACAAAATGATCTCCTTTTATATTACTTTTTTTTGGGGTATTATCATTTCCAAATTTTTTCCATGATAATAAAGATTTACAAATATGTATTCCTCTATCATTAATTATTTGTATTTGTATTACTTTATGACCAACTATTTTTAATATATTAGAAATAGACGATCCTATTAATATGTTTCTTAAATGGCCTAAATGAAGTGGTTTATTTGCATTAGGAGATGAATATTCTACCATAATTTTTTTCTTTTTAAAAGAAAAAAAGTCTTTTATGTCAGAAAAATTTATACTAGACATTTTTATAATTAAAAATATATAATATTTATTATAATAAGTAAAATTTAAAAATCCTTTATATATAGAAAATTTTACAAATCCTTTTAATTCATTTTGTACATAATATCCTATATTATTTCCTAATTCATTTATGGATTTATTTAATTGTTTAGATAATGAAAATAATATTAAAGATATATCTCCTAAATTATTATTTTTAGTATATTGAAAATTTAAATTTATATTAATTTTATATAAATAAAATACAGCATTTTTTACAGACTTTTCTACTGTTTTTACATCATATTTCAGATGATTATTCATTGTATGATTTATTTTTTTAATATTATGACTTTTCTAATAAAAATCTCCATTTAAATGGATCTTTAGATAAATTATGTTGTATATCTAATAATCTTTTTTTTAAATACATAGAAATCCTATTTTTATCAGATATTTTTGGTAAACAATAGTCAATACCTTTATAACTAATTATTTTAAAAAAAGTTATAACAGCAGCTGTTCCACATCCAAAAGCTTCTTTTAACTCTCCATTTTTTAATCCTTCTATAATTTCCAATATATTTAAATCTCTTTCTTCAACTTTTATTTTATCTTTTTTAGCTATAGAAATAATACTATTACAAGTAATCCCACTTAATATGTTATCATTAAATTTAGGAGTAATTAATGTATCTTTGAATAGAAAAAAAACATTCATAGTTCCTGATTCTTCTACTTTAGTATGAGTAGAAGAATCAGTCCATAAAATTTGATCAAATCCTTCTTCGTTAGCCAATCTAGTTGGATAAAAAGAAGACGCATAATTTCCAGCAGCTTTTGCAAACCCTACTCCACCTGAAACAGATCTTCCATATTTTTCCTCTACTTTTATTTTTAAAGGTTTATTATAATAAGAATCAACTGGAGTTGATATAATCATAAACATATAATTTTTAGATGGTTTCGCTGATAAAATTCCGTCTGTTGCTATTAAAAAAGGACGAATATATAAAGATTGACCATAATTGTTAGGAATCCAATCTCTATCTAAATCAATTAATTTTTTTAATCCGTTCATAAATATTTCTTCTGGAATAGAAGGCATTTCTAAACGAATAGCAGATCTATTCATTCTTTTAAAATTTTCTTTTGGTCTAAATAAAAAAACATTGTTATTTTTATCTTTATATGCTTTCATTCCTTCAAATACAGCTTGTCCATAATGAAAAACAAGTGATATAGGAGAAACAACTATGTTTCCAAATGGTTTTATCGTAGAATTTTTCCATATTCCATTTCTATATTCAGAACAAAACATATGATCAGAATAATAACTACCAAAAGATATTTTTTTAAAATTAACTTTCCTTAATTGTGATAAAAATGTTTTTTCTATTTTCATATTTATATTAATTCACAAATAATATATAACATAAAATATCATTAAATAAATATATGGATAATACCAATAATTTCAATAAATTATTATTCTATAATTATTTTTAATACATTATCTATAATATTATCAATAGAAGGTTTAGAAAAATAATCACCATCAGATCCATAAGCAGGTCTATGTTCTTTAGCTGTTATTGTAATAGGTTTATTATCTAAATAATAATAACCATTTTGTTTTTCTAAAATATTTTGTAATATATATGCAGAGGCTCCTCCTGGAACATCTTCATCTACAATTAATAATTTACTAGTTTTTTTTAAACTTTTAACTATATCTTTACGTAAATCAAATGGATATAAAGATTGAACATCAATAATTTCAGCTTCTATATTAAATTTAATTAATTCTTTTGCAGCTTCATCTACAATTTTCCAAGTAGATCCATATGTTACTATAGTAATATCTTTTCCTTTTCTTGTTATATCTACTATACCAATAGGAGTTTTAAATAAACCTAAATTACTAGGTAATAATTCTTTAATCCTATATCCATTAAGACATTCAATAACTAAAGCTGGATCATCTGATAATAATAATGAATTATAAAATCCAGCTGCTTTAACCATATTTCTTGGAACTAATATTAAAATACCTCTCAAATAATTAATTATACCACCCATAGGAGATCCAGAATGCCATATACCTTCTAAACGATGACCTCTAGTCCTTATAATAAGAGGAGATTTTTGCCCGCCTTTAGTTCTATACTGTAAACAGGCTAGATCATCACTCATAATCTGTAATGCATATAATAAATAATCTATATATTGTATTTCAACTATGGGGCGTAATCCTCTCATAGCTAGGCCTATACCTTGACCTATAATAGTAGATTCTCGTATTCCAGTGTCAAATATACGATTTTCTCCATATTTTTTCTGTAATCCTTCTAATCCTTTATTTACATCACCCATTTTTCCAACATCTTCTCCAAATATTAAAAGATCAGGATATAATTCTAACAATTTATCAAAATTATCTCTTAATATTATTCTTCCATCTACTTTATTAATATATTTTTTATTATATGTTGGAAAAATTTCTATTATATTTTTAAATGATTGTTTAGAATTACTAAATAAATGTGAAGAATAATTTTTTTGTTCTTCTTTATATTTTTTATTTATCCAATTTGTTAAAATACATTTCAATTTTGAATAAAAATTTGTTTTATCTAATGTATACAGTATTTTTTTTATTAAAATAAATATTGATTTTTTATTAATTATATTTTTGTTTTCTAATTTTTTTATATAATTATTTATCCAAAAATATTTATTATTTATATTATTATAGTTTATATTATTATTAATAATATTTAATGCTTCATTTTTTAATTTATCAATAGATTTTTTAAAATCATTCCATGATTTTTTTTGTTCATTTTTAACATATTCTTTAGCTTCTATATCTATTTTAGATAAAATAAAATCTCCATCTACAATTTTAGATCCTTTAAGTTCAAAATTTAAAATCCAATTTCTAAATTTTATTAAACTATCGTTTTTATATTCCCATTCTAATCGTTCTTTTGGTTTATATCTTTCATGTGAAGAAGAAGTTGAATGACCTTGTGGTTGTGTTAAATTTTTTACATGAATAATTACAGGAACATACTCATAACGAGCTATTTTATTTGCTATAAAATATGTATTTACAAGATCAATATAATTACTTCCTTCTACTTGAAAAACTTCAACACCTTTTTCATTTTTATTTCTAATAAATCCATATAATAAATCTCCTATATTATTTTTTGAAAAATGGTATTTATTAGGAACTGATATTCCGTATTCATCATCCCAAATAGATAGTATTATAGGTACTTGCAATACTGATGCTGCGTTTATAGTTTCCCAAAATAACCCCTCAGAAATGCTTGCATTTCCAATAGTACCGAAAGCTACTTCATATCCATTTTTTGAAAATTTTTTATGTGTAAATTTTAAATTTTTTAGTTTTCTATAAATTTTTGAAGCATGTGCTAGCCCTAATAATCTAGGCATTTGAGATGCAGTAGGAGAAATATCAGAACTAGAATTTTTTTTTTTAGTAAGATCATCCCATTCCCCATATTCATTTAAAAAACGTGTTCCAAAATGAGAAGTCATCATTCTTCCTGATGAAGAAGGATCAAATTTTATATCTGAATGAGCATACAATTGAGAAAAAAAATTTTTAACTGTTAATTCTCCAATAGCCATCATAAATGTTTGATCTCTATAATATCCAGAACGATAATCACCATTTCTAAAAATTTTAGACATAGCTATTTGAGGAATTTCTTTTCCATCACCAAATATTCCAAATTTAGCTTTTCCATTTAAGACTTCTTTTCTACCTAAAATACTAGTTTCACGACTTATCTTAGCTAATTTATAATCTTTTAATATCATTTTTTTCAAGGAATTAAAAGACATTTTATTGAATAAATCATAAAATCTTTTATTATTCATGATAACAGAATTTTCATTTATAAATTTCTTTTTTTAATTTTGAAAATTATATTCATAATTGTTATAATGATAAATTATTTTGGAAAAATAACTCTTTCTATCATAAAACCAGATGCGGTTAAAAATGGATATATATGCCCTATTTTAATAAAAACATTTAATGCAGGATTTAATGTAAAATTAATAAAAACAGTTAAAATTTCTAAAAATCTAATATCAAAATTTTATGAAGAACATAGAAAAAAATATTTTTTTAATTCATTAATAAAATTTATGTCTTCCGGTATTATAGTACCAATGGTATTAGAAAAAAATAATGCAGTAAAAGATTTTAGAAATTTGATAGGAAATACAGATCCAATAATTGCAAAAAAAGGTACAATACGAAATTTATATGCAACTTCTTTAGAAAAGAATGCAATTCATGGATCTGATAGTAACATAAAAGCTATCAAAGAATGTATTTTTTTTTTTCCAAACATTATAAATAATATCATAAAATCATGAAAAAATATTTTTTTAATATTATTATATCTATAATAATTTTTTTTACTATAATAGGTCTTTGGAGTATTAGTATATACAATAATCTAATACTATTAAATGAAAAGATAAAAAATCAATGGGGGCAAGTAGAAAATGTTTATCAACGAAGATTAGATTTAATACCAAACTTAGTTAATACAGTAAAAGGAGCTGCTTCATTTGAAAATAAAACATTAACACAAATAGTAGAAGCTAGATCTAAAGCTAATTCTATTCAATTAAATTCAAATGAATTAGATCAAAATCAAATAAATAAATTTGAAAAAACACAAGAAAATTTAAATAATTACGTAGGAAAATTATTAGTAGTAGTAGAAAATTATCCAGATATAAAATCTACAAAAAATTTTTCTGAATTACAAAACCAATTAGAAGGAACTGAAAATAGAATTAATGTTGAAAGAAATAGATTTAATGAACAAGTTGGTAATTTTAACACTTATAGAAATCAATTTCCTAAAATAATTATTGCAAATTTTTTTGATAAGTTTAAAGAAAAAGGATATTTTAAATCTCAAAATGGATCAAATAAATCTCCATTGATAGATTTTTCACATTATTAATATGAAAATAGTTTTTAAGAAAATATTATTTTTATTAATATTATTAAATATTATTTCTTTAATAAAATTAGAAGGAAAAGAATTTACTACATTTATAATACCAAAACCTCCTAATGTAATATATCCTGTTCATGATTATGCAAATGTTTTATCTATAAAAGAAATAAAAGATATTAATAAAAAATTAATATTATATTCTAATAATACATCTACAGAAATATTGGTGATATTAGTTAATAGTATATACAAAAATGATCCAAAAATGATAGCCCAAGAATGGGGTGAAAAATGGAAAATAGGTGGATTAAAAAATAATGGAATTGTTATATTATTATCAATTAAAGATAAAAAAATATCCATACAAAATGGATATGGAATTGAACCTTATTTAACAGATTTTTCAACAAAAGAAATACTTAATAAAAGTAAACCTTTTTTAGAAAAAGGTTTTTATTATAAAACTATTAATTATTGTATAACAAATATATATAAAAAATTAGGAAATTATTTTTATAAAAAAAAAATAGTTAGACAAAAATCAAATATAATTTCCATAATTACAAGTATAGTTTTATTTATACTGATTTTTTTTATATTCCCAAAAATATTAGGAATTGATTTTTCATTAATAAATACGTTATTTATGATAAACTTATTTAAAAATAACAATAATATTAATAATCAAAATCATTATCATTATGAATATAATGATGAAGATGATTTTGATGGATTTGGTAATGGAGGTAGCTTTGGAGGTGGAGGTAGTGAAGATACTTGGTAATGTTAGTATTTTTAATTTTTTTTCAAAAACTTTAAATATTTTTTTAGAAATATTATTTTTTCTAAAATATCCATTTTTTTTTTCTTTTCTTTTAAAAGAATATGTTTTGGTACATATAATATATATTTATTATTTGATAAATTTTTATCAATTATATATAACATTTTTTTAAAATGAAGTATTTTATTATTAATATCATCAATAAAATTTTTATTTTTTTTATAGTATTTATATTTTAACGTTTTTTTTTCTTCTATAGAAATAAAAAATTTTTCTGAATCTATGATAAAAAAATATAAAAAAGAAGAATTATTTAATTCTTTTGATAAATAAATTACTTTTGAAACATTTACCATATTTGATAATATCAATTTACATTCTTTACTTTCTTTTTTCATAGAAAATAATATGAAATTATGGATATTAGGTATGTTATTTTCGTTTATAATATTACGTATTTTTGATATAATACTAATAATTCTTTTAAAAGAATAAATGACCTCCATATTATACTTATTTTTTTTTGGCCATGATGAAATAATTAAAACATTTTTTTTTTCTTTTTTATTTATAATACTCCAAATTTTTTCTGAAATAAAAGGAATATATGGATGAAATAATTTTAAAATTTTATTAAATTGGTTTACTGTAAAATCAAGTATATTATTAGATATTCCATGTTTTTTATTAACTAATTTTATTATTTCAAGATAAATAGAACAAAAATCATTCCAAAAAAATTTATATAAAATCATTAATGATTCATTTAATTTAAAATTTTTAATATTGTAATCAGATATTTTTAATATATAATAAAAACGATTTTTTATCCAATTAGAAACATAATTATTTATAATTTTTATATTATCATCATCAATAAAAATAGAATTACAATTTTTATTTTTTTTATTAATCCAACTTTGTATTAAACGAAAAGAATTCCATATTTTATTTATAAAATTTCTTCCTTGAATAAATATTTTTTCATCAAAATGAAAATCTCTTCCATCAACATTTTTTAATATCATACTAAATCTAACAGCATCTGCTCCATATTTATCAATTAAATGAATGTAATTAGGAGAATTATTTAATGATTTTGATATTTTTTTATTATTAAAATCTCTAATAATACCTGTAAAAAAAACTTTTTTAAAAGGTATTTTTTTTTTAAAAAATAATCCAGACATAATCATTCTTGCAACCCAAAAAAATAATATATCTGATCCAGTAATTAAATTATCAGTAGGATAATAATAACATAGTTCTAAATTATTTGGATATATAATTCCATCAAATAATGACAAAGGTAACAACCAAGAAGAAAACCATGTATCCAAGACATCCATATCTTGATTAAGATCATCATAAGTAAGATTATAATTATTAGTTATACGTTTTACTTCTATTAAAGCCTTTTCTATATTTTCTTCTACCACAAAATTATTATTTCCTTTTCCATAATAATATACAGGAAGACGATGCCCCCACCATAATTGTCTAGATATATTCCAATCACATATTTTATTCATCCATTGAAAATAAATCTTTTTATATTTTTTTGGATAAAACTGTATTTTTTCATTTTTTACAGCTTTTATAGCTGGTTTAACTATATCATCCATTTTTAAAAACCATTGTATAGACGGAATATATTCAACTATAGAAAATGTTCTTTCTGAAAATCCTATATTATGAATAATTTTTTCCTTTTTCAATAAAAATCCTAAATTATTTAACTCTTCAACTATCATTTTTCTTACACGAAAACGATTTATACCTTTATAATGGTATCCATTATCATTTATAGTAGCATCTTTATTAAAGATATTTATTATATCTAATTTATATTTATCTGAAAGAATTTTATCTTTAATATTATGAGCAGGAGTAACCTTAAAACATCCTGTTCCAAAATTCATATCTGCGTATAATGAATCCTGTATTACAGGAACAGATCTGTTAATAATTGGAACTATAACGTTTTTTCCTCTTACATGAATAAATCTTTCATCTTCAGGATGAAAACAAACGGCTGTATCACCAAATATAGTTTCAGGTCTTGTAGTTGCTATGATAATATAATTATCTTCATTTTCTATTTTATATTTTATATAATATAAATTTTCAGTTTTTTTTTTATAAATTACTTCTTCATCAGATATAGTAGTTTTTGCAACTGTATCCCAATTAACTACTTTATATCCTCTATATATATATCCTTTTTTATATAATTTTACAAATGCTTTTATAACGGATTTATATAATTTATCATCCATTGTAAATTTAATTCTATTCCAATCACAAGAACATCCTAATCTTTTAATTTGATCATATATAATATATTTATGATCTTTTACCCATTGTAATACTAAAGAAATAAATTTTTTTCTTCCTAAATCAAATTTATTTAATCCTTTTTCTTTATATAATTTTTCTGATACTTTAGCTTCTGTAGCAATAGATGCATGATCAATTCCAGGAATCCAACAAGTGTTATATCCATTCATTCTAGCGTATCTTATAAAAACATCTTGTATTGTATTATTTAACATATGTCCTATATGAAGAACTCCAGTAATATTTGGAGGAGGCATAATAATTGTATAAGGAACTCTATCATCTGGAAAAGATGAGAAATAATTACCTTTTATCCATTTTTCATATATTTCTTTTTCTACAAATTTTGAATCATATTTAATAGAAATATCCATAAAAATAATAATTTTTTTAATGAATATAATATTAATTGCATCTGTTTCCAAAAATGGATTTATAGGAAAAAATAATAAATTAATGTGGCATCTTCCTAATGATTTAATAAGATTTAAAAAATTAACTTTAGGAAAGTATATTCTTATGGGAAGAAAAACTTTTGATTCAATAGGAAAAATACTTACAAAAAGAACAAACATTATCCTGACAAGGAAAAAAAATAAATTTTTACATTTAATAGAAAAAAAAAATATAAAAATTGTCTCTTCTTATGAAGAAATAGAACATTTATATTGCAAAGAAATTTTTGTTATTGGAGGAGGACAAATATATAATAAAATGATAAAAAAAGCGAAAAAAATAGAACTAACATTAGTTCATAAACATTTTAATGGTGATACTAAATTTCCAAAAATAAATATAAATAAATGGAAAAAAACAAAAGAACTTTTTAATAAAAAAGATAAATTTCACTTATACGATTATAGTTTCATAAGTTTAATAAGAAAATAAATAAAATTAATCTCTTTTATCTAATTCTTTTTTTATTTGTGCAGAAAGTTCATAGTATTCATTAATAATAGTTTTATATAATAATATATTGAGATCTTTATTTGTTATTTTTCCAAGATTTTTAACCTGATTTTTTTCTTTTAGAAATAGAAATTCATTTTCTTATATTTATAGAACATTATTAGTAAACTAATAATTTTTTTTTGTTGTATAAATAGTAATTTTAAATATTACAGCTAAAGCTATAACATCAGAAATTTTATTTTATATATATAAAAAAAAATATTCCATTAATTAATTTATAAATTATAATAGATTTTAAGTGAAAAATTTTTTGCAAATGAAAAAAGTAAATCATGTGTAAATAATTTATAATTATTTATTTTACTATTTTATTTATAGAATTAACAATAGATTTTGCTTGTTAATTTTCTACAATTAAAGGTAATTTTGATTTATCATAAATTTTTTCTTTAAGTAATAAAACATATACTCCTGATTGTATTTTACTATATTATATACCTTATTATAGATAGTTTTATTAACTGATTCATAATAATTGATTAATACAATTAATAATCATTCGTTCTAAAATATACTAAATCTTGTAGTTATTTTTTTATGAAAAATTATTAATATTTTTATATATTTAATTATTTAATATTTAAACTATAATGCTTATTATGAACATTATTAAATATTGGTATTCAATAATATTGTTTATATTAGCGATCTTTTCTATTTCTTGTGATACAAAAGTTGTAGATATTAATGAAAAAGAAAATGTTAGTTTAATGAATAAAATTCTTAAAGAAAAAGAATTACAAGAACTAAAAGAATATGAAAAAAAATTAGATAACAAATATAAATCATTAAGAAAAAAAGATCCTAAATATATAAATGAATTTGATAAATTAGACTCTGAATTCTTCTTAAATATAAAATTAAAAAATTTAAAAGAAAAAATGAGTAATATTTCAGATAATCTAAATATAGATAAATATATATTTGAATATGATGAAAAAATAGATAGATATAAAAATAATATAAAAAGAAAAATAGTATAAAATAAAAATTACAATAATATAATATAAAAATCAATTATTAGATTATTTCATAAATTCAATAAAAAATATATAAAAAAATCCATAATTAATAAAATAATTTAAATATAAATTTTAAAAATTAATGATTACTTTACTTGTTAATATATTATGTTATGAAAGAAAAAACTTTTCGAGAAGTTATAGCTGAAGCAATGAGTGAAGAAATGAGAATTGATAAATCTATTTTTTTAATGGGAGAAGAAGTTGCTCAATATAATGGAGCTTATAAAGCATCTAAAGGAATGTTACATGAATTTGGACCAAAAAGAGTTATTGATACACCTATATCAGAATTAGCTTTTTCTGGTATAGGAATTGGAGCTTCTATGAATGGATGCAGGCCAATTATAGAATTTATGACATTTAATTTTTCTTTAATGGCCATGGACCAAATTATTAATAATGCTGCAAAAATAAGATATATGAGTGGAGGACAATGGAATATACCAATTGTTTTTAGAGGGCCTACAGGCTCTGCAGGACAATTAGGTGCTACACATTCTCAATCATTTGAAAATTGGTTTGCTAATTGTCCTGGATTAAAAGTAGTTATCCCATGTAATCCATATGATGCAAAAGGTTTATTAAAATCTTCTATAAGAGATAATAATCCTGTAATTTTTATGGAATCTGAACAAATGTATGGAGATAAAATGATGATACCAGAAAAAGAGTATACTATTCCTATAGGAAAAGCAGAAATTAAAAAAAAAGGAAAAGATGTAAGTTTAGTTTCTTTTGGAAAAATTATGAAAATTGCATTATCAGTCTCTAAAAAGTTAGAGAAAGAAGAAAATATTAGTGTAGAAGTAATAGATCTTCAAACTATACGTCCTTTAGATTATAATTCTATTATTGATTCTGTAAAAAAAACTAATAGACTAGTTATATTAGAAGAATCATGGCCGTTTTCTTCTATTTCATCTGAAATATCATTTTTTGTACAAAAAAAAGCTTTTGATTACCTTGATTCTCCTATTAATAGAATAACTTTATTAGATACTCCAGCACCTTATTCTTCTGAATTGATAAAATCATGGTTTCCAAATGAAAAGAAAATAATAAAATCTATAAAAGAAACATTATACATTTTTTAAAAAATAGACTGAACTATTTGATATATATTTTCAGGTTTATCCATAGTATAATAATGTATAACTTCTACTCCAGAATTTCTCAGCTCTTTAGATTGATTAATAGACCATTCTATTCCAATATGGAAAACATTTTTTTTATTTTTTGTTTTTTCAATTTCTTTTACTAATTCATTTGGAATACTTAAATAAAATTTAGATGGTAAACTATTCAAATGTTGTATAGATGATATTGGTTTTATTCCAGGAATAATAGGAACAGAAATTCCTTCTATTCTACATTTTTCTACAAAAGAAAAATATTTTTTATTATCAAAAAACATTTGAGTTACTATATAATTTGCTCCTGCTTCTACTTTCTTTTTTAAGAAAAATAAATCACTCTCTATATTTGGAGCTTCTAAATGTTTTTCTGGATATCCAGCTACACCTATACAAAAATCAAATATAGGTGATTCTTTTTTATTTGTATTATTGTTATCAATAAAATTTTTATCAATATATATTCCTGAATTTAAATTTTTTACCTGTTTTACAAGATCTACAGCATATTTATGCCCATCTTTTTTTGCAAAAAATTTATTTTCATGTTTAATAGGATCACCTCTAAGGACTAAAACGTTATCTATTCCTAAAAAATTTAAATCTATTAGAGCATTTTCTGTCATTTGTTTATTAAATCCTCCACATATAAGATGTGGAACTGCATCTACTTTATATTTATTCATAATTGCAGAACAAATTCCTACTGTTCCTGGACGTTTTGATATTTTTTTTCTCTGTAATAATCCATTTCCTTTATCTATATATACAAATTCTTCACGATGATAAGTTACATCAATAAAAGGAGGATTAAATTCCATTAATGGATCTAACGTTGAAAAAATATCTTTGATATCATTTCCTCTAATTGGAGGTAAAATTTCAAATGAAAATAAACTTTTTTTTGCTTTTGATATATGTTCTGTAACTTTCATAAAAAAGTTTTTATTTAATACTTTTAAATCCTGTATAAGGAATTAAAACTTTAGGAATGTTAATTTTATCTTTAGTTTGATAATTTTCTAATATAGATATCAAAATTCTGGGTAAGGCTAAAGAACTACCATTAAGTGTATGACAATATCCTATTTCTTTATTATTACTTTTTTTATACTTAATATTTAATCTATTAGACTGAAAATCAGTGCAATTTGAAACAGAACTTACTTCTAACCATTTTTTTTGAGCTATAGAATATACTTCAAAATCATATGTTATTGAAGATGAATACCCAAGATCTGATGCTTTTAACCGTATAATACGAAAAGGTAATTCTAATGAAATTAGAATATTTTTTATATGTATAATCATATCATTTAAATTTTTAGAAGAATATATTGGTAGTGTAATTTGAATTATTTCAACTTTATCAAATTGATGTATTCTATTTAATCCTCTTACTTTAGACCCATAAGATCCAGATTCTCTTCTAAAACATGATGTGTATGTAGTTGCCTTTATAGGAAGATCAAAATCCTTGAATATTTTATTTCTGTAACAATTCATAAGAGGAATTTCACCAGTAGGAATAAGATATAAATTATCTTTTTCCATAAAATACATTTGATTTTCTTTATCAGGAATTTGTCCGGTATAATATCCAGATTTTTCATTTATAATATAAGGAAGATTATATTCTTTATATGAAGCTTTTACATTTTGATCTAAAAAATATTGTATTAAACTTCTTTGTAATTTTGCACATTTATCTATATATACAGGAAATCCTGATCCACATATATTTGATCCTAATTTTAAATCAAATAAATTAAATTTTTTTGATAATTCCCAATGAGGTAATGGTTCCTTTATTACATTTTTTGTTTTTCCTTTTTGGATAATAATATCAATATTTTTAGATGTTATATTTAAACTTTTATCTGGTATATTTGGAATATTACTTAATTTTTTTCTTAATATAAAAATTATTTTTTTTAATTTAACATTAACATCTTTTCTTTTATTTTTTAATAAAGTAGATTTTTTTTTCAATAATTCTATATGATATAAATTTTTATCTTTAAATAAAATTTTAGATATTTTTTTAGAAATAATATTTTCTTTTTCTAAAAGTTTATTTATAATATTTTGATTTTTTCTCTTTTTATCATCTAACAATAATATTTCATCAATTAGATGTAATTCACTAAAATTACGTTTTCTTAATCCTGATAATATTATTTCTTTGTTTTTTCTTATAAAAGAAATTTGAAACATTATTTTTATTTAAGTTATTATTATAAAATACAGAATAAAATATTTTTATATTTGTTAAGTATTATGAAACTAGTTTACAAAAATAAACCAAAAAGAAAATTTGGGCAATATTTTTTAAAAGATAAAAATATAGCTAAAAAAATTGTAAATAATCTTTCTTTTAAAAATTATTCCACTGTAGTAGAAGTTGGACCAGGGTTAGGAATTTTAACTAAATATTTAATAGAAATAATGAATAAAAAAAAATTAATTAATAATCTAATTCTTATAGAAATAGATAAAGATTTAATCTCTTTTTTAAGAAAATTTATTATTATTTCTAATAATAAAATTATACACAAAGATTTTCTAAAATGGAATCCAAAAAAAATGTTATTACATAATTTTGCAATAATTGGTAATTTTCCATATAATATTTCATCAAGAATAATGTTTCATATTATAAAATATAGTGAACATATACCAGAATGTGTTGGAATGATTCAAAAAGAAGTTGCTGAACGTATTATTTCAAATAAAGGAAAAAAAAATGGAATACTATCTATTTTAATACAAATGTTTTTTGATGTAAAATATTTATTTACAGTAAAAAATACTGTTTTTTATCCTACATCAAAAGTGGATTCAGCTGTAATTTACTTAAAAAGAAAAAAAAATAAAATAACAGATATAAAAAAAAATTTTTTATTTCAATGTGTTAAAAAAGCTTTTAGTCAAAGAAGAAAAAAAATAAAAAATTCTCTATACTTATTTGATAATAATAAATCAAGTATTTATAAAATACCATTTTTAAATAAAAGAGCAGAAGAATTATCTGTTAAAGATTTTATTCAACTAGCAAAATCAATAGAAAAAATTAAAAATAATGACTAAAATATTAAATGGAAATCAATTAGCAAATGAAATAAAAAAAGAAATTGTTGAAGATATTAAAGAAAAAATATTAAAAAAAAATAAACGTTTTCCTCATTTAGGTATTATTTTAACAGGAAATAATTATTCTAGTATTAAATATGTAAATAATAAAATAAAAGAATGTAAAAATATTGGATTTAAATATACATTGATACATCTTCCTAAAGATAGTTCAGAAAAAGAAATATTAAATGAAATTAATAATATGAATAAAAATCCAATGATAGATGGATTTATTATACAATTACCATTAGAAAAACATGTAAATAAAAATAAAATAATATCATCTATTGACCCTAAAAAAGATGTTGATGGATTTCATCCAGAAAATATAGGAAAAATGATTTTAGAAATGGATAGTTTTTTTCCTGCTACAGCTTTGGGAATAATAACTATGTTGGAAAAATATAATATCCAAATAAAAGGAAAACATTCAGTTGTAATTGGAAGAAGTATAATAGTAGGAAAACCTATAAGTATTTTATTGAGTAGAAATAATTTAATTGGAAATAGTACTGTAACTATTGCTCATAGCAAAACTCCTAATATAATATATCATACAAAAAAAGCTGATATTATTGTAGTTGCAGTTGGTATTCCAAAATTTGTTACAGGAGAAATGATAAAAAATGGATCAATTATTATTGATGTAGGAATTAATAATATTAACGAAACAGTAATAGTTGGAGATGTAGATTTTAAAAGTGTTTATGGAAAAGCAGCTTTTGTTACTCCTGTTCCAGGAGGAGTTGGTCCTATGACTAGAATTATGTTATTAAAAAATACATTAAAAGCTGCATTAAATAATAGATGAAAAATATAAAATATAATATACTATTCTATTTGACATTTATCTTCCTTAATAATAATTATAAAAAAACACATTAATTTTTAATACTTTTATAATAAAATTAACTAAGTAATAATATTTATATAATAACACAATTTTTAAAAAATAAAGTAGTATGAATTAATAAAATAAATAATTAAGAATTTTTATATCTATTTTCCAATATATTAATAATATCTTGTATACAAAATTTTTTATAATGTAATAAAATTAAATAATGAAATAAAAGATCTGCAGATTCATTCAAAAAAAATTCATTATTATTATCTTTAGATTCTATAATAAGTTCTATAGATTCTTCTCCTAATTTTTGAGATATTCTATTTATTCCTTGTTTTGATAATTTATATATATAAGACTCATTTCCACCATGTTTAAAACGTTTTGATATTAATTTTTCTAAAAATAAAAGGAAATTATTTGTATTTGATTCTTTCCAGCATGTATCTGTATTTTTATGACATACTGGTCCATTAGGTTCTACTTTTATTAACAATGAATCTCCATCACAATCAATTAATATTTTTTTTATGAAAAGATAATTACCACTTGTTTCTCCTTTTGTCCATAATCTATTTTTTGATCTACTATAAAAAGTGACTTTTTTTTCAAAAATACTTTTTTTATAAGCTTCTTTATTCATAAATCCTAACATTAATACTACATTTGTTTTTATATCTTGAATTATAGTAGGAATTAATCCATTATTAAAACAAATTTTATTATTATTACATATAAATTTTTTATGCATTTTTTATTAAAATTTATGTTATATCCTAACAGGAATATTATGATTATTTAAATATTTTTTTAAAATTGGAATCTCTATTTCTTTATAATGAAAAATACTAGCAGCCAAAGCAGCATCAGCTTTTCCATTTTTAAATATATTATAAAAATCTTTTAAACAACCAGCTCCTCCTGATGCAATTACTGGAATAGATACTTTTTCAGAAATTTTTTTAGTAATATCAAAAGCAAATCCATTTTTTGTTCCATCATGATTCATAGAAGTTAGTAATATTTCTCCTGCACCAAGACTCTCACCCATTTTTGCCCAATCTAAAGCTTTAACTTTAGTTGGAATTCTTCCTCCATTTAAATATACCCACCATATATCATTTTCGTATTTAGTATCAATAGCTAAAACTATACATTGACTACCAAATCTTTTAGAAAGGATTTTTAATAGTTTTGGATTTTTAAAAGCTGCAGTATTTACAGATATTTTATCTGCTCCAGATTGTAATAAAATTTCTACATCATCTTCTTTACTAATTCCTCCTCCAACAGTAAAAGGTATATTAATATAATAAGAAATTTTTTTAACTAAATTAACCAATATTTTTCTTTTTTCGTTTGTTGCTGTAATATCTAAAAATACTATTTCATCTGCACCTTGTTTTGTATACCAACAAACTAATTCTATTGGATTTCCAGCATCTTTTAAAAATTGAAATTTTCTTCCTTTTACTGTTCTTCCATTTTTTATATCTAAACAAGGTATGATTCTTTTAGTTAACATATTATATTTTTTAATTAAGTTTTTTAATATCAGAAAATGATATTTTTTTTTCATAAAAAGATTTACCTATTATTACTCCATAACAACCCATATCTATCAATTTTTTTATATCTTTTATATTACTAATACCTCCACTAGCAATTAATTTTATACCAGGAAATTTTTCCAAAATTTTTTCATATAAAGTAAAAGATGGTCCAGATAAAGATCCATCTTTGGATATATCTGTACAAAATACATTTTTTATTCCATGAATTATTTTTTCTTTTAAAAAATTTAAAATATGTATATCATGATATTTTATCCATCCACTAGTTACTATATTATAATTTTTTACATCTGCTCCCAATATTATTTTATCATTTCCATAAATACTAATTAATTTTTTTAATAACATAGGATAATTTACTGCAATAGTTCCAATAGAAACCATACTAGCGCCATTTTCAAATGCAATTTTTACATCATTTTCTTTATTAATACCTCCACTAAAATCTACAATTAGATCAGTTTTTTTAGTTATATTTTCTAATATTTTCCAATGTACTACTTTACCTTTTTTAGCTCCATCTAAATCTACTAAATGAAGCCTTGATATTCCATTATCTTCTAATAATAAAGCTATATCTAAAGGATTATTATTATAAATTTTTTTTTTTGAAAAATCTCCTTTTGTCAATCTAACACATTTACCATTTATAATATCTATAGCAATTATAATATTATTTATATAATTGTTTTTCATAATTATAACAACATTTTATATTTTTAGTCTAATAAAATTTTCTAATATTTTATGTCCTACATAAGAAGATTTTTCAGGATGAAATTGTACTGCAAAAAAGTTATTTTTTTGTATTGCAGAACTATAATCAATTATATATCTAGTTTTAGATATAGTATATTTTCCTAATGAAACATAATATCCATGAACAAAATATTGATAACTATTATTAGGTATTTTATCAAATAAAGGTCCTTTTAAATCATATATTGTATTCCATCCAACTTGAGGTACTTTGTTATCATTTGTATGATTAAACTTTTTAACTAATAGATTAAAAATTCCAATACAATTGGTATTACTCTCTTCTGAAAATTTACAAAGCAATTGCATTCCTAAGCATATTCCTAATACTGGTTGTTTTAATTTAGGTAAAATTATATCTAATTTTTTTTTTCTTAAATACCTCATTGCAAAACTAGCTTCACCAACACCAGGAAGTATAATTTTTTCTGCATTTTGAATAGATTCTAAAGAATCTGTTATTACTGCTTTTATTCCAATTCTTTCTAATGAAAAAAGAACTGATTGTATATTTACTGTTGGATATTTTATAATAATTATTTTCATAAATTTTAATTTTTAATTATAATATTCCTTTAGAACTAAAAATTCTATTATCATTAGATTTATTTATTGCCATTTTTATAGCTCTAGCAAAACATTTAAAAATAGATTCTATTTTATGATGTTCATTTTTACCAACAGAATAAATATATATATTACATTTTGCGGATGAACAAAAAGATTTAAAAAAATGATAAAACATTTCTGTAGGAATATTACCAATTCTTTCTCTATAAAATTTAGTTTTCCATAATAATTTTTCTCTACCTCCTAAATCTAATACAACTTTAGATAAACAATCATCCATTGTAAGCATATAAAATCCATAACGTTCTATTCCTATTTTATTTAAAGATTGGTTAAAAATTTCTCCTAAAGAAATTCCGCTATCTTCTATTGTATGATGCTCATCTACATATAGATCTCCTTTAACATTAATATAAAGATCCATAAGGCTATGAACTGATATTTGTTGAAGTAAATGATCAAAAAAACCAATTCCCGTATTAATATTATATTTTCCACTTCCATAAATAGAAAGAGAAATTTCTACATTAGTTTCTAATGTTTTTCGTTTATATGTTAAATATTTTTTTTTATTAATATTAAATAAATAATTATATATATCCTTCCAATTATCAGTTTTTAAAGATATTTCATTATTAATAACATTTTTATTTATTTTGGAAAAATAATATTTTTCTTCTTCTGTAAAATCTTCATAATGACGATTTTTTTTTCTTATCCATATAGATTTACATCCTATATTTTTTGCTAATAATACATCTGTTAACCTATCTCCTATAACAAATGAATCAGTAATATTATAGTTAAATTTATTATCTAAATATGATTTTAACATTGCAATACCAGGTTTTCTAGTATCAGATTTTTCTTCTTTAAATGTTTTATCTATATGAATAGAAGAAAAAATAATTCCTTCTGATTTTAATATATTTAAAATATGATTATGTATAATAAAAAAATTTTTTTCTGGAAATTTTTCAGTACCTAATCCATCTTGATTTGATACCATTACTAAATCATAATTTAATTTTCTTGATATTTTTGATAAAAAATATATAACCCTTGGATAAAAAATTAATTTTTCTATAGAATCTATTTGATAATTATTAGAACTTTCTTCTATTATAGTCCCATCTCTATCTATAAATAGTATTTTTTTTTTCATCTATACATTTTTTTAAAAAAATTTTTAATATTTTTTATTAAAAACTTATTTTCTTTTTTTGTTCCAATTGTAATCCTTAAACAATGATTACATAATATTATTTTTGATCTATCTCTAACAATAATTTTTTTTTTAACCAAATAGTTATATAATTTTTTAGAATAATTTTTAACTTTTATAAGAATAAAATTAGCTGAACTAGGATATATTTTATTTATATAAGATATTTTTTTAAATTCATTTATCACATAATTTCTTTCTATAAGAATATTTTTTAAGTTACATAAAAATAAATTTTTATTTTCAAGAGCATTTAGTGCTATTTTTTGAGATGTTTCACTTATATTATATGGATTTTTTATTTTATTCATCCAATTAATAATTTCTTTTGAAGCAATTCCTATCCCTATTCTTATTCCGGCTAATCCCCAAGATTTTGATAATGTTTGTAATATAACAAGATTAGGATATTTTTCAATTTTTTTAGAAAAAGATTCTTTATTAGAAAAATCTATATATGCTTCATCTAAAATTACAATACCAGAAAATCTATTTATAATGTTTATTATATATTCTTCTTTTATATCATTTCCTGTTGGATTATTTGGTGAACAAATAAATATAATTTTACTATATTTATCAATAATATTTTCTAATTTATTTAAATTTATTTGATAATCCTCTTTATTTAAAGGAATACTTCTAACATCTACTCCATGAATTTTTCCCATTATTTCGTACATACCATATGTAGGAGGAAATATAATTGAATTATCTATATTTGGATATGAAAATATTCTATATACTAAATCTATAATTTCATCACTTCCATTTCCTAAAAAAATATTAGAAGTAGAAATTTTTTTTATTTTTGATATTTTATTTTTTAATTTTCTTTGAAAAGGATCAGGATATCTATTATAAAAATTTTTTTCGCATAAAGTAGATCCAAATGAATTTTCATTTGCATCTAAAAATGTTATAATATCTTTGTTTTTTTTATTATCATAATTATTATATTCAATTCTTGCGGAACTATATGGATTTAATTTTACAATATTTTTTCTTATCAATGATAATAAATTAAATTTTAACATAGCAATTATTTTTTATTAATTTGATTTATTCTTTTATTCTAATGTTAACAGAATTTTTATGCGCAAATAATCCTTCTTCTGAAGATAATGAATTAATACAGTACGATAAATTTTTTAATCCATTTTTAGATAATTTTTGAAATGTTATGTTTTTTAAAAAACTATTTAAAGATACTCCACTATAAGATTTTGCAAATCCATTAGTAGGCAATACATGATTAGTTCCAGTTGCATAATCTCCAGCGCTCACTGGAGAATAATTTCCTAAAAATACAGAACCAGCATTTATAACTTTATTACTCCAATATAAATCATCATTACAATTAATAATTAGATGTTCTGGTGCAATATGATTTGATAAATTAAAACAATCATTCAAAGAAGGTAAAATTATTATTTTACTATTTTTTATAGATTTATTTAAAATGTTTTTTTTTTCTTTCAAAGAAAGATATTTTTGTTCTATGTTTATTTTAACCATTTTCACCCAGTCAATTTTATTTGTAGTAATTATTATAGCAAAACTTTTTGGATCATGTTCTAATTGTGATAATAAATCGTGTACAACATAATCAGGATCTGCTATATTATCAGCTATAATAACAACTTCAGAAGGACCTGCAGGAACATCTATGGATACATTTGTTTTTTGAGTAATAATTTGTTTAGCTTTAGTTACGTAAGAATTTCCTGGACCAAATATTTTGTATACAGATGGAATACTTTTAGTTCCATAAGCCATAGCTGCAATAGCTTGTGCCCCTCCTACTTTATATATCCTATTTATTCCTAAAAATTTTGCTGTATATAAAATAGAAGGATGAACCTCTCCATTATTATTTGGTGGAGTACATAAAATTATATTTTTACATCCAGATAATTTTCCTGGTATACCCAACATTAAAACCGTAGATAATAAAGGAGCATTTCCTCCAGGTATATATAATCCAATTTTATCTATTGGTACATTTTTAATCCAACAAAATACATCTTTAGAAGTTTCTATTATTAATTCTTTTTTTTTCTGTTTTTTATGAAATTTTTTTATGTTGTAATATGATATTTTAATAGATTTTTTTAAATCTTTTGATATATTTTTTTCAGATTTATTAAATTCTTTTTCAGTAACCAAAAAATTGTCTATGTTAACATGATCATATTTTCTAGTGTAATTTTTCAAAGCTTCATCTCCATATTTTTTAACATTATTTATAATAGAATTAACTGATTGTATTAATATTTTGTTATCTGTTAATAATAATCTATTATCTGAAATAGATTTTAATACGTCATTAAATGACGGATTAATATATATTTTAATCATTATTTATAGTATAATTTTTTCTATTGGTAGTACTAAAATATCTTGAGCTCCAAGTGATTTTAAATTCTCCACAATTCCCCAAAAATCATTTTCATTTACAACTGAATGTACAGAACTACACTCTGAATTTGCTAATGGCAATATAACTGGACTTTTAATTCCAGGAAGATAAGATATTATCTTTTCTAATCTATCATTAGGAACATTAAGTAAAATATATTTATTATTTTTTGCTTTTTTAACTGCTCTTATCCTAAATAATAATTTATCCATTATTATATTTTTTGAATATATTAAATTAATGTTAGACGCTAATACAGCTTCAGATTGAAGAATTGTTTCTACTTCTTTTAATCCATTCATAAATAATGTGGATCCACTACTAACTAAATCACAAATGCAATCAGCTAATCCTATTCCAGGAGCAATTTCTACTGCTCCTGATATTTCATGTATATCAGCATTAATACTTTTTTTTATAAAAAATTCTTTAATTAAAAATGGATAACTTGTGGCAATTCTTTTTCCATTTAAATCATTTAATCTTTTATAAGATAATGACTTAGGAACTGCTATAGATAATCTACATTTTCCAAATCCTAAAGTTTCTTTGATTTTTACTTTTTTTCTTTTTTCTAATAATACGTTTTTTCCTACAATTCCTATATCAGCTACTCCATCTTCTAAATATTGAGGTATATCATCATCTCTTAAAAATAATACTTCCAAAGGAAAATTAAGCGCAGTTGTTTTTAATTTATCTATTCCTATATTAATTTCAATACTACAATCTTTCAATAATTTAATTGAGTCGTCATAAAGACGTCCTGACTTTTGAATAGCTATTTTAAGTTTATCCATATTTTAGGAGAAAAAATAACAAAAGCTTACTTTTGTAAGCTTTTTATGTATTTGTTTTTTTTAAAAAAATTTACGGTTTAGGCAAATATAAAAACAATTTTGAACATTTTATAATTCACTTATTAAGTTGTTAAATTAAATAGAAAATTATGAAAATTATTAGTTATAATGTAAATGGAATTAGATCTGTAATAAATAAGGGATTTGTTAATTGGATAAATAAAAATAATCCAGATATTATATGTTTACAAGAAATAAAAGCTTATTCTAATCAAATAAATACTTCTATTTTTGATCATATAGGATATAATCATTATTGGCATTCTTCAAAAAGAAAAGGATATAGTGGTGTTGGAATATTAACCAAAGAAAAACCAATAAATATAAAATATGGAATTGATATAGATATTATAGATAAAGAAGGAAGAATATTGCGTATTGATTTAAAAAATAGTAAAATATCAGTTATTAGTGTTTATATTCCTTCTGGATCATATATAAAAAATAGATTGGAATTTAAATTTTTTTTTATGGATAAATTTTTTTCTCATATAAAAAAAATAAATAAAAAAATAAAAAATTTGATTATTTGTGGAGATTATAATATATGTCATAATGATATAGATATTTATAATCCTAATGAAAAAATTTCTGGATTTTTACCAGATGAAAGAATTTGGATAGATAATTTTATATATAAACTAAGTTTTATAGATAGTTTTAGAAATTATACAAAATCAGGAGGTCATTATAGTTGGTGGAATTATAGATATAATTGTAGAAATAATAATAAAGGATGGAGGATTGATTATATTATGGTTAGCAAATTTTTAAAAAAAAGAATGAAAAATTCATATATGTTATCAAATATAAAATATTCGGATCATTGTCCAATTGTTTTAGAAATTGATTAATATTTATCATGTATTATAATAATGACCTGACTGGGATTCGAACCCAGGACCCTTACATTAAAAGTGTAATGCTCTACCAGCTGAGCTATCAGGTCTATAGTTAATTTGCTAAATAAATTTGTAAAATTAAAAATAATATTATGTTATGATAACAAATATACTATATTTTTTATCTTTTTTATGAAAATTACTTTAATAGGATATATGGGCTGTGGAAAAACTACTATCGGAAAAAATTTATCTAAAAAATTAAATTATAAATTTTATGATTTGGATGATATTATTATAAAATATAAAAATAATTCAATTGAGAATATTTTTAATATATATGGTGAATCATATTTTAGAAAATTGGAAAATTTTTTACTAAAAAATTTTTTAAAAAAAAATATAAATCAATGGATTTTATCTGTTGGTGGAGGTAGTCCCTGTTTTTATAACAATATTTATTTATTAAACAAATTTTCAAAAACTATTTATCTAAAATCGGATAGTTATACTTTATTAAAAAGATTAATTTTAGAAAAAAAAAATAGACCTTTAATATCTAATCTAGATAATGTTAGTTTATTTAAGTTTATTATAAATTCTTTATCAAGAAGAATATTTTTTTATGAAAAATCTTATAAAAAAATTATTATAAAAAATAAATGTATAAATGAAATAATACAGGATATTATAAATTCATTAGATTTGAATAAATATTAATGATAAAATAATGAAACATATTTATTATAATTATGATGATAATGATGTTATGATGAATATTAGAAATTTTTTTTCATTTAATAAATTTAAAATTAATAAACTAGGAGTAGCTGTTAGTGGTGGAATAGATAGTATAGTTTTACTTCATATATTAATGAATATTTACAATAATAATATAGAAGTAATTCATTGCAATTTTAATTTAAGAAAACCTGATTCAGATAAAGATGAATTTTTTATAAAAAAATTTTGTGAAAAAAAAAACATAATATATCGTATTAAAAGTTTTAATGTTATTGATTATAAAAAAAAAAATAATAAATTGTCTATACAAATGATAACCAGGAAATTAAGATATGATTGGTTTAATAAATTATTAAATAAAAATTTTTACGATTTTATTGCATTAGGACATCATTTTAATGATTCAATTGAAACTTTTTTTATTAATTTTTTTCGTGGAACAGGTATAAAGGGATTATTAGGAATTCCTAACAAAAATGAAAGATTTATACGTCCTCTTTTTAATTTAAAAAAAAAAGATATAATTTTTTATGCAAAAAAAAATAAAATTAAATGGAGGATAGATAAAAGTAATAAACATAATTATTATTTAAGAAATAAAATACGTACAAAATTATGTTCATCTATATCAAATTTTTTTCCAAATTTTTATAAAGGAATAAAAAAAAGTATGAATATATTTTATGAAGAAAGTATACTTATAGATAAGTATATAAATAATTTATATCATGAAATTACAATATATAAAAAAATTGATCCATTCATATGGAAAATAAATAATGAAAAAATTAAAAAATTAAATCCTTTATACTTACACTTATTTAAAATATTTTATCCATATGGATTTTGTAGTATTAATAACTTAAAAAATATACTATATTCAAAAACAGGAAAACATTTATTTTCAAAAGAATATTGTATTTTTAAAGATAGAAATAATTTAATTATAACAAAAAAAAAATATTTAATTGAAAATAAAAATAAAATATTTTATATTTCTAATATAAATAATATTAATATTCCAATAAAAATTGATTTTTATCTTATTTCTTACAAAAAATTTGATCATAATTATAAAAAATATTATGAAAATAATTTTTTTTTAATAGATTTTAAAAAAATACAATTTCCTTTATCATTAAGGATTTGGAATCACGGAGATTTTTTTTATCCATTTGGAATGAATAAAAAAAAGAAAATAAGTAAATATTATAAAGATAATAAATTTTCTTTTTTAAAAAAACAACAAACATGGTTATTAATAAATAATAATAATGATATTATTTTAATTGTAAAAAATTGTATAGATAATAGGTATAAAATAGATGAAAAAACCAATGAAATTCTTATTGTAAAATGTTAATATTCACATAAAAAAAATAGATAATATAAAATAAAAATATTTTTTTATGATAAAAATGCATAATTTTAATGCAGGACTTTCTGTATTACCCAATGAAGTTTTTAAAAAATCTACTGAATATATATTAAATTTTAATCATTCTGGATTATCTTTATTAGAAATATCTCATCTAAGTATAGATTTTTTAGATCTAAAAGATAAAACTATAAATTTAATAAGATCTATTTTAAATATAGAATATAGACTACGATAATTATTATATATTATTTTTACAAGCAGGTACTACATTACAATTTTCAATGATTACATATAATTTAATGAATAAAAAATCTTCTTATTTAGATACAAAATTATGGGAAAGTAAAGCTATAAAAGAGGTAAAAATATTTGGAAAAATAAAAATTTCATTAAAATATTAATATATCAAATAATGTAGATTATTTCCACTGTACATCTAATAATACTATTATCGGATCACAAATAAAAAATTTTCCAAAAACTAATATACCAATAATTTGTGATATGTCTTCAAACATTTTTAGTAGAAAATTAGACTTTAATCGTTTTAGTTTAATTTATGCATCTGCACAAAAAAATATTAGTTCATCATAAATGACTTTAATTATTATTAAAAAAAATATAATTATAAAATATACAAAGAAATATTATTCCATGAAATATTATTCCATCTTATATGTCTTATAGAGTACACATAAAAAATTAATGGAATTATCTATTTATATTTACTATGCTAATATTATAATGTATAATTAAAAAAGGAGTATTATCTAAAATAGAAAAATATAATGAATTTAAAACTAAATTATTATATAAATAAATAGATAGGAATTATTTATTTGAAAAAAAAATTTATAAAGAAAATTTGATAAAATGTGTAAAGAAGAAAATATAATAGTATTAAATGGTCATATATTTATAGGAAGGTATATAGCAAGTATATATAATGCTTTATCATTAAACAGTATAAAACTTTTAATTGACATAATGAAAGAATTTGAAAATAAATTTATATGATAAGAAAAAATTTTATTTATATAAAAAATTTAATTCCAAAAAATGTAAAAATATTAGTTGTTTCAAAAAATCAAAGTATTTTATCTATAAAAAATCTTTATCAAATAGGACAAAGAGATTTTGGAGAAAATTATGTTCAAGAAATAATTAAAAAATACGATAAACTACCAAAAGATATTCGTTGGCATATGATTGGAAGAATACAAAGCAACAAATTAAAATATATAGTTCCTTTTATTTATTTAATTCATAGCATTCAAAAAATTAAACATATAGAAATTATTAATAATATAGGATTTAAATATAATAAAATTATTAAATGTCTAATTCAAATACGTATTTCTAATGAAATAAATAAATCCGGAGTTTCTGATAAAGAAGCAGATAAATTAGCATTTTTTAGTAAAAAAATGAAAAATGTAAAAATAATTGGATTAATGGGAATGTCCTCGTTTAAAAACATGAAGGAAGTAAATAATGAATTTATGTATTTAAATAATATATATAATATTCATAAAAAAAAATATTCATATAATGTTCTTTCTATGGGAATGAGTAGAGATTTTAAATTAGCAATTAAACATGGAAGTACAATTATACGTTTAGGAAACATAATATTTAATAAATAATATTTTAAAAAACAATAGATTTTATATAGTTTTCTATACTTTCTTTTAATTTATTATATTTAATAGATTTAATAAAAGAACTTCCAATTATACAACCATTTGCATATTTACATGATAAATAATAAGTTTTTTTATTATTTATTCCAAATCCAATCAATTTTGGAACTTTTTTTACAGAAGAAGATATGTGGTTAATTTTTTTAAAAAAAGATATTTGTTCTTCTCCAAAAGAAATACTATTTCCCGTTGTAGAATTGGATGATACCAAATATAAAAAACTATCAGTTATATTACTTATCATAGATATTCTAGATATATCTGTTTGTGGAGTTATTAAAAATATCATAGATACTGAATATTTTTTAAACATTATTTGATATTTTTTTATGAAAATATCTATTGGAAGATCAGGAAATATTAATCCCGATATATTTATATCATGACATTTTTTCAAAAACTTTTCACATCCAAATTTATAAAATTGATTGAAATATCCCATTAGTATAATTGGTTTATCTAAAGTATTTTTTATTTTTTCTATTTGTGAAAATAATAATGAAATGTTCATTCCATTTTTTAATGATATATAATTACTATTTTGTATAATTATACCATCAGCTAATGGATCGGAATAAGGAATTCCTATTTCAATTAAATCTACATTATTAATATTTTGTAATATACGTATTATTTCAGTAGTACTATTTATTGTAGGAAATCCTGCGGTAAAATAAATACATAATATATTTTTATTTTTTGTTTTAAATAATTTGTATATTTTGTTTTTCATTTTATATTATAAAATTTATTGTAAACATCAATATCTTTATCTCCTCTACCAGATATAGTTATAACAACTACATCATTTTTATTAAAAGATATTTTTTTTAATATAGATAATGCATGTGCACTTTCTAATGCTGGGAGTATTCCTTCTAAATTAATTAATTCATATCCTGCTTTTAGTGCTTCATTATCTGTAGAACACATAAATTTTACACGTTTTTTAACAAATAAATTTGCATGCATTGGTCCTATTCCAGGATAATCTAATCCTGGTGAGATAGAATAAGCAGGTAAAACCTGTCCATCTATATTTTGTAACATATAAGTCATACTTCCATGTAATATTCCTATTGATCCACAATGTATAGATGCAGAATTTTTATTTGTTTTAATTCCTAATCCAGCAGCTTCTACTGCTATAAGTTTTACTAATTTATTATCTAAAAAATGATAAAAAGAACCTGCTGCATTACTACCTCCTCCTATGCAACAAATTACATAATTAGGATATAAATAACCATTTTTTTCTATTTGAATTTTTATTTCTTTACTTATAACTGACTGTAAATCAGCAACCATTTGAGGATAAGGATGAGGGCCTACAGTAGATCCTATTAAATAATAACTTTTAATATTATTAATCCAATAACGGATAGATTCATTTACTGCATCTTTTAAAGTTTTTTCACCGCTAGAAACAGGTATTATTTTTGCTTTTAATGTTTTCATTTTAATAACATTAGATAATTGACGTTTCATATCTGTTTCTCCCATGAAAATAATACATTCTAAATTCATTAATGCACAGGTAGTTGCAACAGCTATTCCATGTTGACCTGCTCCTGTTTCTGCTATTATTTTTTTTTTACCTAATATTGTAGCTAGTAATGCTTGTCCTATTGTATTATTAATTTTATGTGATCCTGTATGATTTAAATCTTCTCTTTTAAAAAAAATATTTGCTCCATATTTTTCAGAATATTTTCTAGAAAATAATAATGGAGTAGGTCTACCTACATAATCATGTAATATTTTTTTATACGAATTTTGAAATTCTTTACTATTTATAATAGATTTATAATTATTTTGTAATTCTTTTATATTTTTGTATAACATTTCTGGGATAAATGCTCCACCAAAATCTCCATAAAATCCATTATCATTAACAAAATATTTCATATTTCTCTAATTTTTTTCATAAATTCTTTTAACATTTGTTTATTTTTTTTACCAGGATATAATTCAAACTTACTATTTATATCAATACCAAAAATTTTTGAATGATAAAATTTTTTTATTTTTTTTAAATCTTTTATACCAATACCTCCACTTAAAAAAAATGGAGTTGTAAAATTATATTCTTGAAGTTTTTCCCATCTAAATTTTTTTCCACTTCCTCCATTATTATCAAATAAAAAATAAGAACAAAAAGGCACATAATTTAAAGTTTTTTTCATTGAAAATAAATCATTTACCTTAAAACTTTTAATAATTTTTACTTTTTTTTTGAATAAAAATTCACATACATAAGGAGATTCATTTCCATGTAATTGAACATAATCTAATTTTTTTTCAATATAAATTTTAAAAATATTTTTTGGATTTTCATTTACAAAAATACCTGTTTTAATAGGTTTATTTTTTAATAGTGGTATAAAAAAATTATAACCAACAAATCTTGGAGATTTAGAATAAAAAATGAATCCAATAAAATCAGGATTTAATTCTGATATTTCTTTTACATCATATTTTATTCCACATATTTTTATTTTTAAATTTTTATAATTCATTTTTGTTCTTTTCTATATAAAGAATCCATAAAAATTTTACATTTTTTTGCTGGATTTTTAGATTTCATAAAATATTCACCAATTAAAAAACCTTTAAATCCTATTTTTTTAAGTTTAATAACATATTCTATACTATTTATACCACTTTCTGCTATTTTTATGTATTTATTTGGAATTTTTGAAAATAGTTCTACGCAATTATTTTTAATAACTTTAAACGATTTTAAATCTCTATTGTTTACACCTACAAAATCTATATTTTCAGTAATTTTTTCTATTTCATTTTCTTTATGTATTTCGAGAATAACTTCTAATCCAATAGATTTTGCGATATTAGATAAATTTTGAATATCATTTTTAGATAAAAAATACGCAATTAATAAAATAACATCTGATCCTATTGATTTAGATTCAATTATTTGATATTCATCAATTATAAAATCTTTTCTTAATATAGGTATGTTTATTAAATTTCTGATTTTTTTTATATTATTAATATGTCCAGAAAAAAAATCAAAATCTGTTAGAATAGATATTCCACTTACTTTTGAAAGTTCATATCCTTTAACAACATCTTCTAAAAACGAACAATTATTTATAATTCCATTAGAAGGAGATTTTGATTTAAATTCAGCAATTATTCCATATTTATTTTTTTTAATATTCTTTCTTAAAGAAATAGTTTTTCTATTAAAAAAAGAACTATACTTTAATTTATCTATTGGATTATTAACTTTTTTTTTTTGTATTTCTTTTTTTTTTGAAAAAATAATTTTTTCCAAAATATCATTTATCATAAATTTAATAGTTTTTTAAGTACATTTTTTGCTTTTCCACTTTCTAAAGAATGTCTTGCTTTATTATAATTGTATTTAAAGTCATTATTATTAATTAAATTTAATGCAAATGTAGCATTTGTTAATACTATTTCATTTTGAGCTGTTGTTCCTTTTCCAGATAAAATATCCAAAAATATCTTAATATTTTCCTGTATACTATTTCCTCCTTTTAAATCCTTTATATTTACATTAACATTATTTTTATTCAATTCTTTAACTGAAAAAAAATTTTCTCCCTTATTAGTGTAACATTTTACATTACTTGTAAGTGTTATTTCATCATAACCATCTACACTATGAATTATAGTATAATTATTTTTTTTATATTGATATATATAATGATATATTCTTGCTACATTTAAATTATTTACTCCTAATAAAATATTTCTTGGATTGCATGGATTTAACATTGGTCCTAGTAAATTAAAAATAGTTTTTACTTCTAAATTTTTTCGATAAATAGATATTTTTTTTAAAAAATGATGAAAAATAGGAGCATGTAAATAACATATTCCAGTTTTATTTAATTGATTTTTTAAATTTTTTTTTTTATTAGTAAACTTAAACCCTAATCCTTTTAATATATTTGATGCCCCTGTTATAGATGAAGAGCCATAATTACCATGTTTTATAACTTTACCTCCAGCACCTGCTACAATAAAACACGCTATTGTAGAAATATTAAATGTATTTTTATCACCTCCTGTTCCAACTATATCAATTGCATTTTTTTCTTCAAGATCTATATTAATTGATAATTCTCGCATAGCTTGATAAAATCCTACTATCTCATTTATAGTAGGATTTCTCATATTATAAATTGATATTATAGCTATTATTTTATAATCATTTATATTTCCATTCGACATATCTATAATTAATTTTCTAGATTCATCTTTTGTCAATGTTTTTTTTAAAAAAAGATTTTCCAATATTTTTTTACTCATATTTTTTATATATTCAACCAATTATGTATTATTTTTTCTCCATACGGAGTTAAAATAGATTCTGGATGAAATTGTACTCCGCGTACATCATAAAATTTATGACGTAAAGCCATGATTTCTCCTTTTTCTCCAACAGCAGTAATTTGAAGTTCTTTAGGAAAATCTTGTGAAGATATTATCCATGAATGATAACGTCCAACTTGAATATTTTTTGGAATCTTTTTAAAAATTATTTCCTCTGAATCTATTATTTTTATTGAACTAGAAACTCCATGACATACATCTTTTATGTTAAAAAGAGTAGCTCCAAATACTTCTCCTATAGCTTGTTGTCCTAAACATACTCCAAAAATACTTTTAGTAGAAGCAAAAGTACTAATCAATGGTTTTAATATATGAGCTTCGTTAGGAATCCCAGGTCCAGGAGATAATATTATTTTATTATATTTTTCTACATCTGATAGTTCTATTTCGTTATTTCTAAATACTTTTACAAAATTTTTTGTTAATTTTTTTACTGTGTATACTAAATTATAAGTAAAAGAATCATAATTATCTAAAATTAATATTTTATTCATATATTTTTAGCTAATTCTATAGACTTAAATAAAGCTATAAGTTTATTATTCACTTCTTCTAATTCTTTTTTTTCTTCTGAATTAGCAACAATACCTGCACCAGCTTGAAAAAATAAGGTATTATTTTTACTTACAAAAGATCGTATTATAATAGCAGTATTAACAAAAGAATTGTTTAACCCAAAAAAACCAATAGCTCCTCCATATAATCCTCTATTTTGATTTTCTATTTTATCAATTAATTCCATGGCTTTATATTTAGGAGCTCCAGATAATGTTCCTGATGGAAACGTATCTCCAAATATTTTAATATTTGATATATTTTCGTCTATTTTTCCAGATACTTTTGATACCATATGTAATACATGAGAAAATGTATGAATTTTTTTAAATTCTTCTACTTTTACATTAGTTGAATTTTTACTTAAATCGTTTCTGGCTAAATCAACTAACATTACATGTTCGGAATTTTCTTTTGGATCTTTTAAAAGACTATCAGAAAGTTTTTTATCTTTATCATAATTTTGTTTACTTGATCTTTTAATTGTTCCTGCTATAGGGTTAATATAAGCAATTTTATTACATATAACTAATTGTGATTCAGGTGATGATCCAAATATTTTGTAATATCCATAATCAAAATAAAATAAATATGGAGATGGATTTATAAATCTTAAAGCTCTATATACATTAAATTCATCGCCATTAAATCTTTGTCTAAATTGTCTAGATAATACTATTTGAAACACATCTCCACGCAAACATGAATTTATTCCCTTATTTACCATTTTTTTATATTCATTATCTGTAACATTAGAAGTTCTATTTCCTAATGGGTTAAATGGAAAATAAACAGGAGTTTTTTTTTCAATCAATTCTGTAAGTTGATCTATATAACTTATTTTATCAATATTAAAAAATTGATGTTCAACTACACTTATTTCATTATAAAAATGATGAAACAAAATTATATTTTTATAAAAACTAAAACGTATTTGTGGTAAATTATAATTTTTTTTTACTGAAGAATAAAATTTAATATTTTCGAAATATTGAATACTATCATATGATATATACCCATATAATCCTGTATATTTAAAATTAATACTATTATTTTGTATAAATTTTTTGAAAAAATCTTCAATTAATTTACTAATACTAAATTTATTATCTATAAAAATATGTTTGTGTATATTATTTGGATATGATATTTTTAATATATCTTTTTCCAAAATTAATTCTGAAACTGGATTTATACACAAGATAGATAAATTACTCTTATTATTATTTAAATTATGATTATGATTAGGTAATTCTAATATTAATATATTTGGAAAAATATCTCTTAATATTAAATATAATTCTACAGGAGTGATACTATCATTTAAAATTTTTTTTTGAATAGTTTTAAAATTAAATTTCAACATGATTTCATGGTATTTTATCTTTTATAATTATAATAAAAAAAAATGGCCGTTGTTTATAAAACAACAAGCCTTTCGAAAATAAAACTTAATGATTTTGGAATTGTTTATATTAAAAATAGATTTTTTTTGTATGTTTTTCAATGTTTATTGATTGAATCAATTATAAAACATAAAACAAAACAAATAAAATCACAAATGAAGATTATTGAATTGTACTAATGTACTAAAAAATAATAAAGTTTATTTTCATTGTAATTCTTATAGAAATTATAATTAATTATTATATAAATAATCAATAAATTATAAAAAAGTATGCTACAAAACAAACAAATATACAAATATTTTTTTGTGTACATAATTTATTTTATAAAAAATAAATTTTTATTATAATAAAATATAAAATCATAACGACAAAAAAAATATATTAAATAAAAAACTTAAATATTTATTAATAAAATAAAAAATTATTATATTATTATTATATTATTTTATTGCCTTATGTCAAGATAAGAGATTAAGATAAGCAGTAAATAAATATAAGCAACATTCAACATTATAATCAACATTATAATTATAAAATTAAGAAACATTTATATAGATGTATCCTGACAAATTAAAATATACAAAGAATCATGAATGGATAAAATTGATTCATAATAATAATAAAAAAGAATTAATCAAAAATAGTTCTGCTTCTGCACATGTGGGAATAACTTTTTTTGCTCAAAAAGAATTAGGAGATATTATATTTCTTGATATAAGTAAATCACTTATAGGAAATAAAAAAAAACAGGGAGAAACATTTGGAACAATAGAAGCAGTTAAAACTGTATCGGATTTATTTATGCCTGTTTCAGGAAAAATAATAAATATTAATAACGAATTAGTTAGTAAACCAGAATTGGTTAATAAAGATTCTTATAAATATTGGGTTATTAAAATTGAAATTTCAAATATTGAAGAATATAATAGACTTATGTCTAAAGAAGAATACGAAAAGTATTTCAAATCTTGAAAATAATAAAACAAAAACAACATAATTTTATTTTTATTATTTTTTAATTATGAATTTTAGTAAAAATAACCATTATAATTTTCTTGACGAAAAAAATGTATCAGAAAAAATTATTGATTACAAAAATAAAAACATTACTAAAACACATTTTTTTATTCCTGATATTATATGTAGCAATTGTATCTTAATTTTAGAAAAATTACCTGAAAAATATAATAGTATTATAGACATTAATGTAGATTTTACTACTAAAATAGTATGGATAACATATAATAATAATAACTTAAAATTAAGTGAAGTAGCTATACTTTTAGATAAAAATGGTTATAGTCCTTATATTGACTTAAATTCATTTGAATCATTATATGAAAATAAAGATTTTATTCATAATAATGAAAAATATTTTAATAGAAAATTTTTAATTAAACTAGCAATATCATTTTTTTGTTTTGGAAATATTATGATGTTAATTATACCAGAATATATAGGATCATATAATGATTATTGGTATATAAATCATAGATATTTTTTTCGTTATATGATATTATTTTTGGGGATACCTACATTTATAATATCTATTAAAGATCATATAAAACAAGCATGGTTTGGAATAAAAAAAAATATTATTAATACAGATATCTCTATTATTATTGGATTATTAATTATTTTTTTTTGGAGTATTTATCAAATTTTATTAGATTTAAGTTCTGGATATATTGATAGTCTTTCTAGTTTCTCGTTATTTTTATTATTAAGTAAGATTTTCCAGGTTTATACTCATAATAAAATATTCTCATTCAATAAAAATTATAAATCTCTTTATCCATTATTAATAACAAAAATTAAAGATAAAAAAGAAAATAAAATATTATTATCATTATTGAAAATAGGAGATATATTTTTAATTAAAAACGAAGAAATTATTCCAGTAGATTCATTATTAATAAAAGGTAAAGCTGTATTAGATAATAGTTTTATTACAGGAGAATCTAAATTAATAAATAAAAATATAGGAGAAAAAATTTATGCAGGATCTAAACAAAAAGGAAAATTTATTTATTTAAAAGCAATAAACAACGTTAATCAAAGTTATTTAAGTAATTTATGGAAAAAAGGAAAAAATAATAACAAGAAAAATTATTGTTACTTAAATTCTATTACAAATAATTTTAGTAAATATTTTGTCCCATTTATACTTTTTATATCTGTATCATCTGGTTTTTTTTGGTATTTAAAAGGAGATATAAATAAAATGATATACACTATTTTTTCTATTTTAATTATTACATGTCCTTGTGCTTTAATTTTATCTTCTCCATTAATATTTGGAAATATAATAAAATTATTTTCAAAAAATGGATTTTATATAAAAGACATTTATACTATGGAAAAAATTTCATATATAAATACTATAGTTTTTGATAAAACAGGAACATTAACAGATATTAACAAAGATGAAATTAATTTTATAGGTAAAAAAATTAATAAAAATAAAAAAAAAATGATAGCTTCTTTACTAAGAAATTCTTTTCATCCATTAAGTCAAAAATTATTATCTTTTTTATCTATAAAAAATTTTTATCATATAAAAGAATTTAAAGAAATATTAGGAAAAGGATTAGAATGTACAATTAATAATATTCCAATAAAAATTGGTTCTTCAAAATATTTAGGATTAAATATTAATAATAAAAATACAATTGTTGCTATATCTATAAATAACAAATTTATAGGATATTTTACATTTAGAAATTTTTATCACAAAGACATAAAAAAAATATTTGAAAAATTAAAATATAATTATAAATTAATAATATTATCTGGAGATAATAATAATGTAGAAAAAAAATATATAAAGTCAATATTACCAAAATCAAGTAAGGTATTATTTAATCAAAGTCCAATACATAAATTAAAATATATTAAAAAATTACAAAAAAATGGATCTAAAATAATGATGTTTGGTGATGGAATTAATGATAGTGCTGCTTTAAATCAAAGTGATGTTGGAGTAGCTATTTCAGAAAATCCATCTAATTTTTTTCCTAGTTGTGATGCATTTATTCAATTCAATTGTTTAAGTAAAATTTTCTTATTTTTGAAAATATCTAGAATATCTTCAATATTAGTAATGATTAATTTTATTATTAGTTTTTTTTATAATATAATTGGAATTTTTTTTTCAATTATTGGAATATTAAATCCTCTTATTGCTTCTATTATAATGCCTTTAAGTTCTTTTTCTGTTATTATTTTTTCTATTATATCTACATTTATAATCTCAAAGAAAATTAATTTATAAAATTATTAATATTTTTTATGTTATGGACATTATAATTATAATGATATTATCTAGTGTTTCTGTTGGAATACTATTTCTAATATTTTTTTTATGTAGCATTTATTATGGACAATTTGATGATTATGAAACGCCCAAATTTAGAATTTTAATGGATGATTATAAAATAAAATCAAAAAATAAAAATAATTTATTTCATGATAAAAATAAAAAATAATAGTAAAAATTTAATTAATTATTATAATAATAATATAGTAAAAGCATTTTTATATGCTACAATTTTTTGGGCTCTTATTGGATTTTTAGCAGGACTATTTATAGCATTACTATTGTTTTATCCAGAATTACCTGAAGTTATTTTTAGAAACAAATTAAAATATACACAAGGAATATTTGGATTTGGAAGATGGAGAATGTTACATACAAATACAGCTATATTTGCATTCGTAGGAAATATAATATTTACAGGATATTACTACTCTTTGCAACGTTTATTAAAAACAAGAATATTTAGTGATATTTTAAGTTGGATACATTTTTGGGGATGGCAATTATTCATTATACTTACATGGATAACTTTCCTTTTAGGAATAAATACAAGTAAAGAATACTCTGAGCATGAATGGCCATTAGATATAATAATATTATTTGTATGGATTATTTATGGAATAAATATGATAGGAAGTATTTTAAATAGAAAAATTAAACACTTATATGTAAGTATATGGTTTTTATTAGGGACATGGGTCTCAGTTGCTATGTTACATATATTTAATAATTTAGAATTACCAATATCTCTTATATCTTTTAAAAGTTATTCTATATATGCAGGAGTACAAGACGCTTTAATGCAATGGTGGTATGGACATAATGCTGTTGCATTTATATTAACAACTCCTATTCTTGGATTAATGTATTATTTTGTTCCAAAAGCATCAAATAAACCTATATATTCATATAAACTTTCTATTATTCATTTTTGGTCTTTAATATTTATATATATATGGGCTGGACCTCATCATTTAATGTATACTTCATTACCAAATTGGGCTCAAGTTTTAGGTACTATATTTTCTATAATGTTAATTGCTCCTTCTTGGGGTGGAATGATTAACGGATTATTGACGTTAAGAGATGCATGGAAAAATTTTAAGGAAAATCCTATACTTAAATTTTTCGTTGTTGGAATAGTTTGTTATGGAATGGCAACATTTGAAGGGCCTATGTTAGCTACTAAAACTTTAAATTCAATAGGTCATTTTACAGATTGGGTTATAGCTCATGTTCATTTAGGAACTTTGGGATGGAATGGATTTATGGCTTTTGGAATAATATATTGGATAACACAAAAAATTTGGAGAACTAAATTATATTCTAAAAAATTAATAAATATACATTTTTGGTTAGGTATTATAGGGATAATTTTATACATATTACCTATGTATTTTGGTTCAATTATACAATCATTAATGTGGAAAAAATTCAACCCTGATGGAACTTTATACTATAAAAATTTTTTAGATTCAGTTATACATATTATTCCATTTTATAAAATAAGATTTTTTGGTGGATTAATTTATTTAATAGGATTCATTTTAATGATTTATAATATTTTAAAAACTATAAAAAATGGAAATTTTATAGAAAACGAAAAATTTCATTATAATAATTATAATTATTATGTAGAAAATAAAAGTTTTCATGATTGGTTAGAAAAAAAACCTGTACAAATGACTATTTTGTCATTTATAGCCGTAGCTATTGGTGGTGCTATAGAGATCATTCCTACTATAGTAATTAAATCTAATGTTCCTACAATACATAATGTAAAACCTTATAAAGCTCTTGAACTTGAAGGTAGAGATATATTTGTTAGAGAAGGATGTAATTCTTGTCATAGTGCACAAGTACGTCCTTTTAGAGATGAAGTAGTTCGTTATGGTGAATATTCTAAAGCTGGAGAATTTGTTTACGATCATCCATTTTTATGGGGATCTAAAAGAACAGGCCCTGATTTAGCTAGAGAAGGAGGTAAAAATCCTAGTTCTTGGCATTATAATCATTTATTTAATCCTAGATCCACTTCTCCTAAATCTATAATGCCAAGATATCCATGGTTAATATATAATAAATTAAATAGATCTAACACATATAACAAAATTAAATCAATGATTAGATTAGGTGTTCCATATAGTATAAAATATTTAAAAAATTATAACAATGACATGGATATTCAAGCAAGAAAAATTGTATTAGAAATATATAAAGAATATCCATTATTAATAAATGAAATAAATCAACAAAAAAAAATATATAAAGAAAAATTTATTCCATTGGAAAAAAGAGAAGTTATAGCTTTAATTTCTTATTTACAAAGATTAGGAACAGATATAAAAATATAAATATAGATGTATAGATGAATTATTTTAAAAATTTTTTTATAAAAGAAAAAAATATAGGAATTTTTCAATCAATTGTATTAATAATATTTTTCATAATATTTTCATTAATATTATTTATAACTTTATATAAACCTAAAAAATATTATGATAAAAATAGTTCAATTCCTATAGATGAATAAAAAAAAACAATGATGAGATCAAAAATTTCTTCTTTTATTATGATCCCTTCTTTTTTGTCTGTTATAGTATTTATATCTTATATATTTTTTAAACATTATGATAAATTATCTTATATAACTAATTTTATTTCTATATTTTTTTTCATTATAATAATATTGTTATTAATAATATTAGAATACATTAACAACATAATTTTTAAAAAAAAGATAGAATCTTTATCTGAAGAAAAAAGAAGAAAAATTATAGAAAAAAATGAAGGAAATTATTTTTATGTTTTTTATAAATTTTTTTTTCATAAAAAAAATAATGATAATGAAAAAATTAAAACAATAGATCATGGATTTGATGGAATTATAGAACTAGATAACAAACTTCCAATTTGGTGGGTTCACCTTTTTTATATTACAGTAATATTCTCTGTAATATATCTACTTTCTTATTTATTATTAGATTTTTCTAATCCATATAAAGAATATGACTTATCATATAAAAAACAATTGTATAATATTAAAATTTTTGAACAAAAAAAACCACAAGCATCTTTGGAAAAATCTTTTTTTAAAAAAAGATTAATTAATGAAGGAAAAATTCTTTTTGAAGAAAATTGTTCTACTTGCCATCAAAAAGATGGTAGTGGAAATATAGGCCCTAATTTAACAGACGATTATTGGATTAATGTTATAGAAAAAGATTTATACAAAAATATTTTTTATTTGATTTGGAATGGAAGCGAAAAAAATCCTACAATGCGTGCTTTTGGAAAAAATGGTGAAATTAAAGGAAATGATATTGAAAAAATATCTAGTTATGTTTATTTTATAAATAAAGAAAAAAATAAACCATTAAAACAAAAAAATCCTCAAGGAAAAAAAATAATAGATTGGAAATAATTTTTAATGCTTTTACAATTACAATGTTTAAATAAAATAAAAATAATAAATATTTATATAATTCAGTAAAAATAAAACATTATTTATAAAAATGAGATCAAAATGGGAAATAAGCGTTATATTTTCTTTAATCATTTTCATTATTTTTATAATTTATATTTCATTTTTTTTTCCAAATTTAAAAAGAGAATTAATTTCGGAAAATTATTATGAAGAAGAGATAAAATATCAAGATATTATTAATGAAAAAAAAAATGCATCAAAAATTTCAAAAAAAATAGATATAAAAACTACTAATAATGGAATTGAAATATTATTTCCATCTTATTATTATAATACTCATGGAATTATAACTTTACTTAGATATTCTTCTAAAAATTTAGATTTTACAAGAAATTTCGAAATTGTTAAAAACAAATCAAATAAAAAAATTTTTATTAATAAAAATTTTTTAAAAAAAGGCCAATATAAAATTATAATTAGATGGAAACATAATAAAAAAAAATATTTTTTTGAAAAAGAATTATTATGGAAATGATAAAAAAAATTATAAAAATTAAAATGAAAAAAAATATAAAAAACCTTCAAAAAGAATCATTAAAATATCATAGTAAGTTTCCTGCAGGAAAAATAGAAGTAATACCAACAAAAAAATATAATAACCAAAGAGATTTATCTTTAGCTTATTCTCCTGGTGTAGCAGAACCTTGTAAAGAAATAGTAAAATCCTATAAAAATGTTTATAAATATACTTCTAAAGGAAACCTTGTAGCGGTTATTACTAATGGATCAGCTGTATTAGGATTAGGTAATATTGGAGCATTAGCTTCAAAACCTGTAATGGAAGGAAAAGCTCTTTTATTTAAAATATTTTCTGGAATAGATGTTTTTGATATAGAAATTAATG
The DNA here is from genome assembly GCF_014252315.1 of Blattabacterium cuenoti. Lineage (GTDB taxonomy): Bacteria > Bacteroidota > Bacteroidia > Flavobacteriales > Blattabacteriaceae > Blattabacterium > Blattabacterium cuenoti_AI. Next base: position 220,062 of record NZ_CP059216.1, read on the forward strand.
AATCTAATCCAAAAAAATTTGTAGAAATAGTAAAAGCTATTGCTCCTACATTTGGAGGTATCAATTTAGAAGATATTAAAGCTCCAGAAGCATTTGAAATAGAAAAAATATTAGAAAAAGAATTAGATATTCCTGTAATGCATGACGATCAACATGGAACTGCTATTATTTCAGGTGCAGCATTACTAAATGCTATTGATTATGTTGGAAAAAATATACATAATGTAAAAATGATAGTAAATGGAGCAGGAGCTGCTGCTATTTCTTGTGCAAGAATATATAAAAAACTTGGAATAAATTCAAAATATATTTTTATGTTTGATAGTAAAGGATTATTACACAAATCAAGAAATGATTTAAATATAGAAAAAAAAGAATTTTCTGTAGACATAAATCATCCAATTCAAACATTAAATGAGGCTATTAAAAATTCAGACATTTTTATTGGATTATCTAAAGGAGGAATATTGACTCCCAGTATGTTAAAAAATATGAAAAAAAATCCCATAATATTTGCAATGGCAAATCCAGATCCTGAAATAGATTATGATTTAGCAAAAAAAATTAGGCCTGATGCAATTATAGCTACTGGAAGAAGTGATTACCCTAATCAAGTAAATAATGTTTTAGGCTTTCCTTATATTTTTAGAGGAGCATTAGATGTTCAAGCAAGTATTATTAATGATGAAATGAAACTTGCTGCTGTATATGCTATAGCTTCCTTAGCAAAGGAACCAGTTCCAGAACAAGTCAATATAGTTTATAATGAAAAAAACATTTCTTTTGGAAAGGAATATATCATTCCAAAACCATTTGATAATAGATTAATTATTCGTGTAGCTCCAGCAGTAGCTAAAGCTGCTATTAATTCCGGAGTAGCAAAAAATCCAATTTCAAATTGGAAATTATACAAAGAAAAACTTTTGGACAGAATGGGGTATGAAAGTAAAATGTTAAGAATGATACAAAATAGAGCTCGTACAAACCCTAAAAAAATTGTTTTTTGTAATGGAGAAGAATATAATATCCTAAAATCTGTACAAATTCTTAGTGAAGAAGGAATAATTCATTCTCCTATAGTTTTAGGAAATGAAAATAGAATTAATAATATAATTAAAAAAAATAAATTAGATATAGATTTAAAAATTATAGATCCAGAAAAAGAAGAAAATCAAGAAAAATTGAAAAAATATGCAAAAATATTTTGGAAAAAAAGAAATCGTAAAGGATTAACTTTATATGAATCTAAAATACATATGCGTAATAATGATAATTTTGGAGCTATGATGGTTAATCAAAAAGAAGCAGATATAGTTATTACAGGATATTCTAGAAGTTTTTCTATAAGTTTACGTCCAATGTTAGAAGTTATAGGAAAGAAAAAAAATGATTATAAAATATCGGGAATGATGATTTTATTAACTAAAAAAGGACCATTATTTTTAGCAGATACAGCTGTTATTCCAGATCCTACAAGCGAAGAATTAGCTAAAATAGCAATAATGGTTTCTAGTATAGTAGAAGAATTTGGAATTGAACCTCGTATAGCTATGTTATCTTTTCAAAATTTTTCTTCAAATTCAAAAACTTCATATAAAATGGCCAAAACTGTTTCAATATTACATAATGAATATCCTAAATTAATAGTGGATGGAGAAATACAGCCTGATTTTGCTCTAAATGAATTATTATTATATAATAAATTTCCATTTTCTAAACTTGCAAAAAAACAAGCAAACATATTCATTTTTCCAAACTTAGAATCAAGTAATTTAACATATAAATTTATTAGAGGATTAGGAGATGTTAAAACTATTGGTCCAATCATGTTAGGAATGAAAAAACCAGCTCATGTTATGCAAATGCAATCTAGTATAGAGGAAATAGTAAATTTATCAACAATAGCTGTAATTGATTCACAAATAAGAAATAATTAATTAAATTTATGTTGTTCTATAAAAACTTTATTTCCAAATAATAATTGAACTTTTTTTTGAAAAAAATTATTTTTATTAGATGTATGATAAAAAATTGGATATTGAATATCACTTTTATCTTTTAAAGATAATAAACTTTTTTTTATCAATTTTTTTTTTATTTCTTCTACTACTATTTTTTGAATATCTATTAAATAAACTTTTTTTTTATAAAATTTATATATTTCATTTTTTATATATAAATAATGAGTACAAGCTAAAATTAAAATATCTATTGACCTTAAGTGTATTAAATAATTTCTTATGTAGTCTATTATTTTTTTTATATTAAAATCATTTTCTATAAAAAAAGCAAGTAATGGTATTGATAATTGAACTATATCCAAATGATGATAATAATATTTTATTTTATTAAAATAAAAATTTGAACGGATAGTAGAAGGAGTAGAAATTATTCCTATCTTTTTATAAGATAAAAGTATATTATTTTTAATAATAGGATCTATTACATTAAATATTAATATTTTATTTTTAAATTTTTCTAAAATTATATCCAAGGCATTAGATGTTATTGAATTACAAGCTATTACCAAAGCCTTACATTTTTTTTCATAAAGAAATGAAATAATTTTTATTGCATTATCAACAATAAATTTTTTGGATTTATTACCATAAGGCATATTTATATTATCTCCAAAATAAATTAAATTTTCATTTGGCATTTGTATTTTTATTTCTTTAGCAATAATAAGACCACCTATTCCAGAATCTAATATTCCTATTGGATATTTATTTTTCATATTATTAAATGACAATATTTAATAATAAAATGTATATATAAATCATATGGAAATAATGAAAATAATAAAATTAAAAACATATAAATAATTTATTTTATCAATTAAATATTTTTTTATGTATTTGTTTTTTTAATCTAGAAGCTTTATTAAAATGTATTATTTTTCTTTTAGAAAGCTTATCTATCATAGAAATTATTTTAGAAAAATTTTTCTTTATATTTTCAGACAAAGACTTTTTGATAAAAGTTTTTGTACTTTTATATGTATATCTATTTCTAAATCGTTTAGAATAATTTTGTCTAATTCTTTTTATAGAAGATGAATGATTAGCCATTTTTTTAAATTAAAATATTATAGCCCATAGGGGAATTGAACCCCTCTTTCCAGGATGAAAACCTGACGTCCTAACCAATAGACGAATGGGCCATGAAAACAAATTAAATTTTTTTATGATTAAAAAAAAATTAATTTGTTTCAATTACAAATCCTATAGATTTTAAATCATTCCAAAAATTTGGATATGATTTATTTACAACACATGGATCGTTTATATATAAATTATAATAATCTTTTAATAAAGCAAAAGGAGCAAAAGACATGGCCATTCTATGATCTTGGTAAGTATTTATTGTTATTGAATTATATTTATTTTTTATTGTAAAATTTTTAATCTTAAAACAAGAATTTGTTATTTCTGTAATAATTCCAAATTTTATAAGTTCATTTTTTAGTGCTTTTAATCTATCTGTTTCTTTAATTTTTAGAGTTTCTAACCCTTTTAAATTACATTTAACTCCAATAGCAGCACATGTTACAGCAATAGTTTGTGCAATATCTGGAGTTTTATTTAAATCTAATTCAATTATTTTCTTTTTATAAAAAGGTTTTTTTTTAAAAAGAAATATTTTATCTCCATTAAATTGAGTAGAAATTCCAAAATGTTTATCATATATGTATGATACTTCTCTATCTCCTTGTAAACTATTATTGTAATATGAATTTAATATAATATTACTATTTTTTGCAATAGTTGCTATAGAATAATAATATGAGGCTGAACTCCAATCAGATTCTATATTAAAATATTTTTTTATATTATTTTTTCCAGGAAAAATATGAATAGTGTTTTTTTTCCAATTTATTTTTATTCCTGCTGATATTAATAAATCAAATGTCATTTTAATATAAGGAACAGAAGTTATTTTATTTTGTAAAAAAATTTTTAATCCTTTTTTAAATTTACTTGCTATTAACATTAAAGAACTAATATATTGACTACTTACTCTAGCATCTACATGAATTTCACCACCTAATATATTTCTTCCAAAAATTTTTATTGGAGGATATCCAGATTTTTCTAAATAATTTATTTTTGCTCCCAAACTTCTTAAACTTTCTACAAGAATAGATATAGGTCTATTTTTCATTCTATCAGATCCTGTCAATACAGTAGTTTTATTTTCTATTATAGACAAATAAGAAGTTAAAAAACGCATAGCAGTACCTGCGTGATGTATATCTATAGTATTACCATTACTTTCTAGACTATTTTTTAATACAATAGTATCTTCACAATTAGAAATATTTTTTATATAAATATCCTTTTTATAAAGAGCTTTTAATATTAAAAGACGATTAGAAATACTTTTAGATCCTGATATAAATAAATTTCCACTTAAACAATCATTTTTTTTATATATTCTAATAGAAGATATATTTTCCCTCATTTCATTTTTAATTTTTTATTTTCATGATGTCTATTATGATCTTCATTTTTTTTTTCTAATTTTTTATTGAATGATTTTTCTAAATCAATTCCAGTTTGATTAGCTAAACAAATTATAACAAATAAAACATCTGATAATTCTTCTCCAAGATCTTCATTTTTTTCTTTTAAATTTATTTTTTTTGATTGTTCACCATATTTTCTAGCAATTATTCTAGATACTTCTCCTACTTCTTCAGACAATAATATAGTATTTGTTAATATATCAAAATAACGAATTCCATGTTTAATAATCCATTCATGAACAATTTTTTGAATATTTTTCATGATATTTTATTTTTTATCATTAATAAATCTTTTGCATTATTTATAATTGATTCTCTATCTATATTATATTTTTTTAATAACTCCATAGGTTTACCACTTTCTCCAAAAGTATCTTTTACTGCTACTAATTTTTGAGGAATGTTACTGTATCTACTAGTAGTAATTAATCTTGAAACACTTTCACCTAATCCACCTAAATAATTATGTTCTTCTGCTGTTATAATACATTTTGTTTTATCAATAGAATTTAAAATTGTTTTTTCATCTAATGGTTTAATTGTATGAACATTTATAACTTCACATTCAATTTTTTCTTTTTCATATAAAAATTTTGATGCTTCTAATGATTCCCATACTAAATGTCCAGTACTTACAATTGTAATGTCTTTGCCTTTTGTTAATCTAATAGCTTCTCCAATTTTAAATACTTGATTTTTTTCAGTGAAATTAGAAACTGGAGGTCTTCCAAATCTTAAATATACAGGACCAAAATAATTAGATATTTCTATTGTAGCTGCATAAGTTTGATTATAATCACAAGTATTTATAACTGTCATTCCAGGAAGCATCTTCATCATTCCAATATCTTCTAAACATTGATGAGTTGCTCCATCTTCACCTAACGTTAATCCAGAATGAGATGCACATATTTTTACATTTTTACATGAATAAGCAATAGATTGACGTATTTGATCATATACACGAGATGTAGCAAAATTTGCAAATGTTCCAACAAATGGAATATATTCTCCAATACTTAATCCAGCTGCTATTCCTATCATATTTGCTTCTGCTATACCTATTTGGAAAAATCTTCCAGGAAATTTTCTAGAAAATTCGTTCATAAATAAAGATCCAGAAAGATCTGCGCATAATGCAATTACTTTTTCATTTTTTTCTCCTAAAAAAGTCAAAGCTTTTCCAAATCCAGCTCTAGTTTCTTTTAATCCTTTATCTTCATACATTTTCATAAATAAGTTATTTTTACAACGGATAATCCTCTATCAAATAATTGTTATTTAGTTGCATTAATGCTGTTTCTAATTGTTTTTTATTAGGAGCTTTTCCATGCCAAACATTATTTCCAGTCATGAAATCAACTCCATATCCCATTTGAGTGTGTAAAATAATTATAACAGGTTTTTTATTTTTAGTTTTGTTTTTTGCTTTTTTTAAAATATTAATAACATTATTAATATTATTACCATTTTTTTCTTCCAAAACTTCCCAATCAAATGATTGAAATTTTTTTTTTAAATTACCAAGAGATAAAACCTCATCAGTTGATCCATCTATTTGTTGTTTATTATAATCTATAGTTGCAATATAATTATCAATATTTTTAGATCCTGCATATAAAATAGCTTCCCAAATTTGTCCTTCATTTAATTCTCCATCTCCATGTAAACTATATACTATTGAATCTAATTCTTTATCTAATTTTTTTGAAATAGCTGATCCTATAGAGACTGACATTCCTTGCCCTAAAGATCCAGACGATATTCTTATTCCTGGTAATTTTTCATGAACAGAAGGATGTCCTTGTAATCTAGAATTTAATTTTCTAAAAGAAGATAATTCTTTTACAGAAAAGAATCCAGATCTAGCTAATACACTGTAATAAACAGGAGATATATGTCCATTAGATAGAAAAAAAACATCTTCTCCTTTTCCGTTCATAGTAAATTTTTTAGGATTATAACGCATTATTTCTTGAAATAATGCTACAAAAAATTCAGTACATCCAAGAGATCCACCAGGATGTCCAGATTGTGCATTATATACCATTCGTAAAATATCTCTTCTTACTTGATTGCACAAATTTTTCAAATAATTTACGTTCATTTTAACTCAATACTAATTTAAAAAAATATTTAGAAATATTTTTATATACTTTACACAAAAGTAATAAATTATAATATGAAAATTACAAACAGGAAAGCAAAATTTAATTATCATTTATTGGAATTTTACGTAGCTGGTATTCAACTTTTCGGATCAGAAGTAAAATCTATAAGAAAAAGTAAAGTAAATATTTCAGATAGTTTTTGTCAAATTAGAAATGGAGAATTATATTCTATAAATATGTATATAGAAAAATATAAATTTTGTTTTAATGATAATTTTTATCCTAAAAGAGAAATAAAATTATTATTAAATAAATCAGAATTATTAAGAATAAGTAAAAAAATATTAAATCCAAAAATTACGGTTATACCTGTAGAAATATTTTTTAGTAAAACAGGATATGCTAAAATGAAAATAGCGATATCAAAAGGTAAAAAAAAGCATGATAAACGTGAAATTATAAAAATGAAAGATTCAATACGAGAAATTAATCGATCTATAAAAAAAAATTATATTTAAATACTTTTACCTTTTACATACTAATTTACATACTAACATACTAAAATAAAATAGTAAAATATTTATATTTGTTATTAGGTTCAAAAGAAATTTATATATTATATGAAAAACTTCAGTCTTTTTATCGTCTCTTTTTTTACCCTTTTTTCGAGCGTCTTTTCTCAAGATATAAATAAAAAATGGTCCGTAAAAATAGGAGTACATGATGTAAATTATTTTCCAGTACAACATCCTTTTAATGGATTTTTTTCGAAAGAAAATAATAGTATTGGGCCATCTATTGATGCAATAGCTGGATATAATTTTAACGATCATTTAGGAGTTTATACGGATGGATCTATGGGTATGGTAAGAAATTTAAGATGGAAAGTAGGTGATGCAAGTTTTTTTAAAATAGGTAATGGATTGAAAATACATCCTACTCCACATTATAAAATTGATCCTTATTTTAGAATTGGTGGTGGATATCATAGAACTAATGCATATATGAATAGATTTTTAGATATATCAGACTCGGATATATATAGAATTATTAGAAAAAATTTTATTTTTATAGATGGTGGAGCTGGCCTTAATTTTTGGATTTCACCTAATGTAGGATTAAATATGAATAGTGTATATAATCATGTATTTGCAAAACAATCAAGACATTATTTAGATTTTTGGAAACATGATTTAGGATTAATTTTCCGTTTTGGAAAATCTTTAAAAGATAACAAAGAACTAATTAAAAAAATTAATTCTGTGAATGTAAAAAAAATACCTTATTTACCATCTATAATTAAAGATAAAAATAATAATAACAATATTAAAAAAGAAAAAGGAAAAAAAACTCCTAATAGTACTGATAAATCTAACGATAATAAAAATCCTTTATTTATAAAAAGATCAGTAAAAGATAAAGAAAATATAGATCCAAATAATAATGAAAATGAATCTAATGTTAATACTAATAACACTAATAACACAAATAATATAAATAATACAAATAACACAAATAACACAAATAACACAAATAACACAAATAACACAAATAGTAATAAAGATATAAATATATCAAATAATTCTAATGATATTATAACTACAAAATCAAATAAAAAAAATGGAGTTTCAGTTGATAAAAAAATAAAAAAAATCGATATAAATAAAAATAAAACTAAACAAAGTAAAATAAATTATAAAAAAAATAAAAAAGTAAAATTAAATTATAAAGGAAAAGGAAGGAAAAACAATTTTTCTTCAATTTATAAAAAAAGAAAAAACAACAAAGTAAAATTAAATTATAAAGAAAAAGGAAGGAAAAACAATTTTTCTTCAACTTATAAAAAAAGAAAAAACAATAAAGTAAAATCAAATTATAAAGGAAAAGGAAGGAAAAACAATTTTTTTTCAATTTATAAAAAAAGAAAAAACAACAAAATAAAATCAAATTATAAAGAAAAAGGAAGGAAAAACAATTTTTTTTCAATTTATAAAAAAAGAAAAAACAACAAAGTAAAATCAAATTATAAAGGAAAAGAAAAGAAAAACAATCTTTCTTCAACTTCAGTAATAAATAAACAAAATGAAAAAAATTAGTTTTTTGAATAATTTTTTTCAAAAAAACATCATATTAAAAATATGATTATACTTAATTATTATAATTTGTATTTTATAATATAATATGTTAACCCTCTTTTATTAAGAGGGTTTTTTTTGTTGTATATGAAAAGATATATATAAACTAACTTTATAAAGAATTAATAATGGTATTAAAACAATTATAGTACTTATAATATCTCCTGGAGTTATTGCAGATGATATAATTAACATTACTAATAATGCATGTTTTTTATATTTATTTAAAAATTCATAAGATATTAATTCCATTTTAGTAAGCAAATACATAAAAAATGGAAATAAAAATATAATCCCCATTAATAATGTAGAATTAGTGATTAATGAAATATAATCACACAAATCGAAAATATTTTTAGGAATATAACTAATTTTAAAATAATATGCGAAATGAATTAAAAATGGACATAGTATGAAATAACCAAAAAAAATACCAATAGAAAATAAAACAAAAACCATAAAAAAAATTTTTATGGAATATTTTTTTTCTTTCTTAGAAAGAGCAGGACTTATAAATCCCCAAAATTCATAAAATATATATGGAAAAGACAAAATAATTCCTCCTATAAAACATGTCCATATATAAACATTAAATTGTCCAAATATTTTTCTATTTTGTATATACAGGTTATTGAAATAATAATTAGTTGAATAATTATATATTTCTAGTATTTTTATTAATTTTTTAAGTAAACGATAAGTGATAAAATTAATTTTTGCAGGACCAAAAATAATTTTATCAAATACAAAATTTTTGTTTATCATTAAAATAATCATAAAAATTATAATAATAATGAAACAACGGATTATACGTGTTCTTAATTCTTCAATATGTTTCCAAAATGGCATTTTTTGTTGTTCATTCATAAAAATTATAATTTTAAAAATTATTACAAATAATATTTATATAATAATATGAAATGTGGAATTATAGGTCTTCCAAATGTTGGAAAGTCAACATTTTTTAATATTATATCTAATTCTAAAGTTTTATCAAAAAATTTTCCTTTTTGTACTATAAAACCAAATTATGGAATAATTAAAATACCAGATGACAGATTATTTGAATTAAAAAAAATAATTAATCCAATAAAAATTATTCCATCTGAAATAAATATAGTAGATATAGCAGGATTAATTAAAGGATCCCATAAAGGAGATGGATTAGGAAATAAATTTTTATCTCATATTAGAGAAACTAACGCTATCATTCATATGATACGTGTTTTTGATGATATAAAAATTTCTCATGTAGAAGGTTATATAGATCCTATTAGAGATAAAGAAATAATTGATATAGAATTACAACTAAAAGATTTAGAAACTATAGAAAAAAGATTGAAAAAAATTGATAAAAAAAATATAAAAATTCATAATAAAAACATTTCTTCTTTATTAAGAAATATGATTTCTTTTATAAAAGAAGGAAAAAGTATTAGGATGTATCCATTTATAAATAATAATGAAAGAAAATATATAGAAGATTTACAATTATTAACTATAAAACCTATATTATATATATGTAATATAAATAATATTAATCATATAGAAAATAATATAAAAATAAAAAAATTACAAAATATAATTAATAAAGAAAATTCTGATATATTATTTATTTCTCTAAAAAATATAAATAGACAACATCTTAATCTTATATTTCATTCAATTTTACATTTACTTAATCTAAAAACTTTTTTTACAGCAGGTAAAAAAGAAATACGTGCATGGAATATTCCAAAATTATACACAGCATATGAAGCTTCATCTGTTATTCATACAGATTTTAAAAAAGGATTTATAAAAGCAGAAGTAATTAACTATAATGATTTCATTCGTTATAAAGATGAAACTAAATTAAAAAAATTAGGAAAAATTTTTTCTGCAGGAAAAAATTATTTAGTACAAGACGGAGATATTATGTTTTTTAAATATAATATTAATAAAAGAAATCATTAATATTATTATTAATATTATGTAGTACTTTATATATTAATGATATAGTTTGTTTTATATCATTTTTATGAACCATTTCTACTGTAGTATGCATATATTTTAATGGAATAGATATTAAAGAAGATAATATACCTGTATTAGAATAAGAAAATTCGTCCACATCAGTTCCTGTACTATAAGATGAAACTAATCTTTGAAAATTAATTTTATTATCAATAGCAGTTTTTATAATCATTTCTCTTATATTACTTTTTACAGACGGAGAATAAGTTATTACAGGACCTAATCCACATTTTATGTCTCCTTGTATTTTTTTATCTATCATAGGTCCAGATGTATCATGTGTAACATCAGTTATTATAGAGATATTAGGTTTTATATATTTTGATATCATTTTTGCTCCTTTTAATCCAACTTCTTCTTGAACAGAATTTACAATATATAATCCATAATTTAAATTAACATTATTTTTTATAATCATTTTACCTACTTCAGCAATAATAAATCCTCCTATTTTATTATCTAATGATTTAGAAACAAAATATTTATTATTATTTGTAATAAAAAATTTATCAGTATATGAAATAAAACAACCTACATTAATTCCTAATTCTAAAACTTCTTTTTTATTATTAGCTCCAACATCTATAAATAAATTTTCTACATTAGGATATTTTTCGCTAGAATTTTTTCTTGTATGAATTGCTTGCCATCCAAATACTCCATATATTATCCCTTTTTCTGTATAAATCATTACTTTTTTTGATAGAGCTATCTGGTTATCAGTTCCACCATTACGTGATACATATATTAATCCATCTTCTGATATATAATTTACAATCCAAGATATTTCATCTACATGAGCTTCAATTACTAACTTTTTTTTACTATTTGGATTTATAATAGCTACAGCTGTTCCATATAGATCTTCATAAGTTTTATTTACATAATTTTTTATATAATCCAACCATATTTTTTGTCCAACACTTTCGTTTCCTGGTGGAGTAAAACTATTTAAATAATTTTCAATAAAATTAATAGAATCTTTTTCTAACATAATAAATTAAATTTTTAATTTTTTTTAATAAAAAACCATCCTTCAAAAACTAATTTAACAGGTCCAGTTAAATAAATTTTTTGATATTCTTCATTTTTTATATCAAATGAAACCCATAATTTTCCTCCTAATGTATCAACTTCTATTTTATTATTATTTTTTTTTATTTTTCTATTTTCAACAGAAGCAATTACAGAAGCAACAACTCCAGTTCCACAAGATAAAGTTTCATTTTCTACACCTCTTTCATATGTTCTAACTTGAATATTTATATTATTATTTTTTAAATTATTTATTTGTACAAAATTAACATTAACTCCTTTTTTTAAATATTTATTGTTATATCTTATTTTTTTACCTATTTTACAAACATTTATATCAATTATTTTTTCGCAAAAAATAACATGATGAGGAGATCCAGTATCTATAAAAGTATAATTTGGATTAATTTCTATTTTATTTTTTTTTATTGATGCTAATTCAATAGAAATTATATTATTACTTTTAATAAATCCTTTATGATAACCATCAATAGTTTTAAATAGTGTTTCTGATTTATTTTTATTTGATAATAATCCTAATATTCTAGATAAATAAATAGCACATCTTCCTCCATTTCCACACATTGATCCTATTTTTCCATTTGAATTATAATATTTCATATAAAAATCACATTCATAATCTTTTTGTATTAGAATAACACCATCACCACCAATTCCAATATGTCTATTACATAATTTTTTAAAAAAATATTGATCTTGTTCATTAAAAATATTATTATATATATCATTAATAACAATAAAATCGTTTCCTGTTCCATGAATTTTGAAAAAATTTATTTTTTTATTATTATTAATCATACCTAAACATTATTTTATTATAAAAATTTAAAATTTGTATATTCTTCTTTTGAATAAATCCATATACTATATATATTTGTTTATAAATATCAACAGAATTAATGTAATATTATAATTTTTTATGAAAAAAATAATTTTTTATATTATTTTAAGTAGTTTTATTAGCTCAATGATGAGTATAACAGCGTATAAAAAATATATAGAAAAAGATCCTATACGATTTCCATCATGTAATAATAATAATAAAATTTACCCTTATTCAAATTCTTCTTTTATAAGAAAAAAAAGAATTTTTTCAAATAAATCTTCTTATTTAAAGCCTTTTTCAGATTATAATATATCATCTGAATCTAAATATGTATCATCAAATCCTGATTTTACTAAAGCTGTAAATAAAACAATAAATTCAGTTGTTAATATAAACAATTATTCAAAAACAAATGGATATGATATTGATGATAGTACTGATCCATTAGATTTATTTTTTGGATTTCCGTATGATTATTTTAATGATAGAAAAAATAATGATATAGAAAAAGAATATGATAAAAATGATGTTCCAGAATTTCATGGATCAGGAGTAATTATATCTGATAATGGATATATTGTTACTAATTATCATGTAATAAAAAATGCAAAAAAAATAGAAGTAGTTCTTAATAATCAAAAAAATTACATAGCTAAATTAATAGGAACAGATCCAAGTACTGATATTGCATTATTGAAAATAAATGAAAAAGAATTACCGTTTGTAATTTTTTCTGATTCAGATAAAGTAAAAATAGGAGAATGGGTTTTAGCAATTGGAAATCCTTTTAACTTAAATTCTACTGTTACAGCAGGAATTATTAGTGCAAAAAATAGAGATTTAGGCATATTAAATGATGATACAGATTATTCAATTGAATCTTTTTTACAAACTGATGCAGCTGTAAATCCTGGAAATAGTGGAGGTCCTTTGATTAATACTAATGGAAATTTAATTGGTATTAATACAGCTATTTCGTCTCATTCAGGAAATTTTATTGGATATAGTTTTGCTACACCATCAAATTTAGTTTTAAAAGTTGTAAAAGATATTATGAAATATGGATCAGTAAAAAGAGCATTTTTAGGAATTAAAGGGGTTGATTTATCAAAATCAGATTTTTTAAAATTCTATAATAGAAAAAATAATAAAAATATAAAACCCCAGTTTGGGTTACTAGTAGAAAAAGTATTTAATGGTGGATCTGCTTATTATGCAGGAATAAAAAATGAAGATATAATTAAAAATATAGACAATAAACAAATTCAAAATATTGGAGATGTTTCTTTTATTGTTGGAATGAAAAAACCAGGAGAAAAAATAAATATTGTTGTTTTACGAAATGGTAAAATAAAAAATTTTAATAATGTTGTATTGAAAAATATTTAATATAATTTTTAAAAAAAAATGATCAACAATTTATATATTGTATATGTTACTTTTATTATAATATAATATTGTTATTATTACAAATAATATATTTGGAACATAAATGATATACGGAGTAATATAATATTTAATAGAAACTATTTTAATAAATCCCACAAAAAATATATAAAAAAATACAGTTAATACTCCAATAATAATATTATATATAATTTCTCTATTTTTTTTTAAAGATATAGAAAATCCTAATATAGTAAATATTATAATAGTAATTGGAAAAATTATTCTATTATAATATTCATATAAATAAATATTTATGTTTTTTTTATTTTTTTTAATAAATTGATTTAATTCATAAATAGTCATGGATTCTAATATAATTTCTTCAGGATAAAAATATTCTGGAGATATAGGAAGTTTAATTATTTTATAAAATCCTTTTTTATAAAAATCTTTATTTTTATTATCATAAAAAAATATTTCTGAGTAATTATATAAGTGATATAATCTAGAATATTTAGACCATAAAATATACTTAGATTTTAATATATAAAATAATTTTTTATTATGAAAAACTACATAATTAAAATTTATACCTATATTTTTTTTTTTGTAAAAATTTTTTATAAAAACATATTTATTATTTGAAATTATAGCAGCTGTTGATTTATTACTTATATGAATATGAAATGGATTTATTAAATATTGATAATGAAATTTATTTTTTTTTTTATTTATAGTAGGAATTAAATAAATATTTGTTAATAATGTTAAAAATCCTATTATTGTAGCAGATATTAAATAAGGAATTATAATTCTTTTAAAACTAATTCCACTAGCTAAAATAGCGGTAATTTCTGAATTTTTTACCAATTTAGATGTAAACAATATAACTGAAAAAAATAAAAAAATAGGAGAAAAAGTTATAGCTATCCATATTGATAAATATGGATAATAGTATATTAATGCATTTTTTACCAAATTTTGATTATTATATAACTGATAAATCATACATTTAGTAATATCTATAGATATACATATTATCTGCATAGATATAGTAATGAATATAAAATATTTAATAGAATTTTTAATTATATAACAATCAAAAATTTTCATAATTTATTTTTTCTCATAAACTTAACTTATTGTATATACTTCAATATTATTTAAAAAAATATTTTCTATATATACCAACAAAATATAAATTGTATGACATATTTATATTATATAACAATAATCATAATTTTAATTTGTATAGTGTATAGTTTATTTAAATTAAAATATTATGGATTCTAAAAAATATCATATTCCAGTTTTATTAAAAGAGACTATAAAATATCTCATCACAGATATAAATGGAATTTATATAGATGCTACTTTTGGATTAGGAGGTCATTCTTCCGCTATTTTAAATAAATTAAGTAAAAATGCAACTTTAATTGCTTTTGATCAGGATAAGAAATCTATTGAAAAAAACTTAATCAAAGATAAACGTTTTTATTTATTTCATAATAATTTTGTTTATATAAAAAAATTTTTATCTAATAATAAATTATTAGGAAAAATATCTGGAATATTAGTAGACTTAGGGTTATCATATTTCCAAATTAAAGATTATAAAAGAGGATTTTCTAATCAAATACATTGTACTTTAGATATGAGAATGAATCAGGAATCTTGTTATTCTGCTCAAAATGTAATTAACGATTTATCAGAAGATAAATTAATTTATATATTACGTGAATATGGAGATTTTAAAAATGCAAAAAAAATTGCAAAAAAAATATTACAATATCGTAATAGAAAAAAAATTTTAACTAGCTCAGATTTAAAAAATATTTTTTTTATATCAGGATCATTTAAACGTAGAAAAAATTTTTTTTCAAGATTATTCCAATCTATACGTATAGAAGTAAATGATGAAATTAATTTATTAAAAAAATTTCTTTTTCAATTAAATGAAATACTTATGTTAGGTGGAAGAATAGTTATTTTAAGTTATCATTCTGTTGAAGATAGATTAATAAAAAATTTTTTAAAAAAAAGATTATCATCTATGATAAATTATAATAATAATTATGATTTATTTTCATTTAAAATGATTAATAAAAAAGTGATAAAACCTACTATTAAAGAAATTAATAAAAATCCTAGATCCAGAAGCGCTAAATTGAGAATTGGAGAAAAAATATTATAATATTTTAATATTTTTAACGTTAATCATTATTAATTATAAAATTACATATATAAATTTCTAAATTAATTAAAAAAATATATTGATAAATGGATATAAATGAATATCAAAGAAAAAGACATATAATATTATATAGATCTTATTTAATTAGTGTTTTATTTATAATTATAGCAATGTTTATTACATATAATTTATTTAAAATTCAAAATAATCCTGATAAATATAAAAAGTTTATAATAAAAAGAACAAAAAAATTTAAACTTAATTCAATTACAAAACAAATTAAAAAATATTAAATTAATATGTTTATTATTTTAAGTTTGAAATATTAGCTTTAATGACAATAACACTAGAAAATATTATAAAAAGATTAATAATATTAGAGATATTAGGATGTAATTATATATGTAATAAAATTATAAAAAAAATAACAATAAATTCTAAACTTGTAAAAAATAATACAATATTTATTGCAAAAAAAGGAAAAAATATAGATGGACATTTTTTTATAGAAGAAGCTATAAATAATGGAGCTAATGTTATTGTATGTGAAAAAAAAATGTTTTACATAAAAAAAAATATCACTTATATCATAGTTAAAAATTCTGAAGAAGCTTTAGGAATTATAGCCTCTAATTTTTATGATAATCCCACAAAAAAAATAAATCTTATAGGTATTGTAGGTACAAATGGAAAAACTACTATATCAACAATATTACATCAGATGTTTAATAATATGGGAGAAAAAAATATTCTTATTTCTACAATAGGTATTAAAATTTTATCTAATAAATATAAAAGTAAAAATACAACACCAGATATTATTGATATTAATAAATATTTAAATTTATCAATTAAAAAAGGATGTAAATATGCTTTTATGGAAGTAAGTTCACATGGAATACATCAAAAAAGAACTTTTGGACTATTATTCAAAGGAGGTATATTTACAAATATAACTCATGATCATTTAGACTATCATAAATCTTTTGATAATTATTTTTATATAAAAAAAAAATTTTTTGATAATTTACCTGAAAATTCTTTTTCTCTTATTAATAGAGATGATAAAAATTGTTTTAACATAGTAAAAAATACTTCTAGTAAAGTTTATTTTTATGGATTATATAAAAAATCAGATTTTAAAGCAAAAATATTAAATAATTCTTTTACAAAAAATCAATTTTTTATTAATGGAAATAAAATTACTATTAATTTAATTGGAAAATTTAATGTTTATAATATATTAGCTAGTTACGCTACATCTATTTTATTAGGTAAAAAAAAACAATATATATTAAAAAAATTAAATAATTATTCCTTTTATGTAAAGGGAAGATTTGAACAATTTATTTCTTATTCAGGAATAAGAGTTATAGTTGATTATGCTCATAATCCAAATGGATTAAAATTTATTTTAGAGACCATTAAAGAAATAATAGGAGAAAACAAAATTAATTTAATATGTGTTATTGGATGTGGAGGTAATAGAGATAGAAAAAAACGTTCTATAATGGGAAAAATTGTTTATGAAACATGTAATATTTCTATTTTTACTTCAGATAATCCAAGAAATGAAGATCCTAAAAAAATATTAATGGAAATGAAAAATTTTAATTCAGAACTTATTAATAAAAAACCTATTATTACATTTATAAATAGAAAAAAAGCTATTGAGTATGCTATCTCTATAGCAAAGAAAAATGATATTATTTTGATAGCAGGAAAAGGTCATGAAAATTATCAAGAAATAATGGGAAAATTATATTCCTTTAATGATATGAAAATTGCTAAATATTTTTTATCAAAAAAATATGATTAGTTATTATCCTATTTTTTTTAGATCTTTATTTACTTTATTTATATCTTTTTTTATTTCTTTATTTTTATTCAAAAAGATTATAATTTGGAATAAAAATAAAAATAATATAACAGAAAATATAAGAAAATTAGGAATTAAAGGAGAAAATAAAAAAATAGGTATTCCTACAATGGGAGGAATAATTTTTGTTATTAGTATAATAACATCTACTATATTATTTTCTTCTATAAATAATTTTTATATACTAATATTAATTATTATTACTATATATATAGGTATAATAGGATTTATAGATGATTATATTAAAATAAATTATAATAAAAAAGGAATTAGTCCAATTATAAAAATAATAAGTCAAATAATTATAGGTATTTTTTTAGGTATTAGTATATATTTTAATACAACAAACAATGAATTAAAAAAATTCAATTCAAATTATTATTTATTTTATAATAAAGGAATTAATACTAATATACCTAAATTTTTATTAAAAATTATAAAAAAAAAAGAATTCAATTATTCTTTTTTTTTTCTTTGGAGTAAAAAAAATAAATATAATTATACTTATATTACATTTATTATTATTGTTATTATAACAATGATATTTTTATCTAATGGATCAAATATTACTGATGGAATAGATGGATTGACGTGTGGATCCTCTTTAATTATAATGTTTAATTTTCTTATTTTTTCTATAATATCTAGTGATAAATATTATTCTAACAAATTTAATTTTATATATATTCCATATATAAAAGAAACTATAATTTTTATTTGTTCTACTATCGGAACTTTATTAAGTTTTCTTTGGTATAACATTTATCCAGCAAAAATATTTATGGGAGATACTGGTAGTCTTACAATAGGAGGAATAATTTCTGCATTATTTTTTATAAACAAAGTAGAATGCACAATTCCTATTTTATGTGGAATTTTTTTTATAGAAAATATTTCTGTAATTATTCAATTATTATATTTTATATATACTAAAAAAAAATATGGATTGAAAAAAAAATTTTTTTTAATGGCACCTATACATCATCATTTTCAAAAATTAGGATATCACGAAAATACAATTTGTATTCGTTTTATTATTATACAAATAATATTATCAATTTTATCATTTATATTATTAATTTCATGAAAAAAAAACTAATAGTAATATTAGGAGGAGGAGAAAGTGGAATTGGTGCAGCTTTACTAGCTAAAAAAAATGGATTAGAAATATTTGTATCTGATTCTGGTAAAATTTCATGTAAAAATAAAAAAATATTAAAAAAATATGATATTCCTTTTGAAGAAAATGGACATACAGAAAGTTTTATTATAAACAAATCTTATAAAATTATAAAAAGTCCTGGTATTTCTAAACAAAATAATTTAATAAAAAAAATATATTTAATGGGTATTCCAATATTATCCGAATTAGAATTTGGAAAATATTATATTGATAATAATTCTTATATAATAGGAATTACTGGAAGTAATGGAAAAACTACAACAAGCTCTATCATATATAATATTTTAAAAAAAAGTAACAAATTTAATGTAGGGTTAGCAGGAAATATTGGAGTTAGTTTTTCTAAAGAAGTTTTAAAAAAAAGAGATTTATATGTATTAGAAATAAGTAGTTTTCAAATAGATGATTCTTCTAATTTTCATATTAATATTGCAATTTTGTTGAATATTACAAGAGATCATTTAGATATATATAATAATATGGAAAATTATATTTATTCTAAATTTAGAATAACTTGTTTTCAAAATAAAAATGATTTTTTTATTTATAATTATGACGATCCAATAATAAGATTAGAATTAAATAAACATAATTTTTTACCTAAATGCATTCCTTTTTCTGCAAAAAAAAAATTAAGTTATGGATTTTATTTAGATAAAAATTATAATCTTTGTTATAAAGAAAAAAAACATTATAATACATATTATAAAATTAGGGATATTTATTTATTTAATAACAATATATATAATATTATGGCTGCATTAATTGTATCTAAAATATTAGATGTTGACAACCGAATAGTTAATTCTGTTCTTAAAATTCCTCAAACAATAGAACATAGAATGGAAAAAATTCCATATGTTATTAATGGGGTTAAATTTATTAATGATTCTAAATCTACTAATATAGGATCAGTATTTTTTGCATTAAAAAATACTAATAATCCTATTATATGGATAGCAGGAGGAATTGATAAAGGAAATAATTATGAAGAAATTATTTCTGTTGTAAAAAAAAAAGTTAAAGCTATAATTTGCTTAGGAGTAAATAATTTAAAAATTTATTGTTTTTTTAAAAATATTGTTCCTATTATAATTAAAACAAATAATATGAAAAAAGCAGTTTATATTTCTTATAAATTATCAAATCCAGGTGATAATATATTATTATCTCCTGCTTGTTCTAGTTTTGATCTTTTTAAAAATTATGTGGAAAGAGGAAACAAATTTAAAGAAGAAATAAAAAATCTTTTTTATTCTAAAAAAAATGAAAAAAATAGATATTAACAAATATATAAAAGGAGATAAACATTTATGGATTTTTATTTCTTTATTATCAATATTTTCTTTTTTTTCTGCTTATACTATAAGTAGTAGTTTAGTTATTTTTTACGAAAGAGGATTCTTTAGTATATTTTGTTTTCTTTTTAAACATTTTTTTTTATTATTTACAGGATTTATTATACTTTTTACTACTCAGTTTATAAATTATAAATTTTTCTACAAAATGTCAAAATTTTTTCTTCCAGTAGTATTACCAGTAGTATTACTTATATTATTATTTATGACAGTAATTAGAGGAGAAAAAATGATTGGAATAAATATATTTAAATTTATATATATTCCTATTATTGATAAATCTTTTCAAATTTATAATATAGCAAGTTTATTTTTATTTATTTATTGCGCTAGATATTTAACAGATAAAAAAAACGATAAAATTGAATTAATAAATTCTTTCATTCCACTTTTATTTCCTATATTTCTAGTTATACTACTTGTATCACCTTACAGTAGATATAATGCTATTATTATTTTTATTTCAATTTTAATTTTCCTTTTTATAGGAAGATATCCTATTATTAATCTTATAGGTATGTTTTTAATTGGTATATTATTTTCAGTAATATATATACTTTTTTTTATACATTGTAATGAAAAATATAATATTGACGTTGATGAAAATATGTGGAAAAATAATATAGAAAAATTTTCTTTTGAAGAAGAAAATTATAAAATAATAAAATCAAAATTCAATAATAAAATTGTTAAAAATTCAGAAAATGATATACTAAAAAATTTTTTACCAGAATCTTATTCTGATTTTATTTATCCTATTATAATAGAAAAATATGGATTTTTTGGTGGTATTATATTATTATTTATTTATTTACTTATTCTGTTTAGAATTATAATAATTGCAACAAAAGTACAAAATTATTTTTGTACATTATTAGTGTTTGCAGTTGGATTCCCCATTATTATTCAAGCATTATTTAATATGGGATTATCTGTAGGAATATTACCATTTACTGGACAAAATCTACCATTAATTAGTACAGAATGTATTTCTATTTGGATAACATTTTTTAGTTTTGGAATTATATTAAGTATTAGTAGAATGATATATGAAAAATCTAAATTAAAATTTTAATGTTTCCTAAAATAATTATTGGTAGTGGAGGGACTGGAGGCCATATATTTACAGGTATAGCTATAGCAAATGAATTAAAAAAACAAATACCAAAATCTGACATTTTATTTATAGGATCTAAAAATCATATGGAAATGAAAAAAATTCCTAAGTCAGGATATATTATAAAAGGCTTATCCTTATCAGGAGGAAGAAATAAATTGTACTCTATATATTCAGTATTTGTTTTATTTACACAATTAATTAATAGCTTTTTATTAGCAAATAAAATTATAAAAAATTTTTCTCCTAATATAGTTATTGGTACTGGAGGTTTTGTTAGTTTTCCTACTTTATGTGCTGCAAAAAATAATAAAATTCCTATACTAATACAAGAACAAAATTCTTTTCCTGGATTAACAAATAGAATATTTTCTCGTTATGCTAAAAAAATATGTGTTGCTTATGAACAAACAAGAAAATTTTTTCCAGAAAAAAAAACTATTATAACTGGTAATCCAGTTCGTTCTAATATTTTAGATCTTCCTAGTAAAAAAAATGCGTGTATTAATTTAGGATTAAAAATTAATAAACCAATTATTTTATCTATGGGAGGGAGTCAAGGAGATAACTTTATAAATAAAGTATGGATTAAAAGTGGATTAAAAAAATTAATTCATATGGATTTACAACTTATATGGCAAATAGGAAATTTTGATATAATAAAAGAAAATAAAATATCAAAACATCCTAATTTAGTTATAATGGATTTTATTGATGATATATCTATATGTTATGCAGCAGCAGATATTATTGTTTCTAGAGCAGGTGCTTTAACAATATCTGAAACATGTTTAATAGGTAAGCCTCATATATTAGTTCCTCTTCCTCATTCATTAGATGATCACCAAAACAAAAACGCAAAAATATTAGAAGAAAAAAATGCTGCTATAATAATTAAAAATGAAGAATTAGAATGTAAATTAATAGATTCAATTACAAAATTGGTTAATAATATTAGTATAAGAAAAACAATGAAAAAAAATATGTTAAAATTAGGTAAACCTAATGCTACTAATGATATAACTAAAGAAATATTAAGAATTATTCTATGAATTATGTAAACTTAAATAAAATAAAATTCTTTTATTTTTTAGGAATAGGTGGTATAGGAATGAGTTCATTAGCTAGATATTTTAATTCTATAGGAAAAATAGTTCATGGATATGATAAAAATAAAACACATATAACAAAAGATTTAGAAAATGAAGGTATAATAATTAATTATTATGATAATATAAAATTTATTCCACATTGGATAAATTCTGAAAAATGTTTAATTGTTTATACTATTGCTATTCCAAATAATAATAATCAATGGAATTTTATAAAAAAAAATGGAAAAAATATAAAAAAAAGATCTCAAGTTCTTGCTATGATCACAAAAAACAATATTAGTATTGCTATAGGTGGTGCTCATGGAAAAACTACTACTTGTACATTATTAGGACATATTTTATATAATTCTGGAGTGAAAATTACGGCTTTTTTAGGAGGAATATCAAGAAATTATAGATCTAATTTTATATCAAGTGGAAAAGATTTTTTTCTAACAGAAGCTGATGAATTTAATCATTCTTTTTTATATTTGTCTCCAAATATAGTTTGTATTACTTCTATAGATCAAGATCATATAGATACTTATTCTAATAAAATAAAATTAGAAAATGCTTATATGAGTTTTTTAAAAAAAATTAAAAATCCATATAAAAAAATTTTCTTATGTAAAGAAGATTCTTTTTTACCTAAATGTAAAAATGCAATTTATTATTCATTAATAGAAAAAAAAGAATATTATACAGACAACATTATTACAAAAAATAATGTATGGTATTTTGATTTTCATACTCCTAAAGACGTTTGGAAATCTATGGTATTACTTATGCCAGGATTTCATAATATAAAAAATGCTACAGCTGCTTTATCTATAGCTGATTATTTAAACATTAGTCAAGATAAAATAAGAAAATCATTATTATTATTTAAGGGTATAGAAAGAAGATATACTATTCATTATCAATCTAATAACAATAATAAATTATTTATTGACGATTATGCACATCATCCTACAGAAATAGATAATTTAATTATAACTGTAAGAAAATGTTTTCATAGAAAAAAAATATTAGGTATTTTTCAACCTCATTTATTCAGCAGAACGAAATATTTTGAATATTATTTTGCAAAAGTACTAGAAAAATTAGATTTTTTAATTTTGTTGGAAATATATCCAGCTAGAGAATCTAAAAAAAATTATGATAATATTAGCTCACATACACTAATAAAAAAAATAAAAATGAAATCTAAAAATAAAGAGATAGCATCAATTTCTAACGTAATAGAAATAATTAATAAAAAACAATTTAATTTTGATATTATTCTTACAATAGGAGCAGGAAATATAGATACTTTAATTATTCCAATAAAAAAATGGTTATATGAAAAATATGGGAAATAAATATGAAAAATATTTTATTTTTATTACATTATTATATCTAATGTTCATGACTTTACTTATTTATTCATCTCAAAAAGAACATAATAACAGGCCACTTAAAAATGTTATTATATCAATATATCCATCTAAAAATGAAAAGATAAATCGATTATATAGTAATATTATTAAAAAGGCTATATTTCAAAATATAGGAAATTCTATAAAAAATAGAAATCAATTATGTTTATCAAAAATAGAAAATAAACTCGATAATATTCCATTTATAAAAAAATCTCAAGTTTTTGTTGGAATAAATGGAGATCTTAATGCTACTATAAATATTTCTTATAATAATCCAATATTAAAAATTATTGAAGGAAGTAAAATATATTATCTGGATGAGAATGCAAATTATTCTGATATATGTTTTAATTATATTCCTGGTTCATACAAATTAATATCTGCAAAAGGATATTTCTCAAAAGGAGAGATAAAAAATTTATTAAAATTAGTTAAAATTATTAATCATGATAAGTTTTTAAAAAATTACATTGTAGATATAGAAAAAAATGGAATAAATAAAATTATTTTTAACACAAAAACAGTAAAATATTTTTCTACATTAGAATGTAATTATAAAAACATGGAAAATAAATTAAATATATTAAAAATATTTCATCAACAATATGTTTTATAGAAAAAAAATCCAGTAGTAATATAAAAAAATATAATTTACATGGAATATCAAGATATAGCTATAGGATTAGATGTAGGAACAACAAAAATTGTAGCTATGGTAGGAAGAAGAAATGAATATAACAAAATTGAGGTTTTAGGTATAGGTAGATCTAAGAGTATAGGTGTTCATAGAGGAGTAGTAAATAATATAACTCAAACAATTGATGCTATTAGAGAAGCTGTATCTGAAGCTGAACATAGTTCAGGATTAAAAATAAAAGAAGTAATTGTTGGAATAGCAGGGCAACATATTCGAAGTTTACAACATAATGATTACATTACTAGATTAGATTTTGAAAATGTTATTAATCAAAAAGATATACAAAAATTAATAGATCAAGTACATAAATTAGTAATGCTTCCTGGAGAAGAAATTATTCACGTTCTTCCACAAGAATATAAAGTTGATAGTCAATCAGAAATAGGAGAACCAATAGGAATGTATGGAAGTCGTTTAGAAGCAAATTTTCATGTTGTAGTAGGACAAATATCTTCAATTAGAAATATCGGAAGATGTGTTAAAGCTGCTGGATTAAATCTATCAGGAATGACATTGGAACCTATAGCTTCAGCAGAAGCTGTTTTAAATAGAGAAGAAAGAGAAGCTGGAGTTGCTTTGGTAGATATAGGAGGAGGAACAACTGATGTTGCTATATTTAAAGATGATATTATTCGTCATACTGCAGTTATTCCATTTGGTGGTAATGTAATTACTGAAAATATTAAAACGGATTGTTTAATTATTGAAAGACAAGCAGAATCATTAAAAATAAAGTTTGGATCAGCTTGGCCTGGAGAAAATAAAGAAACTGAAATTGTTTGTATTCCAGGATTAAGAGGAAGAGATCCTAAAGAAATATCTATAAAACATTTATCTCAAATTATACATACAAGAGTATGTGAAATTTTAGAATATGTTAATATAGAAATTAATCATTATGGAAATGAAGAAAAAAAAAAAAGATTGATTGCAGGATTAGTTATGACAGGAGGAGGGTCGCAATTAAAACACATTCGTCCTTTAACTGAATATATTACAGGAATGGATGTTAGAATTGGTTATTCTAATGAACATATAGCAGGTGGAGAAAATGGTTTTATAAGTAATCCAGAATATGCTACATCAATAGGATTAGTTATTAAAGGATTAGATGATAAGAAAAAATATTTATGTACATCAGATATAGGATATAAATTAGAAAATAATAAAGAATTATTTTCTACAAAACTTTATAATAATGATAATGATTATTATTCATATGAAAATAGATTAGATAAATTATCAAATAATTCTTTAAAAAAAAGAAAAAAAACAAAATCTTTTTTGGAAATTTGGGCAGATAAATTTCGTAAAATATTGAATGATACAGAATAAAAAATAATGAAACAAGAAGATTTACAAAAAAAAAATAAAATACAATTTGGATTTTCTAATAATCGTTCAGCTGCAATAAAAGTAATTGGAGTAGGAGGTGGAGGAAGTAATGCTTTAAGTTATATGTTTGAACAAGGTATTAATGGTGTAGATTTTATAGCATGTAACACAGATGCACAAGCTCTAAATAATAATATTGTTCCTACAAAAATACAATTAGGAGCTTCTATAACAGAAGGGTTAGGAGCTGGAGCCGATCCAGAAGTAGGAGAAAAAGCTGCATTAGAGAGTTTAGAAGAAATAAAAAGTGTATTGGATTCCAATACTAAAATGACATTTATAACTGCAGGAATGGGTGGTGGGACAGGAACAGGCGCTGCACCAGTTATTGCAGGAATTTCTAAAGAAAAAGGAATCCTAACTGTAGGAATTGTTACTATTCCATTTCATTTTGAAGGAAAAATGAGATTACAACAAGCTCAAAAAGGAATAGAATCATTAAGAAAAAATGTAGATTCTTTAATTGTTATAAATAATGATAAATTAAGGGAATTATATGGTAATCTTGGATTTAAAGCTGGCTTTGCTAAAGCAGATGAAGTTTTAACTACTGCAGCTAAAGGAATTGCAGAAGTAATAACCCATCATTATAAACAAAATATAGATCTTAGAGATACAAGAACTGTACTTAAAGAAAGTGGAACAGCTGTTATGGGATCTGCGGTATCCGTAGGAGAAAATAGAGCAAAAGAAGCTGTTATTCAAGCTTTAGATTCTCCATTATTAAATGATAATAAAATTACTGGAGCAAAAAACGTTCTTCTTCTTATTGTTTCTGGAAGAATTGAAATTACTATTGATGAAATAGGAGTTATAAGTGATTACATTCAATCAGAAGCAGGAAATAATGCAAATATTATTATGGGAATAGGAGAAGATGAAAAACTAGAGGAGAGTATTTCCGTTACTATAGTAGCTACAGGATTCCCTACAGAAGTACAAAGAGCTATTAATCATGAAGAAAAAAAAGTTTTTCATAGATTAGAAGATCCTTATGAACAAAAATTACACAATAAAGAAGAAATTAGTTCTTTTTCTAGAAAAAAAGATTCGTATTTTTCTATAAAAAAATATTCAAAACCAAATATTACAAATAATTCAAAAATAAATTTTTCTTTTAATAAAAATGTTTTTGATAAATCTATTAATTCAAAATCTAAAACATCCATATCTAATAAAGAAAAAAATAAATATTATTTAGATGATGAGAATTTTAATTCTCCTATATCTTTATATAAAAAAAATAAAAATAAAATTTTAAAAAAAAATATACATGAAAAAGAAAAAAATAAAGAATAGTATAATCTTATCATTATAAGATGAAATTTTTAATTCCTAAAGGAACCAGAGATTTTTCTTCAATAGAAATACTTAATAGAAACTTTTTAATTAAAACTATTCAAAATGGATTTTTAAAATTTGGATTTTGTCCAATAGAAACTCCTTCATTTGAAAATGTATCAACTTTTACTGGAAAATACGGAAAAGAAGGAGAATGTTTAATTTTTAAAATTATTAATTCTGGAAATTCTTTAAAAAAAGGATTATCAAACTTTACAAAAAAAAATATTAATAATATTGATGAATATTCTTTAATTAATCATATTTCTAATAAAGCACTTAGATATGATTTAACGGTTCCTTTTATAAGATACATTTCTACTAATAAAAATAAAATAATTTTTCCTTTTAGGAGATATCAAATACAACCTGTTTGGAGAGCTGAAAATCCACAAAAAGGAAGATTTAGAGAATTTTATCAATGCGATGCTGATATTATAACACCTATTAATTCTTCTTCTTTATGGGAAGAAGTAGAATTTTTTAAACTTTGTGATTTTATTTTTAATAAATTAAATATACCTACAATTATTTATATTAATCATATAGATATTTTAAAAGGATTAGCAGAATTATCAAATATAAAAAAAACTTTATGGAAAGATTTTATTAGATCATTAGATAAACTAGGTAAAATTGGAAAAGATTTAGTAAAAAAAGAAATGATACAAAAAGGAATTTCTTTAAAATCTATTAATAAAATAGAAACATTATTGAATATTAAAGGAAAATTCTTTGAAAAAAAAAATATATTAAACAAATTATTTAAATATTCTGTTAATGGAAAAAAAGGAATAAAAGATATTAATTTAATATATAAAACAATAAAAAATATTTCATTAAAAAAAACAGTAATAAAGTGGGATATTTCTTTATCTAGAGGTATAAATTATTATACAGATACAATATGGGAAATTGTTCCATTTTTTGACAAAAAAAAAAGTAATAATATGTTTTCTATTGGAGGTGGAGGTAGATATAATAAATTAACTAATTTATTTGGAATAAAAAATTTTTCCGGTATTGGAACTTCATTTGGATTAGATAGAATTTATATAATTATGGAAGAAAAAAAATTATTTCATACAAATATACATAATTTTTATCCTGCAAAAGTTATGTTTATAAATTTTGGATACGAAGAAACGTTACATGCATATAAAATAATAAACCATTTAAGAGAAATAGGAATTTCTACTCAATTATATCCAAATTCTATAAATATTAGTAAACAATTTAAATATGCCCATAATAACAATATTCCTTTTGTTATTATTATAGGAAAAAAAGAAATAGAAAAAAATAAAATAAAAATAAAAGATATTAAAAATAAAAAGGAAAAAGAGTTTGATAATATTAATGATTTAATTAATCAATTAAAATAATTCTTTGTTCTATTATCATTTTTTTCATTCTTTATATGAAAAGAACGAGCTTTTTTCTTCCAAATAAATAACCCTTCTACAGATAATAAAATTAATATTATAAATAAAATTTCTGTAAAGAAAAAACCTTTAAAAAAATATATAGAAACAGATAATATATTTCCTATTATCCAAAATATCCAATTTTCTACTTTTTTTATTGCCATTTGATACATTCCAGAAAAATATAATCCTAATATAATAATATTTGCCCAATGAAAATATTTTTCGTTGTTTTTATTTAAAAATCTAACCATTATAATAAATATACAAGTAAACAAAAATAAAATTAAAGTATGAAAATAATCTTTTTTATTACAAAATGTAATAGGAATTTTTTTATCATTATATTTTTTACTAAAAATACATAAATACCATCCATAAAAAATTATTACAATATAGTACATATTAATTATAAAATTTCCATAAAGAAAATTCTTATAGGTTAAATAACTATATATCATAGAACTTAATATTCCTACAGGGAACATCAATACATTATTTTTTTTAGCAAAAAAAAAACTAAATACTGTAAATATAATTGCCATTGAATCTAATATTAAATAAATCCAATTGTTATAATTAAAATATGGAAAAAACATAAAATATATACTAAATTATATATCTAGATCTATACTATATACTAAATAATAATTTTTTATTTTTCTGTAAAAAGCATAGAATTTTTTGCTATAATTTTTTTTTAATATCCAACATGATATATATGAATTTGCATCTATACAAAATGGAGATACTTTATAATTCTTTAAAAAATTATAAAAAATACCTTTACTTAATTTATATAAACTTTCTTTTATTCCCCATATAATATGTAGGTAATCTTTTTCGTATTTTTTTCTTATAAAAGAATTTTCATCCTTTCGTATAAATTTATTTTTTATATTCATAATTTTGTTATCTAATCTAAATTTCTCTATATCTATTCCTACATTGAACGAACTTATTGCTATAGCCATTCTATCATAAGAATGACTTAAAGAAATATATTTTTTGTTATGAAAAAGAAAAAAAAATTTTTTTTTTTCATTATAAATAACACTAATTTTTATTCCTATATATTTTAATATACAACGTATTCCTAACCGTATTCCTAAAAATTCTTTTTTTCTTTTTTCTGATAAAGAATTATAAAATATTTTTTCTTTATCATTAAGTTTAATTTTACTTATAAAAGTACTATCCAAAAATTTTATCCATTTTAATACTATAATTTTTGTATGGATATTATTATTTTCAATATTTTTCATAATTTTTAAATATTTATTATTGTAATTATGAAAAAAAAGATTAAAAACGCGTTAAAAAAAGTTATATTTTCTAATAATAAAAATATCATTGAACTAAATTTATTAAAAAAAATTGATTTAGTAAATAAAAAAATAATTATTAATTTGATTTTACCTAATCCCACTATGCATTTAAAAGAAAAAATTAAAAATGATATTTTAAATTTTTTAAAAAAAGAAATAGATATAAAAAATATGAAAGTGGAAATTATTATAGAATCAAATAAAATAATAATAGAAAAAAAAAATTTTATAATAAAAAATATAATTGCTATAGCTTCTGGAAAAGGTGGAGTAGGTAAATCAACAATAGCTGCTAATATAGCTATTACATTAGAAAATATGGGGTATGACGTTGGATTATTAGATGCAGATATTTATGGCCCTTCTATCCCTATAATGTTTAATATTGATATTAATGATCCATCTATTTTATATAAAAATGGATATTTAAATCCTATTAAGAGTAATTATGGAATAAAAATTTTATCAATAGGATTTTTTACAGAATATGGAAAAGCAATTATTTGGAGAGGCCCTATGGTTACTAAAGTGTTAATTCAATTTATTCATGACACTAATTGGGGAAGTTTAGATTTTTTAATAGTAGATTTACCTCCGGGAACAGGAGATATTCATTTATCTCTTGTACAAGAATTTTCATTAAAAGGAGTAATAATAGTAAGTACATCTCAAAAAATAGCCTTGTCTGATGTTGCTAGAACTATTCAAATGTATCAAATTAAATCTATTCATGTTCCAATATTAGGAATAATTGAAAATATGTCGTATTTCTTTGCAAAAGAAATAAATGATAAAAAATATTTTTTATTTGGAAAAGATAAATTAAAACAATTATCTAAAAATATGAATTTATCTTTTTTAGGTGAAATTCCTTTATTACAAGATATACAAGAATTTTCTGATTTAGGTATTCCTGTTGTATTAAGAAATAATAATGTTAAAAAAATTTTCGTAGATATTACAAAAAATATAATAAATAAAATAATTATGTAATATAGAATTTTATAAATATTTTTATATAATAGATCCAATTATATTTACTTCTCTAGATAAATAAATTCCAAATTTATTTTTAATATCATCTATAATTTTTTGTGAAATATAAAAAATATCCATTCCACTAGCTTTTCCATAATTAATAATAATTATAGGTTGTTTTTTATATATTTCTACATCTCCAAATCTTTTTCCTTTCCATCCTGTATGTTCAATTAAATAATTTGCAGATACTTTTATTTTATTTTTATCAATAGAATATCCAATAATATTAGGATAATGTTTTATTAATTTATTATAGAAACTTTTTTTTATTATAGGATTTGTAAAAAAACTTCCTGCATTTCCTATTTTTTTTGGATCCGGAATTTTTTTACTTCTGATGGAAAAAATAATTTTTGCTATATCATTATTATTAGGATTTTTAATATTTAAAATTTTTATATTATTTCGAATATCTTTATAAGATAAATTTAATTTTTTATTTTTACTTAAAACAAAAAAAACAGATACAATTAAAAATCTTTTATTATAATTTTTTTCTTTAAAAATTGAATGACGATATGAAAATTTACAATATTTTTTTGTGATAAAAAATATTTTTTTTTTAATTATTTCATATACTTCTATTTTTAATATGTAATTTTTTATTTCTACACCATATGCTCCAATATTTTGAATTGGAGAAGCGCCAATAGTTCCGGGTATAAATGATAGATTTTCTAATCCATAAAATCTTTTTTTTATTGTCCATTCTACAAAATCATTCCAGTTTTCTCCAGAAAATGCTCTAATAATTACTTTATAATCATTTTCATAAATAATTTTTATTCCTTTTATTTCTATTTTTATAACAACTCCTGAAAAATATTTATTTAAAAATAATACGTTACTTCCATTTCCTAATATTATCTTTGGAAGATATGGATATAAAGTATATATACGATAAAAATCATATATGCTTTTAATTATTACGAAATATCTAACATAAACATTGATTCCAAATGTATTAAAATTTTTTATAGAAAAATTTTTTTCAATTAACATAAATTATAAATAACTAAATTAAATTTTGTTTATAAAAATTGTAATGATTAAATTTATTGTTGTATAAAAATATTAAAATATTTTTTCTTATGAAAAAAGGAGGAAATTTATTATTAGGAATAATTATAGGAACTATATTTGGATTAATAATTAGTCCCATAATATATCAAAAAAAAAATAATAAAATTAAAAATTCTTTTAATAAAAAATCAAATAATTTTAAAGAAAATATAAAAAATGTAAAAGAAAAAATTGGGGAAAAAATAGAAAAAATAAAATCAGATTTTGAAACAAAATGGAATAAAAACAAAAAATCAAAAGAACTTGATCAAGTAGAAGATCAATTAGGAACTTAAAAAAATTATTAATTATAAAAAAATGTTTTTTTTCATAAAAAATATTTTATATAATAAATGGAATACTATAAAAAATAACTTAATTAAGTTATTAATACATATAATTTCTGAAATATACTTAAATATTATTTCGTTAATATTTTATTTCATTATTTTTTCTTTATGTATTGTATCTCTATGTTTTTTTTTTCACTTTATTTAAAAAACTATCTAATTGGATTTATTATTATTCCTATATTATTTTCTATTATATCTATCATTGTATTTTATTTTTGTAAAAAAATTATACGTACTATTATCAATAAGTTTTTGAATAATATTATTAAAAAGTTTTTTGATAAAATTTTATAAAAAATTATTAAATATTATGAAAAAATTAATTATATATGGAATTCATCCATTGATAGAAGCTATAACATCAGATTATAATATTAAAAAAATATTTATATTAAAAAAATTACAAAAACAATTTTTATATTTTAATAATAAATCCAATTCATATAAAAAACTAATAAATTTATCCAAAAAAAAAAAAATACCAATACATTCTGTATCAGAACATCATTTTTTACCTATAAAAAATAAAAATCATCAAGGTATTTTTTCCATTATTTCTCATATAAACACATTTAAAATAAAAGAATTATTACCTAATTTATATAAAAAAAAAATAAATCCATTTTTAATTATATTAGATAACATTACAGATGTAAGAAATTTTGGATCTATAGTACGTACTTCTGTTTGTGCAGGAGTAAATGCTATTATTGTTCCTAATAAAAATACAGCTATGATAAATTCTGATTCTATAAAAACATCTTCAGGAGCATTATTTAAAATTCCTATATGTAAAGAAAATAGTATTATAAATTCTATTAAATTTTTAACTAATTCTGGATTAAAAATTGTTTCTACAACAATTAAATCTACTGTAAATTGGCATAATATAAATTTTTTAAAACCTACAGCCATAATATTTGGAAATGAAGAAAAAGGTGTAAATGAAAAATATATTGAAATTTCTAATAAAATTATAAGTATTCCATCAATACACAAAAATATATCATCTTTAAATGTATCTGTAGCATGTGGTATTATTTTATATGAAGTTTTTAGACAAAGAAAAACATTAAAAAATTAAAATTCACCTTTAAACTGATTTAAAAAACGTATATCATTATCAAAATAAGTTCTAATATCTTTAATTTTATAAATCATTAAAGCTAAACGTTCTATTCCTAATCCAAAAGCAAATCCTGAATAAAATTCAGGATCTATATCTACATTTTTCAAAACTATTGGATCTATAATTCCACATCCCATTATTTCCATCCAATTATTATTATAATATACATCTACTTCTGCACTAGGTTCTGTAAATGGAAAATAAGAAGGACGAAACCTTATTATTGATTTTCCAAAAATAGATAATATAATGTAATTAATGGTTTTTTTTAAGTTAGAAAAAGAAACATACTTATCAATATAAAATGCCTCCATTTGATGAAACATAAAATTAGAATGTGATGATACAGTTTCATTCCTATAAACTTTTCCTATAGAAAAAATTCTTGAAGGAGGTTTATGTTTTTTCATATATCTTATTTGAATTGATGTAGTATGAGTCCTCAATAAAAAATTTGAATTATTACATAGAAAAAATGTATCTTGCATATCTCTGGATGGATGCCAAATAGGAATATTTAATGCAGTAAAATTATGCCAATCATCTTCTATTTCAGGGCTATTTATATAATTAAATCCTATTTGGGATAAAATATGTATTATTCTATTCTTTATAATAGAAATTGGATGTGCTGATCCTATATTAGGACTATTACCTGTAATAGTTAAATCAACATTATTTATGTTATTATTAATATTAAATTTATTTTCATAAATTTTTTTTTTAATATCTTTTTTTAAATCATTAACAATTTTTCCAATTATTTTTCTTTTATATATAGGAATTTCATGTATATTTTTTAATATATTTGTTATTATTCCTGATTTTTTTCCAAGAAATTTAATTCTAAATTTATTTAATTCTTCTAGTGTTTTTGGTTTAAAATGTTCAATTTCTTTTTTTATTTTAGATATTTCTTTATCACACATTGTTTAACATTATTGAATTTTTCATAATAATTATGATTATTAGTTAATAACAATAAATAATACAAAATTCTTATATAAATTTATTTATAAAGTTGTAAATAAATATTATGACATTTATAGATATATTAATATTAATATTAGTTCTATACGGAGGATTTTGTGGATATAAAAATGGATTAATATCACAGCTTTTTGTTCCTACAATATTTATATTTTCATTATATAAAGGATTATATATATTTCATGTTACTAAAAATATATTACGTATATTTTTTAATATAAATGATAAAACATATTTTTCGCATTTTTTATTTATAATTGTTTCTTTCATTTTTATAGTATTTATTGTTTTTTTATTAAAAAGAATAATTCAATTTATTGTAACTATTATATATATGGATTATTTAAATAAATTAGGAGGATTTATTTTAGGTGTAATAAAGAACTTTTTATATATTTCATTATTTATATTTTTTTTTAAAAAAATTAATAAAAAAATGAATTTAGTGTCCGATATTTTTCTTGATAGTTTTTTAGAAGAAAAATTTCAACTTTTTTTATATAAAAAAAGTTCATTGATAATATTTTTATTAAATAAATTAAAAAAATTATTATTTGTCTTTAATATATAAAAAATGTTTATGATAAAAAATTAATTATTAAGTATATATATAATAATGAATTTAATATAATTAATTATAGTGTTGTAATACAATAAATAATAATAAAATACTTTTACCGTAAATTTTTACTATTTGAAAAAATGTCATAATATAAAAAAATTATGTCTTTAATTAATTCTGATATTTTTTTTGATTCCAAAATAATATTTAACATTAAAAATGTATTTTTAGTTCCGTAATCATTTCTAGTAATACCTATAACTTGCTGATTAATTTGATTTCTTATTTTTTTTATTATATCATAATGTATTTTTTCTATTAATAATTTAACATATTTATAGTTGTTATGATTATAATTATTTTTATTTAATTTATTTATTAAATTAAAACATTTTACTATTTTATTTTCAATAAAAAATAAGTTTTTTTTTTGTTTATATTTCAATGGTTTATGACAATTTATAACATGTAACAATGTATAATTTGTAATCACATCTAGAGACTTAATTATATTTTTTATTATACCATACATATGAAAATAAAATATTCCCATTACAAAATTATTTTTATTTAATTTTTTTATTACTGAAATCAAAGAATTTTCTATTCCTGAATAATTTTCTTTTAACTTTAATAAATTATTTTTACCGTTACGAAGTAATTTTAAATCTTCTTGAATAATTCCATTTACAGAATCTGTATATATTTCCTTTGAAAATTCAATATTATGTTTTATAATATTATGAATTTTACTTAATAAATTCTTTTCTGATATATTTAATAATATATTATATTCTTCAAATTTTTTTTCTTGTAGTTTATATTTTTTATAATTTTTATAAGAAATAAATATAATAAGAATTACTAAAAATAGTATAGCCCAAATTTTAAAAAAATATAAAAAAGAAGATACTACCCCAGATATAGCAAAAGCTATTATTCCAGTTAGTATCCATCCTCTTATAACATTTAGTACTCCAGATACTCTATAAACCGCACTTTCTCTATCCCAAGCTCTATCAGATAAAGATGTACCCATTGAAACCATAAAAGTAACGAAAGTAGTTGATAAAGGTAATTTTTTTATTGTAGCTATAGATAATAATATGCTTGATATAGTTAAATTAGCAGAAGCTCTTATCAAATCAAATGCAGCATTTTTTTCTATTTCTATTTTATTATGTCTAAAATTTTTTTCTATTCTTTCATATATTATTTTTGGAAATAATTTTTTAAATATATATCCAAAATGAATAAAAAATCTAACAATCCATCTAGATAAAGAATTTGATAAAAATTTTTCTGGTCCTTCATATTGTCTACTCAAATTAATTTCTGTACTAGAAATATTTTTAGTTTTTTTAGAAAACCAAAGTGTTAATATCATAATTAATCCAGAAAAAATCAATATTGATGGATCAACTTTAACTTTATTTCCAGACAAACTTTTCATATTAAATTTTTCTGGATTTTGATTACCTTCTTTAATCCATATATTATATGATTGTACTCCGGCTATAGGAACCCCTATAAAATTAACTAAGTCATTTCCAGAGAAAGCCATAGCTAAAGAAAAAGTTCCATATAATACAACAAATTTAAATATATTATATCTAAAAAAAATAAATATAATTGCTACAATTAACCATGTTAATAACAATAAAAGTAAAAAAATAAAAAAGTTTTGATGAATCCAATTGGTTAATTGTTGAATATATAAAGATATTTGTGTAATAAATCCATTTGTATTTATATCTACTCCTTTTATAGAACTATATAATCCTTTTATTATAAGAAAATAGGTCATACTACTTAACGATATAGTAGCCCATATTACTTCAGTATATCTCAATTTTTTTTTTTCATAATTAAACCCAAATAAAAAACGAATAAAATAATGAATGAATGATCCTGATATAAAAGAAATTATAATTGATAAAAAAATTCCTAAACTAATATTTATAGTTTTATTAAACTTTATATACTGATTGATATGGTAAAAAGATTCTTTATTTAAAAGTATTTTTATTATTGCAATACTAAAAGATCCACCTAATAAACAAAAAACCATAGATACTGTAGTAGATGTTGGTAATCCTAATGTGTTAAAAATATCCAATAATATAATATCAGATATCATAACTGATAAAAATATAAATATAACATCTGAAAAACAAAATTTAGAAGGATCAAATACTCCTTTTCTCGCTATTTCCATCATACCACTAGATAAAAATGATCCCAATATAATTCCTATACTAGCAAATATCATTATTACTGTACGAGAAGAAACTTTTGATCCAATAGCTGAATTCAAAAAATTTACTGCATCATTAATTAACCCAACAATAAGATCAAATATAGACAATATAAAAATAAGTATTATGACTGAAGGGTAAAAAGATTTCATAACAGAAAAATTGTACTTAAATTTAAGTAATTAAGAAAAATTTGTAATAAAATAATTCAATCTTTTTTTTCAAAAAATTTTTTTACTAAATTTTCTACTGAAATATCAGGAATCTTGTATAAAATATCATCCAATATATTTTCACAATCTTTGTGAGAAAATCCTAATACATGTAAGGCATATAAAGCTTCTTTTTTTACATTATTAATAGTATCATATTTAATATTAATTCCATTATATTCTACTTGTGATTTTTTACAAATTTTATCCTTCAATTCTATTATAATTTTTTGAGCAGTTTTTTTACCAATACCTTTAACTTTATTAAATATTCCAATATCTTCTTCATAAATAGATTTTTCTATTTCATATGGAGAAATAGATGATAATAATACAATAGATAAATTAGGTCCTATTCCATTAACAGATATTAAATAAGAAAATATTTTTCTTTCTTTTTTATCAAAAAATCCATATAAAATATGTTTATGTTCTCTTATAATTAAATAAGTATAAATACATATATATTTTTTTTTTATTTTGGATAAAAAAGAATAAGTATATTCAGAAATATGAATATAATAACCTACACCATTACAATCAATTATTATATATGAATTATTTTTTTCAATTATTTCTCCTTTTAAATGTGTTATCACAATATCAAAAAATTATTTTTTTCTAAAAAAAATTTTTATAGGAATTCCTTTAAAGTTGAAATGATAACGTATTTTATTTTCTATAAATCTTACATATGATTTTTTTATATATTGAGGAAAATTAGAAAAAAATACAAACTTGGGAATATTTGATGGTAATTGTGTACAATACTTAATTGTTATTAATTTATTTTTATAAGATAAAGGTGGATTATTTTTAATAATTGGTAACATAATTTTATTGAGAATATTAGTTTTTAACCTTATAGTGCTTTTTTCTTTTATTTTAAAAGATAATGGAATTATTTTATGTACGTTATATTTATTTTTAGCGGATATAAATAAAATAGGAGAATCAATTGGATAAACCTTTTTTTTTATAAAAATCTCATATTTTTTTTTTATTAAAGATTCATTTTTATTATTATAAAATAAATCCCATTTGTTTACTATAATTACGATTCCTTTATAATTATTTTTTATTAAATTAAAAATATTCATATCCTGTTTTTCCCATCCAAAATATGCATCTATTATTAACAAACATACATCTGAAGACTCTATACTTTTTAATGTCCTTGTTATTGAATAAAATTCAATTTCTTTTACTTTTGATTTTTTTCTCATTCCAGGAGTATCAATTAATATACATTTATATTCATTTGTTTTATTACAAATAATAGATAGATTGTCTCTTGTGGTTCCAGGAATACTTGTTACTATATGAATACTTTTTTTCATTAATGAATTAATTAATGTAGATTTTCCTACATTTGGCCTTCCAACTATAGATAGTTTTGGAATTATTTTTAAATCATTTAATTTTTTTTTATTTTTTTCAAATTCATTTTCATTGTTTTTTGTTAATATTATTGATATTTTATCTAATAATTCTACAATTCCAATTCCATTAACAGCTGATACATAATAATAATTATTAAATCCTAAACTATAAAAATCTGTATCAAAACTTGATATTTTGTGATCTATTTTATTTATTACTAAAAAAATAGGTTTATTATACTTCCTTATAATATTAGATAATTCTATATCTTCATTTAACAATCCTGTTGTAATATCTATTAATAATAAAATTATATCTGATTCATTAATGGATTGTATAATTTGTTTATTTATTTCTATTTGAATAATATCATTATTTGAAATATTAAATCCACCAGTATCTAAAAATAAAAATTTTATTTCATTCCATTTTAAATATCCACATACACGATCTCTAGTTATTCCACTATATTTATGTGTTATTGATTTTTTTACACCAATAATACGATTAAAAAGAGTAGACTTTCCTACATTAGAACGTCCTATAATAGACACAGTATAATTCATACTGAAAAATTATTTACAAATGTAGATTTTTTTTATTAGTTTCAATATTAAAATAATATGCGAATATGCGTATAGATATAGTAAGTGTAGTTCCAAAAATATTTTATAGTCCTTTTTCTGTTTCAATTATAAAAAAAGCTATTAATAAAGGATTAGTTGATATCTATATCCATGATTTAAAAAAATATGGAATAGGAAAATATAAAAAAATAGATGATTATCCTTATGGAGGAGGTGGTGGAATGGTATTTAGAATTGAACCTGTATATAAATGTTTTTGTAACTTATTATCTAAAAGAAAATATGATGAAATTATTTTTATGACTCCTGATGGAGATTTATTTTCACAAGAATATGCTAATAACTTATCTTTGATAAATAATATAATTATTTTATGTGGTCGTTATAAAGGTATTGATCAGAGAATTCGAGATTATTTAATTTCCAAAGAAATATCAATTGGAAATTATATTCTTTCTGGAGGAGAAACAGCCGCAATTGTTATTGTAGAATCAATAGTAAGATTATTACCTGGATTAATTCAAAACAGAAAATCATTGTTAAATGATTCTTTTCAAAAATCATCTAATTATATATCTCATCCTATTTATACTAGACCCGCTATTTATAAAGGATGGAAAGTTCCTGAAATATTATTATCTGGACATCATAAAAAAATAAAAGAATGGATTGATAAAAAATCTTATAATAAAAAAATATAAAACCAATCAATAATTTATGCATTGTTTATTAAGATAAAATAAAAAATATACATTATTATACTTATAAATCGTTTAAATAAAAAAAAATTTGAATATACAACAACAATAGATTTCTATGAATAAAAATAGCAATATAAAAGAATATACAGAAGATAGTATTCAATCTCTAGAAGGTATAGATCATGTTAGAACACGTCCTTCTATGTACATTGGAGATGTTGGGATAAAAGGATTACATCATTTATTTTATGAAGTAATTGATAATTCTGTAGATGAATCATTAGCTGGATTTTGTAATAAAATATGGGTTACTATTCATGAAAATGGATACATAACTATATTAGATAATGGACGTGGAATTCCAGTTGGAATTCATAAAAAAGAAAAATTATCAGCTCTTGAAGTAGTTATGACTAAAATAGGAGCAGGAGGTAAATTTGATAAAAATTCTTATAAAGTTTCAGGAGGATTACATGGCGTAGGATTATCATGTGTTAATGCTCTTTCCAAAAGGTTGATAGCAACTATATACCGAAATGGAAAAATTTACCAACAAGAATATTTTCGTGGAAAACCTATTTATTCTGTAAAATGTTTGGGAAAAACATCTATTCATGGAACTAAAATTCATTATATTGCTGATGATTCTATTTTTAAATCTGTTATATATAACAATGATATTATAATCAATCGTTTAAATGAATTATCTTATTTAAACAAAGGATTATATTTATTTATGGAAAATAAATATAACAATATAAAAAAATATTTTTTTTCTGAAAAAGGATTAAAAGAATATGTTAAAATATTAGATAAAGATAAATCTCCATTAATTGATGACATAATTTTTATTCATGGAGAAAAAGATTCCAATATTATAGAAGTAGCTATATTATATAACACTTCATTTAAAGAAAAAATTTATTCTTATGTAAATAATATAAATACTTACGAAGGTGGAACTCATATTTCTGGATTTAGAAGAGCATTAACTAGAACTTTGAAAAAGTATATAGATAAAAATTGGATAAATTTTAAAGATAAAAAAGATAAAATAGAATTTACCGGAGATGATTTTAGAGAAGGAATTACTGTTGTTATTTCTGTTAAAGTTATGAATCCACAATTTGAAGGACAAACTAAGACAAAATTGAGTAATCATGAAATAGGAGGTATTGTAGATAAAATAGTAGGAGAATTTTTTAACAA
This sequence comes from Blattabacterium cuenoti, assembly GCF_014252315.1. Lineage (GTDB taxonomy): Bacteria > Bacteroidota > Bacteroidia > Flavobacteriales > Blattabacteriaceae > Blattabacterium > Blattabacterium cuenoti_AI. The sequence goes on from NZ_CP059216.1 coordinate 262,044, forward strand.
TTATTTGGAAGAACATCCTAATGAAAGAAAAAAAATTTTAGAAAAAATAATTTTATCAGCTAAATCTCGTCAAGCTGCAAAAAAAGCTCGTGAAATAATACAAAAACAAAATCCTATAAATATAAGTGGAGGAATTTTACCTGGTAAATTAGCTGATTGTTCTTTAAATGATCCAAATATTTGTGAAATATATTTAGTAGAAGGAGATTCTGCGGGAGGAACAGCAAAACAGGGTAGAGATAGAAATTTTCAAGCTATTTTACCTTTACGTGGTAAAATATTAAATGTAGAAAAAGCTATACAATATAAAATATTTGAAAATGAGGAAATAAAAAATATATTTACTTCATTAGGAATTACTATAAATATAAAAAATAATAATGATTATAGTGAAAAATTATTAAATATAGATAAGTTAAGATACAATAAAATTATTATTATGACAGATGCAGATATAGATGGTAGTCATATATCAACATTAATATTAACATTGTTTTTTCGATATATGAAATCATTAATAGAAAAAGGATATATATATATTGCAACACCCCCATTGTATTTAATACGTAAAGGATCTTATTATCGTTATGCTTGGAATGATAAAGAAAGAAATGATATTATTCATGAAATAGGAAGTAAAAAACAATTGACAATACAAAGATATAAAGGATTAGGAGAAATGAATGCTGAACAACTTTGGGACACTACAATGAATCCAGAAAATAGAACTCTTCGCAAAATTACTATAAATAATTTTTCAAAAGCTGATAAAACATTTTCTATCCTTATGGGAGACGATGTCCCTCCTCGTAGAGGATTTATAGAAAAAAATGCAATAAAAGCAAAAATAGACGTATAAATACTATTATTATGAATTACATTCAATCCATAGTATTAGGAATTATAGAAGGAATTACAGAATTTTTTCCCATATCTTCTACAGGTCATATGATTATTATAGCATATATAATGGGAATATTAGATAATAGTATAACAAAACTATTTCTTGTTTTTATCCAATGTGGATCAATTTTATCTGTAATATTTTTATATAGAAAAAAACTTTTAACCCAAAATTATGACTTTTATATAAAAATATGTATTGCTAGTTTTCCTGTTCTTATTACTGGATTATTTTTTTACGAAAAAATAAATATATTATTAAATAATCCAGTAATAGTATTTTTATCATTTATTATGGGAGGAATATTTATATTAAAATCAGAAAATTTTTATAAAAATTTTTCTAATAAAAAAAAAAATAATATTACGTATTATAGAGCCTTGATAATTGGATTTTTTCAATGTTTATCTTTAATTCCAGGTATATCTAGAAGCGCAACTACTATTGTTGCTGGACTTTTACAAAATATAAAGAGAAAAGATTCTATTGAATTTTCATTTTTTTTGTCTGTTCCTATTATTAGTATTGCTACTATAAAAAAAGTATTTGATTTTTATATTAAATCAGATTTATTATTATTTAACATTAAAAATATAAGAATATTACTATTGGGAAATATAACTGCATTTGTTACATCCATGATTGCTATTAAATATTTAATGAATTATTTAAGAAACAATGATTTTAAATTATTTGGATATTATAGAATTATTATTGGTATATTTTTTTTTATTACACATTATTTTATTAAAATATATTGATTTATACTATAAATTAAAACTAATTTAGTATGATTTATTATATTTTTACTTAACAAAAATTAATTCCATTTTTATAAACGTAAAAAACTTATATGGTAATTTTTTTCACAATTAATTTTTATTTTTTACATTCCATTCATTAAATTTTTTGTAACATTCTTCTTTAGTTAAAGCTCCTTTTTTTACTCCATTTAATAAATGTTTTTTTAATAAAACTCCATTTTTTTTAAAAATAGAATTTACTGTATTTGTAGGTTTAGCTCCCTTAATCATCCAAGAAATAGAATTATCTATATTTAGAGTAATAATGGATGGATTTGAATTAGGATTATAAATTCCTAATTTTTCAATAAATCTTCCATCCCTTGGAGAACGAGAGTCCGCTACTATTATGTGATAAATAGGTCTATGTTTTTTACCAATTCTTTTTAAACGTATTCTAACCATTATTTTATATTTTTTTTATTATATTAATATCTTAATATTTTACAAAAATATTTATAATTTTCATAATAATTGAAATATTAATGTTTAAATTATTTAATATATATTTACATTATATTATAAATTTTGTAGACCCGTTGTGTAATGGAAGCACAGCAGATTTTGGTTCTGTTAGTTAGGGTTCGAATCCCTACGGGTCTGTTACCAAGTTTTATATTTTTCTAAAAAAAAATTATTATTTTAGAATGAAAATAAAAAAAAATAAAGTTTTACTTATAGCTATCATAAGTGTTTTATTTTGTATAGGAATTCATATTTTGGGATCTTATATAAGATTAAATAAAACTATCCTTTGTGCATTAAGATGTTTTACTATATCCATTTTTATTTTATATGCTTTATTAAAAAAAGATTTAACAATATGGATATTATTATCTATAATATTAGGAATAGAAATAGGATTAGATTTACCTAAATTAGCTGTTAAACTACGTTTTTTATCTCAAATCTTTCTAAGATTAATAAAAACTATTATTGCTCCTATATTATTTTCAACTTTAGTAGTTGGAATTGCAAGTCATTCCAATATAAAAAAATTGGGAAGTATGGGATGGAAATCTTTGTTATATTTTGAAATAGTTACCACTTTGGCTTTATTTATAGGACTTATTGCAATAAACATATCCAAAGCTGGAGTTGGAATTATTATTCCAGAAGGAATAAATGAACAACAATTACCAAAAGTAGAAAGTAGAACATGGCAAGATATTATTCTTCATATTTTTCCAGAAAATATTATAAAGTCTGTATATCATGGAGATGTCCTTCCTATAGTAGTATTTTCTGTTATATTTGGAATATCTATGGTCTTTTTAGAAAAAAAAAAAAGAATTATTATTCTTTCTTTTGCAGAAATTTTATCAGAAATAATGTTTAAATTTACTAAAATAATAATGTATTTTGCACCTATAGGAGTAGGGTCAGCTATAGCCTATACAATAGGACATATGGGGTTAGATATATTATATAATTTACTTCAATTATTGTTAACTCTTTATTTTGCATTAATTATTTTTATATTAGTAGTTTTAATACCTATTTTATTTTGGATAAAAGTTCCATTAAAAGGTTTTGTAAAAGCATTGACAGAACCAGTTTCATTAGCATTTGCTACTACTAGTTCTGAATCTGCATTACCATTACTTATGGAAAATTTAGAAAAATTAGGAGTTCCAAAAAAAATAATTGCTTTTGTTATTCCTACTGGATATAGTTTTAATTTGGATGGAACTACACTTTATTTATCTTTAGCAACTGTTTTTGTAGCTCAAGCTGCAGGAGTTCCTTTAAGTTTTAGTCAACAAATATTGATAGGATTAACTTTAATTCTTACTTCTAAAGGAGTAGCAGGAGTTCCTAGAGCATCTTTAGTTATTCTTTTAGCTACCGTAGCTTCTTTTGGGTTACCTACATGGCCAATATTAGCAATCGTTGGTATTGATGAATTAATGGATATGGCTAGAACTACAGTAAATGTAATAGGTAATGGATTAGCTAGTTGTGTTATAGCTCGTTCTGAAGGAGAATTAGATGATAAAAAAATGATGGAATATGCAAAAAAAATTGAAAAAAAATAATTTATGATTTTGAATAAAAATTTTTTCCGTTATAAAAAAAATAGCATAATAAATATAATAGAAAATGGAATAATAAAAAAAAAAGTTATTCAAATATTGCATTAATTAAATATTGGGGAAAAAATAAAAATGGAATTCAAATACCATCTAATTCTTCTATTAGCTATAGATTAAAAAATGTATATACAGTTACTTTTTTAAAGTATGTTGCTCATAAAAGAAAACAAAATAATTTTTCTATTAAAGTTTATACGCTTGGAAAAAAAAATGATGTTTTTTATAAAAAAATAAAAGATTTTTTTCATAGAATTTTATTCTATTGTTCTTATTTAAATAAATATAATTTTTTTATAGAAACTTATAACACATTTCCTCATAGTAGTGGAATAGCATCTTCTGCCTCTTCTATGAGTTCTATTGCGCTTTGCATAATGGATTTAGAAAAGAAAATATCATCTTCTTTATTAGAAGATGATTTTTTCTTTAAAAAAGCATCTTTTTTAGCTAGATTAGGATCAGGAAGTGCTTGTAGATCAATATATTCTAAACTTTCTGTTTGGGGAAAACATAAATTAATTAAGAATAGTAATAATTTTTATTCTATACCATATCCATATATAGTACATCCTATTTTTAAACAGATGGAAGATACAATATTAATAGTAGATGAAACGCCAAAGGCTTTATCAAGTTCTAAAGGGCATGATTTAATGAATATTAATAAACATCCATATGCTAAAGAAAGATTTAAACTTGCTTATAATAATATGAAAAAATTAATTCATATATTATATTCCGGAGATATAGAAGAATTTGGAAAAGTTATAGAACAAGAAGCATTAAACCTTCATGCAATGATAATGACATCAAATCCATATTATTTATTAATGAAACCAAATACTGTAAAAATTATACACAAAATTTGGGATTTTAGAATAAAAAGTAAAAAAAATATCTATTTCACATTAGATGCAGGAGCAAACATGCACTTGTTGTATCCTTCTAAATATAAAGACATGTTTCTTAATTGGATTGTTAAAAATCTTTCTTTTTATTATAAAAATATTATAAAAAGTTTTTGTCAATGGAATTAATTATATTTATATAATAAACGGTGGATGTAGCTTAGTTGGTTAGAGCATCAGATTGTGGTTCTGAAAGTCGCCGGTTCGAATCCGGTCATCCACCCATTTGTTAATTTAAAAAATGTTTTAACCTTGTAAAAGCTTCTATAATTTTACTTTCTGAAGAAGCATAAGAAATTCTTAAATATTCATCATTTCCAAAAGCACTACCACTAACAGTAGATATATAAGTATTATCAAGTATTAATTCTGATAATTGATCTGAATTTTTAATAACTTTTCCATGTAAATTTTTTCCAAAAAAAGATGAAATTTTTGGAAAAATGTAAAAAGCACCATCAGGAATATTAAACTGAAATCCATTAATTTCATTCATCATATTTAATACTAAATCTCTTCTTTTTCTAAATGAATTTATCATATATTTAATTCTATCAGGAGATGATTCTAAGGCAGCAATAGCTGCTCTTTGCGCAATTGAATTAGTACATGAGGTCATTTGTCCTTGTATCTTATCACAAGATTTTGCCACCCATTCTGGGGCTCCTATATATCCAATTCTCCATCCTGTCATTGCAAATGATTTAGATAATCCATTTAATGTTATAACTTGATCATAAACATCAGAAAATGATGCTATACTAGTTACAGAATTTATAGAATATGAAATATATTCATATATTTCATCCGAAAGTATCATAACTTTTGGATATTTTTTTAATACATTTACTAATGTACTTAATTCTTGATAATTATAAACGCTACCAGTAGGATTGCATGGATTATTAAATATAATTAATCTAGTTTTAGATGTAATAGATTTTTCTAATTGTTTTGGATCTATCTTAAAATTGTTATCTATTTTAGTTGAAATAATAACTGGATTTGATTCACATAATTTTACCATTTGCAGATAACTAACCCAATAAGGAGAAGGGATAATAACATCATCATTTTTATTCAATAATGATAGTAAAACATTTATTATAGATTGTTTTGCTCCAGTGGATACAACAATTTGTGAAGGTTTATACTCTATTTTATTATCACGATAAAATTTTTTACATATTGCTTCTTTTAAATCCATATAGCCAGATACTGGTGTATAATGATGAAACATATTTTCATCTATTGCTTTTTTTGCTGCATTTAATATAAACTTAGGTGGAGAAAAATCTGGTTCTCCAATGCTAAGATTAATAACATCATATCCTTTATTTTTTAAATGTCTAGATTTAGCTGCCATTTCTATAGTTTGTGAATAAGATATATTTTGTGAACGATGAGATAATCTATTTTTCATAGATAAAAGAAAATTTGAAATGAATACAACAAATCTAAATAAATTATAAATTTTAATTTTTAATTATGAAAAATCTATGATATTAATTAAAAAATATTTTCCAAATCTTAGAAAAAAACAGTATAATCAATTATATGAATTAAAACATTTATATAAATACTGGAATAATTTTATCAATGTTATTTCTAGAAAAACATTTGATAACAATACTTTTTATCAAAACCATGTGTTATTTTGTTTAAGTGTAGCTAAAATTTTATCATTTTTTCCAGGATCCAAAGTAATGGATTTAGGAACAGGAGGGGGGTTTCCTGGAATACCTTTATCTATAATATTTCCTTATGTAGAATTCTTATTAGTAGATTCTATTAAAAAAAAAATTAAAGTAGTAAAATCAATTGCTTCATCTATTAATCTACATAATGTACATCCTATATGTATTAGGGTAGAAAATTTAGACATTAAATTTAATTTTATGGTAACTAGAGGAGTATCAAAAATAAATGTTATTCATAATTGGATAAAAAAATCTAATTCTGAAATTAAAAATGGATCATTATATTTAAAAGGAGGAGATGTTTCTCAAGAAATTAATAAATTTCCCCATGCAATAGAATATCCATTAAATATATATTTTAAAGAAAATTTTTTTATCACTAAAAAAATCATTTGGATTCCAAATATTTAATATCAATAAAAAATGAATCCTAAAAAGATACTATTAAGAAAAATAAAGGAGAAAGGTGGATGGGTAAATGCTCATACTCATTTAGATAGAGCTTATACTTTAAATAAAGATAATTTTAAATATTCATATTTACCACTTAAAAAAAAGTGGTATTTAGTAGATGAAATAAAACGATTAGCATCAGAAGATGATATATATATACGGATGGAAAAAGCTTTAGAACATTTTTTAAAACAAGGGATTCAAGCTGTATGTACTTTTATTGATGTTGATGAGATTATAGAAGATAGAGCATTAAAAGCTGCAAAAAAATTGAAAGATAATTATGAAAATTCAGTAAAAATTAGATTTGCTAATCAAGTACTAAAGGGGGTAATAGATAAAAAATCTAAATATTGGTTTGATAAATCAATAGATTTTGTAGATGTAATAGGAGGATTACCACTTAGAGATTATGGTAAAGAAGAGAAACATATAGATATATTATTGGATACAGCTAAAAAAAATGGAAAAATTGTACATGTTCACGTAGATCAATTAAATTCTATGAAAGAAAAAGAAACTGAAAAACTAGCAAAAAAAACTATAGAACATGGAATGCAAGGAAAAGTAGTAGCTATTCATAGTATATCGTTATCTGCTCATAACAAAAATTATAGATATAATGTATATAAATTAATGAAAAAAGCAAATATCATGGTTGTTTCTTGTCCAATTGCATGGATTGATCATGTAAGAAATGAATATTTAACACCTAATCATAACTCAGTAACTCCAATAGATGAAATGATTCCTGAAGGAATCAGTGTAGCTATTGGAACTGATAATATTTGTGATATATATAAACCATTTTCAGATGGAAACTTATGGATAGAATTACGGGTATTACTAGAATCTTGTCATTATTACAATATAGATCAATTAGTTAAAGTTGCTACAACAAATGGATTAAAAGCTTTAGGTATGAATGAAAAAAATAAATAATATATAATTCATTTTTTTGGACGCATTTGAGGAAAAAATAAAACATCTTGTATTGATTTATTTTTAGTAAGTAACATAACTAAACGATCTATTCCTATACCAATTCCTGCAGTAGGAGGCATTCCAAATTCTAAAGCTCGTATAAAATCTTTATCAATTAACACTGTATTTTCGTTTGTATTATCATTTTTTAATAAATTTATTTTTTTTTGTAAACGTTTTAATTGATCAATAGGATCATTTAATTCTGAATAAGCATTAGCAATTTCTTGTCCATTTATAATAAGTTCAAAACGTTCTGACAATTTATTATCATCACGATGTTTCTTAGTTAAAGGGCTCATTTCTACAGGATAATCAGTTATGAATGTAGGATTAATATAATTTTTTATACATTTTTCTTCAAAAATATTTTCAATAATTTTAGATTTACTTGTTTTATTATTATATTTTTCTATTTGTAATTTTTTACAAACATTTATTAAATCATTTTTATCCATTTCTTTTATATCAAATCCAGTATAATTTTTTATTGAATCTAATATTGATATTCTTGAAAAAGAATTTTTAAAAAATGTGGAATAATCTTTATTATTATAAATAAACTTTATAAACATGTGTTTTATAAGTTTTTCTGTAAAATCCATCATCCAATAATAATCTTTATAAGCAACATATAATTCTAATACAGTAAATTCTGGATTATGAAATCTATCCATACCTTCATTTCTAAAGTTTCTAGAAAATTCATATACTCCATGAAATCCTCCAACTACAAGTCTTTTTAAATAAAGTTCATTAGCTATTCTTAAATATAAAGGAATTTTAAGTGTATTATGATAAGTAATAAAAGGACGAGCAACAGCTCCTCCAGGAATAGGGTGTAATACAGGAGTATCTACTTCTAGATATCCTTTTTTATCTAAGAAATTTCTTATACATTGAATAATACGAGTACGTTTTATAAAAATATTTTTAACTTTATCATTTACTATTAAATCAACATAACGCATTCTATAACGTTGTTCTACATCAGAAAATGAATCGTATATATTTTTTTTATCTTTTTTTACTTGTGGTAATGGACGTATAGATTTTGATAACAAACTCAGTTTTTCTACGTATATCGTAATTTCATTAACTTTTGTTCTAAACAAAAAACCTTTTATTCCAATTATATCTCCTATATCTAATAACTTTTTTAAAAAAATGTCATATACATACTTTTTTTCTATATTGTCCATACTTAAACATGACTTATTCATGTAAATTTGTATTCTTCCAGTATGATCTTTAAGTTCTCCGAAAGATGCTTTACCTAAAATACGTAAACGCATTAATCTACCAGCTATACTAACTATTTTTTTATCTATAAAATTATCATATATACCACTAATTGTAATAGTAGTTATATATTCTTCTGAAGGGTACGGATTAATACCAATTTTTTTTAACTGATCTAATTTTTTCCTCCTTATAATTTGTTGTTCTGATAAAGGCATATATTTTTTTTTGCACCTAATCATTAGAAAATAAAAAAACGAATTTACATTTGTTTTTGATTTAAAAAAAAACTTTATTAAAAAAATATTTTCATTTTTATTATGAGAAAAAAAATACTTCTTTTTAAAGAATTAAATGGATTAAAATATCAAGATACTTGGAGTTATCAAAAAAAAATATTTGATATTATGAAACAAGATAACAATATTTTAAAAAAAAAATATGTTGGATACTTACTATTTGTAAAATATAATCAACATATATACACTATAGGAAAAAATGGAAAAGAAAATGAACATTTATTAGTAAACTCAGAATTTATGAAAAAAAAAAACATTGACTTCTATAGAATAGATAGAGGAGGAGATATAACTTATCATGGGCCAGGACAATTAGTTATTTATCCTATTTTAGATTTGAATTATTTTTTTATGGATATACATAAATACATTCGTTTTCTAGAAGAAGTAATCATTAAATCATTATGGATAGGATTTAAAATAAATGGAGTTAGAGATATAGGAAAAACTGGCATTTGGATTTCAAACAAAAAAAAAGAATTGAAAAAAATATGTTCAATAGGAATAAAAGTTAGTAGATGGGTAACTATGCATGGATTAGCATTTAATATTAATACAAATTTACAATATTTTAAATATATTATTCCTTGTGGAATATATAATAGAAAAATGACTTCATTAAAAAATGAATTATATAATATGAATAATAATATTAATGAAAACGAATCTTTATTATTCCATAAAACAAAAAATATAGTAAAAAAATTTTTTAAAGAAATATTTGAAGTTGAATTAATTCAAACAAATTAATTATTTTATTAGTTTTGCTATAACTATCCCATCTTTATCTATTTTTTTTAGAATTACTTTTTGTAAAGTATTTTCAATATTTGGAAAATGTGAAAAAGGTATTTTAGTTCTTATATAATTCTCTGTATATCCATATATATAACGATTATATTTTAAATTTTTTTCAAATAAAACAATTTTTTTTGTATTAATTTGTTTTTTACAAAAAATAAAATATTTTTTTTTAGACATATTTCTCAATATATTATTTCGTTTTTTTTTAATACTATTAGATAATTTTTTACAAAAAATTAATGATTTTGTGTTAGGCCTAGAAGAATAAGTAAATATATGCATTGATGATATATCCAATTTTTTTATAAAAAAATAAGTATTTAAAAAATCCTTATAAGTTTCTCCAGGAAATCCAACAATGATATCAGAACCTATATAAGCATTAGGAATAATATTACGTATTTTATTTACTTTATATTCATATAATTCTTTTTTATATCTTCTATGCATTTTACCTAAAATATAATTACTACCGGATTGTAATGGAATATGAAAATGAGGAGCAAAATATTTGCTTTTAGACAAAAATTCTATAATTTCATCTTCTAAAAGATTTGGTTCTATAGAAGATAAACGAATTCTTTTATTTTCTTCTTCATTTATTATTTTTGATAAAAAATATTCAATAGTTTTTAATAATTTGAAAAATGTATCAACATTTCCTGAATTATTTCTATTTTTAAAATCTCCTAAGTTAATTCCTGTTAAAACTATTTCTTTTACTTCATTTTTAAATAAATAAAATATATTACTCAATATATTATTTATATTATCAGAACGGGATATTCCTCTAGACATAGGAATAATGCAATAACTACATTTATAATTACATCCATCTTGTATTTTTAAAAATGAACGTGTTCTATTTCCTATTGAAAATGATGGAAAAAAACATTCATTATTATTCGATACGTTAATTTTTCTTTTTTTTTCATTTTTAATATTAATAAAATCAATAATATTAAATTTATCCTTATTTCCTAATACTAAACTTACTCCCTTTATATTAGACACCTTTTCAGGATTATATTGTGCATAGCATCCAGTAGCTATTATATAAGCTTTATCATTTTTCTTAATAGCACAACGAACAATATATTCGAAATCCATTTCCGCATTTTTTGTTACAGAACAACTATTTATAATATAAATGTCTGCATAATCTTTAAATGATACATGTTCATAATATAAACTAGAAAATTTTCTTTCTATAGTTGAAGTTTCTGCATAATTCAGTTTACATCCTATTGTATAAAATGCAATTTTTTTTTTTTTATCATAAATCTTATTATAAATTAAGATGAAAAATAATCTATAATTCCATCATGATTAGCTGAAATAGTTTTATCTCCTGTAGTCCAATTAGCTGGACAAACCTCCCCATTTTTCTCAAATGATTGAAGAGCATCTATCATACGTAATGATTCATGTATATTTCTACCTAAAGGAAAATCATTTATCAAAATGTGTCTTATAATACTTTTTTTATCTATTAAAAATAAACCTCTATAGGGAACCATTTCCTCTTCTTTTTCAATTGAATTATTGTTGTTATTACTACAATTACAATGTAATTTTCCTGATAAAACACCATAATTATATGATATAGTTTTATTTATATCTGAAACAATAGGATATGTTACACCACATATACCTCCATCTTTTCTTTTTATTTGTAACCAAGTCCAATGGGCATATTCTGTATCTGTTGATACAGCAATAATTTGAGTATTTCTATCTTCAAATTTTTTTATATTATCTTGAAAAGCATAAATTTCCGTAGGACATACAAAAGTAAAATCTTTAGGATAAAAAAATAAAATAACATATTTTTTACCTATAAATTGTTCTATAGTAAAATCATGTACAATATCTTTTCCATTTAATACTGCACTTGTTTTAAAATTAGGAGCTTTTTTTGCAATTAATGTATTCATTATATTCAATATTAATACTAATTTAAAAAAAAATATTTCAACATTTATACATATCTATGTAATTTTTTGTTAATTTTATTTTTAAGATTCGTTAAATATATAATCCTTTTTATAAAAATTTTTTTATTATTGTTAACATTTGTATTATTATAATGATATATTTCATTTTTTATCAATCTTAATATATATAAAGATTTATATCTCAATAATATTTCTTGTAAATAAAGTTTAAATTTTTTTTCTTTACAATTATCCCATTCTACAGTATTTTTTTTATATAATGTATTTGTTGTATATACTGAATAACAATGTAACATATTATTATTTATTTGTTTTAAACATATATTTTCAAATATTTTTATACTTTTTTTGAACAAAAAACTAATATTCCAACGTTTAAATGTTTGTAATATAATATCGGAAATTTTAACATTTTTATTATTATTTTGTATTGTTTTTTCTCCATATTTTATGGCTATTTTAATTAATGTTTTTTCAATAAGTAAAATAGAATCTTGTTCTTTTTCTTTTTTCTTTTTACGAAAAAAAAATATGTTGTATTTGTCTGAATCATCATTATAAATTTTTTTTAATTCATATATCAATATTTTATAACGAATATTAAAAATTCTACTAACTTCTTGTAAATACAATTCCCTTTGAATAACATTGTTAATCTTAGATATACTATTTAATATTCCAAAAATTAAAAATGATTTTTTAACAATATCATTATTATGATATTTTTCGTATACCTTTTGTTTAAAAGATATAAAATTATAACTATTATTATTTATAAAAGTACGCAAATCATAGTATGAATATTTTCTTGATATAGAATCTGGATCTTCTCCATTAGATAAAAATAATACTCTTAAATTAATATCTTGTTCTAAAAACATATTAATAATTCTTAAAGAAGCCTTAATTCCAGAAATATCACCATCATAAAAAAGAATAATGTTTTTAGTTAATTGTTTAATTAATAATATTTGATTTACAGTAATAGATATACCTGAAGTAGAAACTACATTTTTTATTCCAGATTGATATAAAGAAATTACATCTGTGTATCCTTCTACTAGATAACAAATATTTTCTTTTAAAATATTTTTCCTAGACTGAAAAAATCCATATAATACATTACTTTTTTGAAATATAGGACTTTCAGCAGAATTAATGTATTTAACAACATTTAAAGAACATTTATCAATGCTCCTTCCACCAAATCCTACAACATATCCTGAAATATCATGAATTGGAAACATTATTCTTTTTCTAAAAGAATCAAAATTATTGTAATTTTTAGATGTCACTAATCCTGAATTAATTAAATCAGATATTTTAAATCCTTTTCTTAAAGAATTGTTTGTAAAATTTTTCCATGAATTTAAAGCATATCCTAATTCAAATTTTTTAATTATTTCTATATTAAATCCTCTATTTTTTAAATAATTTAATCCATATTTAATTCCTTCCTTATTAAATAATAATTGATTTGAAAAAAAATGTTTAGCATAATTATGAATACAAAATAATTGTTTATTTACATAATAATCATTATTATTTCTTTTATAAAAAAACTTTTTATCTATTTTAATGTTATACTTATTAGCTAAATATTTTATTGATTCTATATAAGTAAAACATTCACTTTCCATAAGAAAAGCAATAACATCACCCCCCTTACCTGAACTAAAATCTTTCCATATATTCTTTATAGGAGAAACAATAAAAGATGGATTTTTTTCTTTTGAAAAAGGACTAAATCCTCTGTAATTAATCCCGCTTTTTTTTAATTCTATAAAATCTCCAATAACATCTTCTATACGGGAAACAGATAAAATTTTTTCTTTAATATTTTGAGGAATTATCATTTTTGAGTATAAAACTTTATTTATCAAGAATATTTTAACTTACTAATAACCTCTTTTGGATTGGAATCGGTAAAAATAGTTGATCCAGACACCAATATATTAGCTCCGTTTTTAAATAAAAAAAATGAATTTTCTAGATCAACTCCTCCATCTATTTCTATCAAAGCAGACGATCTTTTACTTATAATTAAATTCTTTGCATCTTCTATTTTAGAATATGTATTTTTTATAAATTTTTGCCCACTAAATCCAGGATTTACACTCATTAATAATACAAAATCTATATCATTAATAATTTCTTTCAGTAATAACACTGGTGTATGAGGATTAATAGCTACACCAACTTTAATTCCATAATTTTTTATATAAGTAATAGTTCTATTTAAGTTAATACATGTTTCATAATGAATATGTATATGATCTGCTCCATATTCTACAAGTTGTTTTATATAAGGATATGGATCTGATATCATTAGATGAACATCTATAGGTTTAGATACATATTTTTTTACATGTTTAACAAATAAAAAACCAAATGATATGTTGGAAACAAAAGATGAATCCATAATATCAACATGTATCCAGTCGGCTTTACTTTCATTTAACATCTTTATCTCTTTATATAAAAAAGATAAATTTGCTGACAATAAAGATGGAGCTATAATTCTTTTTTCATATTTAACCATAATTTATTAATTACAATTTATTTTATTAATGATTCATCAATTCCGTTACTAGAAAAACCACCATCATGATACAAATTCTGCATTGTAACCTTTCTAGTTAAATCTGAGAATAAAGTAATTATATAATTAGCACAATCTTGTGAAGAAGCATTTCCTAATGGAGACATTTTATCTGATAATGTAATAAATTTATCAAATCCTTTAATAGATTTAGAAGATCTACTTACAACAGGAGATTGTGATACTGTATTAACTCTAACTTTTTCCTTAATTCCCCAATAATATCCAAAATTTCTAGCAACACTTTCTAAATAAGATTTATGATCAGACATATCTCCGTAAAATGGAAAAATACGATGAGAAGCTATATAAGTTAATGCAACAATTGATCCCCATTTATTTATAGCCTTTTTATTCCATGCTACTTTCATTATTTTATGAAAAGAAACAGCAGATATATCCCATCCTTTACGTAAAAAATCGTAGTTTAACATAGTATAATCCAATTTTTTTCTGATATTTTCAGACATTGCTATAGAATGCAATAAAAAATCAATTTTTCCTTTCAATAAATCTAAAGTTTTATCAAATAAAATATTAATATCTGAAATAGATGTAGCATCTGCTGGAATAATAATTGAATTTGTTTTATTAGATAAATCAATAATTTTATTTTTACTTATTCTAAAAGATATTGGAGTGTTTGTCAACACAAGACTAGCACCTTCTTCATAAGCACGTTCTGCAACTTTCCAAGCAATAGAACTTTCATCTAAAGCACCAAATATAATACCTTTTTTACCTTTTAAAAGATTGTAAGACATATTTTTTTTCTTATTTAAAAACATCTTGTATAATTGTAATATAATCCAACTTTTCCCATGGAAAAAGTTCTACTTGTCTATTTACAACATTTCCCATTGCATCTGAAAAAGATTTATATACTTTTCTTGGGGATTTTCCCATATGACCATACACAGCAGTATTTTCAAATATAGGATTACATAAATTAAGTCTTTTTTCTATTGCATAAGGTCTTAGATCAAAAACTTTATTTATATTGGATGCTATAACTTCATCATTTATTTTTGATTTTCCATAAGTATTAACAAAAATATTTATAGGTTTTTCTATTCCTGCAACATAAGATATTTGTAATAAAACTTCATCCGATATGCCTGATGCAACTATATTTTTAGCTATATGTCTAGCTTCATAAGCTCCAGATCTATCCATTTTAGATGGATCCTTTCCAGAAAAAGCCCCACCACCATGAGCCCCTCTACCTCCATAAGTATCTACAATAATTTTTCTACCAGTTAGGCCTGTATCTCCATTAGGGCCTCCTATAACAAATCTACCTGTAGTATTTATATAATATTTTGTATTATCCGTAAATAATTCTTCTATGTCGTAATATAGAAAATTTTTTTTTAATCTAGGAATCAATATATTTTTAACGTCCATATTAATCTTTTTATGCATATTTTCTTTTGTATCAAATTCGTCATGTTGAGTAGAAACTACTACGGAATTAACATGAATAGGAACGTTTTTATCTGAATACTCAACTGTAACTTGTGACTTAGAATCTGGACGTAAATAAGTCATTATTTTTCCTTCATTTCTTATATCAGATAATTCTTTTAATAAACTATGAGAAAGTTCTAATGATAATGGCATATAATTATATGATTCTTTTACTGCATAACCGAATACAACACATTGATCTCCTGCTCCTATATTTGATAGGGGGTTTTTATTATTCAATTGTAAATTATGATTTCTAATCCCTTTAATTAAATCCAAAGATTGTTCTTTAATAGCTACAATAATACCACAAGAATTTGCATTGAAATTATATTCGTTTTTGGTATAACCTATTTTTCGTAAAACATTACGAGATATATTTTGAACATTCACCAATGTATTAGCATTTACTTCTCCAGCTATTATAATTTGTCCAGTTGTTACCATAGTTTCTATAGCTACTTTTGCATTTTGATCAAAAGCTAGAAAATTATCTAATATAGCATCTGATATTTGATCAGAAATCTTATCTGGATGACCTTCTGAAACAGATTCACTGGTGAATATATAAGCCAAAACTATTTCATAGTTTTATTTTGAATCTTAATTGATTCTTGATGTAATAATTTAAAAATATTTTTTAGAAGTTGTTCAGGAATACCTAAATCTTTTCCTAAGTTAATAGATTGTTTCATAATAATATTCCATCTATTGGGTTGTAAAATATTTATATCCAAATTTTTTTTTATTATACCTAATTTTCTAGAAATATTCATTCTTTCTGATAAAATAGAAATAATATTTTCATCTAATTCATCTATCAATAGTCTAAAAGACTCCAAATCCCTTTGATTTTTTGTAATATAATCCTTATTTGAATTTGAATAAAATGATTTCAAAAAATCTAACAATATATCCGGGGTTATTTGTTGATTAGAATCGCTCCAAGCCTTACTTGGATCATAATGACTTTCTATCATAAGTCCATCGCAATTAAAATAACGAATAGATTTATTCGATATATCAAATAACCTGTCTCTATTTCCACATATATGTGAAGGATCACATAATATTGGTATTTCCGGAATTATATTTTTAATTTCTAATACTAATTTCCAATTAGGTTGATTACGATATTTCAAACTTTTATAAGTATAGAAGCCTCTATGTATTAATCCAATTTTTCTTATTCCTTTTTTATATAATCTTTCTACTGCCCCTATCCATAACTCTATATCTGGATGAATTGGATTTTTAACTAAAACAATTTTATCATTTTGACCAACTAAAGAGTCTGCTATTTCTTGAACAAGAAAAGGATTTGTAGTGCTTCTAGCACCTATCCATAATATATCTACATCATGATTAATACATAATTTAACATGTTCTTTGTTAGCAACCTCTGTTGCTATATAAATTCCATTATTTTTTTTAACTTCTCTTAACCATTTTAACCCTTCTATTCCTATACCTTCAAAATTTCCAGGTTTTGTTCTTGGCTTCCATATTCCAGCTCTAAATGCATGAACATAAGATTTTCCTTCGTTTTTTAGTAATCCGTTTGCAGTATTAAAAATTTGCATTTTACTTTCTGCACTACAAGGCCCAGATATTATAAAAGGGTTATTACAATTATCAATCCAAGATCTATCTATATTTTTATTTAAAACATCCATCACAATACATTTTAACAGTTTACAAAATATTTTATTATAATAATAATTATTTATTTTATTATTTACTCATCTTTATCTTTTTTATTCATGTTTATATACTTTTTTATATTATTTGATTCATTTATATATTCATACAAATTAGAAAATTTATTTCTAGATAAATAATTACGAAATAATTTTATACAACTTATATATAAATTAATAGAATTAATTATATTATTCTTATTAGATAAGAATATAGGATTCCAAGTATTTGGATTACTATTTGCCAATCTTACATTAGAAATTAAACTGCTTCCTATCATTTTTTTAAAAATTATTTTTATATCATTTTTTTTATCAAATTTATTTAAAATCATTCTAGATAAAGAAAAAGAAATTACATGAGGTAAATGAGAAGTATATGATATATAAAAATCATGTTCTTTAGAACTCATATAAGTTATATGCATATTCATAATAGTAGAAAATATTTTTTTTACTATTACTATTGCACTATGATCACTTAATTCATAATCGCAAATAATACAATTTTTTTTATCAAAAAGGGTACAATCTGCTGATTTTGCCCCAGAAAATTCAGTACCAGCAATTGGATGTGTAGCAACAAAACGATTTCTATTGGGATGATTGTATACACTATTACAAATAGTGTATTTAGTCGAACCAGTATCTAATACTACCGTGTTCTTATTTACGTCAATTCTATTAAGAATATCAGGTAATATATGAATTATATTATCTACTGGTGTACACAATATAATTATTGAAGATTTTTTAATTAAATATTGATAAGAAGTTATTTCATCAACAATTCCTATTTTCTTTGCATAAGAAGAATTATTATCATTTAAATCTGTTCCTATAACTTTATACTTTTTTCTTAATATTAACCCTATTGATCCTCCAATTAATCCTAATCCAATAATACCAATTACACTCATAAAAATATTCTATTTTTTGCTACTTTTAAAATTTCTATAGGACAACAAATCGAAAATCTAACATATCCTTTTCCATTAGTTCCAAATATACTACCAGGAGTAATGAATATATGATACTTATTTAAAATTTTTTCCGACCATACAATATCATCTTCGTTATTATTTAATCTAGCCCAAACAAAAATACCTGAATTATTTTTTTTTGAATATTTCATTTTGAAAAAATCACATATATTCCATATTATTTTTCTACGGTTAGAATATTCATTATTGATAATTTTAAACCAATTTAAATCATTTCTCATAGCCTCTATAGCTCCAATTTGAATTGGATAATACATCCCAGAATGCATTTGACTATTAATTTTTAATATATTTTTAATAAATTTTTTTTTACCTATTACCATTCCAACACGCCATCCTGGCATATTATAATTCTTGCTTAAAGAATTTAATTCTAATGCAACATTTTTAGATTCTCTAATATTGAAAATACTTAAAAAGGATCCATTTTTATTATCTGTTATACAGCTATAAGGATTATCATATACAATTAAAATACGATTTTTTATTGCAAAAGAAACTATTTTTTTCAGTTCCATAAATTGAATATTAGCACCTGTAGGCATATGAGGATAGTTTATCCAAAAAATTTTAACTTTAGATAAATTTAAAGATTCTAAAAATTGTATATCAGGAATCCAATTATTTTTTTCATTTAAATTGTAATAAATAATCTTTGCTCCTAATAATTTAGATACAGAAGAATATGTAGGATATCCTGGGTTTGGAATTAATACTTGGTCTCCTTTATCCAAATAACACATACTAATATACATAATACCCTCCTTAGATCCTATCAATGGTAATATTTCATTATTAGGATCTAAATTTACCTTATATATTTTTTTATACCATTTAGATATAGAATTACGTAAATCTTTTAATCCTATATAACTTTGATAAGCATTTGC
This sequence comes from Blattabacterium cuenoti, assembly GCF_014252315.1. Taxonomy (GTDB): domain Bacteria; phylum Bacteroidota; class Bacteroidia; order Flavobacteriales; family Blattabacteriaceae; genus Blattabacterium; species Blattabacterium cuenoti_AI. Next base: position 281,861 of record NZ_CP059216.1, read on the forward strand.
ATTATTTAATTCTGATGCTTCTTTCATTTTTTTTATTACGCCATATGGAGGAGTAATATCTGGATTCCCAATTCCTAAATTAATCACATTAATTCCATTTTTTTCAATGGAATTAATCTCTTTCATTTTTTTAGAAAAGAAATATTCTGATATTTGATTAATTCTATCAGAAGACTTTATAATCATATCAACTTTTTTGTTTAATTAATTATGCAACATTCCATTTTTATATTCCCCCATAATCGTTATGTTATGGAGAAAAGGTATCTCTTTTATTTCTTTTTTTAATTTATTGTAATAAATTATATTATCAAATATAATATCTATATAAAAAGAATATTCCCAAGGACGTTGTAAAATAGGAATGGATTGTATTTTTGTCATGTTAATTCCAATATCCGATATAAAACTTAATAGTTTAGATAAACTACCAGTGGTATGTAATATGTCAAATTTTAATGATGCTTTATTAAATAAATTGTTTTTTTTATTATTATGTTTATTTTTAATTACAAAAAATCTTGTAAAATTATTTTTAGTAGTTTGAATATTATCATACAAAATTTCTAATCCATATTCACGAGACGCGTATTCTGAAGCAATTGCTGCAACTTTTTTCTTATTGTATTTAGAAATATATTTTGCTGCAGAAGCTGTATCCATATATTCAGATTTTTTTAAGTATGGATGAGCGTCCATAAATAATTCACATTGCAAAAAAGCCATAGGATGAGAAATAATTTCTTTTATATCTTCTATTTTTTGTCCTGGAAATGCCATTAAATGATGTTTTATAGGCATATAAATTTCTCCTACAATTTTTATATTATATTCGGAAAGAAGATTATAATTACTAAGTATAGTACCTGCTATAGTATTTTCTATAGCCATAACTCCAGCATATACATCAGATTTTGATACAGATAAAGCTAATTTCCTAAAAGAAGAACATTCCATCAACTTATAATTTTTTTTAAAATACTTAGAAACAGCAGCATGATGAAAACAGCCTTTTATACCTTGTATTGCTATTATATTCATATAGACATATCCTACTAAATATTTTAAAATAAAATTAAGTAATTACCAATAATAATCATAAATTTTATATTTATAACAAATATAAGTAAATCATCAAAAAATTTTTTCATAATATAATATATATGATAAAATTTGAATAAAAATACAACACAAAGAAATATAACCTTAAATGAAATGGAAAAAGAAAATAAAATTTCATCATTATCAAATTCATTATCATCCATTTCTGTTCCATCATCAAAAGATAGTTTTTGGAAAAAATTATTAGCGTTTACTGGTCCTGGATTATTAATTGCAGCAGGATATATGGATCCAGGAAATTGGGCTACAGATATAAATGGAGGATCTAAATTTGGATATACACTTTTATCAGTTATATTTTTTTCAAATATATTTGCTATTATTCTACAATATTTATCAATTAAATTAGGAATTGTATATGAAAAAGACTTAGCTCAATCTTGCAGAGATAATTATCATCCTATTATTAATTTTGTGTTATGGCTATTTTGTGAAATAGCTATTTGTGCATGTGAATTATCAGAAATTATTGGTTCTGTACTAGCATTAAAATTACTTTTTGGAATTAATACAATATGGGCTATATTAATCACTGTTACAGATGTATTATTTATATTATTCTTTCAATCTAAAGGATTCAGATATATAGAAATCATAATTGCCGTATTAGTACTAATAATATTGATTTGTTTTGTATTCGAAATTTTAATATCTAAACCTAACATTACTCTTATTTTAAAAGGAATAATCCCTAACAAAAAAATAATTACAAATCCAGAATCTATTTTTATATCAATAGCTATATTAGGAGCTACCGTTATGCCTCACAATCTTTATCTTCATTCTAGTATAGTTCAAACTAGAAATTATCCAAGAACTATAGAAGGTAAAAAAATGGCTGTAAAATATGCAACAATAGATAGTATTTTATCATTATTATTAGCATTTTTTATTAATTCCTTTATATTAATTGTTTCTGCAGCAACATTTCACAAATATAAATATCATATCATAGATATAATGGAAGCACATAAAATTTTAATTCCTATATTAGGAAATTTTTCAGGCATTCTTTTCTCTATAGCCTTGTTAGCTTCAGGGCAAAATTCTACTTTAACTGGAACTATAACTGGACAAATAATAATGGAAGGATTTATAAATATTAGGTTAAAACCTTGGATAAGAAGAATTATAACAAGAACAATATCTATCATACCTGCAATAATAATATATATTATATATGGAGAAGAAGGAGAAACTAAACTGTTAATAATAAGTCAGATTATTTTGTCTTTACAATTAACATTTGCAGTTATTCCATTAGTTTGTTTCACTGGAGATAAAAAAAAAATGGGTATTTTTGTTAATGGAACAATAATAAAAATATTGTCTTGGACAATATCTATTATCATAATATTACTGAATATAATTATGATATATAAAAATTCATGAATCAGACAATACCTCAAATGACAACGTAATACTATGTTTTCTATGTATACAAATAATTGCTTGATATTTACCAATTGATTTAATTGGTTTATTACCAGTAATTTTAATAAATTTTTTATCTATATTTATTCCTTTTGAATTTAATATTTCCATAATTTTTTGATTATTTATAGATCCAAATAGCTTACCATTTTTACTTACTTTAACTGGTATTTTTATATTCAATTCTTGTATTTTTTTCTTTATATAATTTGATTTTTCTATTAAAATACGTTCATTTTTAAATCTGTTTTTTAAAGTTTCTTTTATTCTTTTAGCATATACACATGATGATAACACAGCAAGTCCTTTTGGAAAGAGATAATTTCTAGCGTATCCAGCTCTAACTTCTAATTCATCATACTTAAATCCTAATTTTTCTATATCTTTTTTTAATAAAATTTTCATAATTAATTTGATTTATCTCAAATCATCTGTAACAAAAGGTAATAATCCAATTTGTCTACATCTTTTTATGGCATAATTTAATTTATTTTGATTTTTTTGCATAGTCCCAGTTATACGTCTAGGCAATATCTTCCCTTGTGAATTAAGAAATTTAATTAAAAAAATTGGATCTTTATAATCTATATATTTAATTTTCCTTTTTTCAAAATAGCAGTACTTTTTTTCTATTTTAGTTTCTATTTTTACAGGAGACAAGTATCTTAAATCACTTTCTGATGAAGATGATTTTACATTTATATTTTTTTTTTGATCATTTATATTTTTTTTTTGATCATTTATATTTTTTTTTTGATCATTTATATTTTTTTTTTGATCATTTTGATTATTATTTTTTGATATCATAATTATTTATGTTTTATACTATCATTTTCTTTTAATTTTTTTCTTCTTTTTTCTGCATATTCTATTCCATATTTATTCAACTTAACAGTTAAAAAACGTAATATCCTTTCATCTTGTCTTAATTTCAATTCTAAATCAAAAATAAAATTAGGACTTAATAAAAATTCAAATAAGTGATAACATCCACTTTGTTTTTTTCTAATAGAATAAGATAATTTTTTCAACCCCCAATGTTCTTGATAGACAACTCTACCTTCTTTTTTAATCAAGTAATCTTCATATTCTTTTGCTGTATTTTTTGCTTGATCATCAGATAATATAGGGGTAATTATCACAACACATTCATAATGCCTAAGCATAATTAAATTTATGAAATATTAACAATAACAAATTTATGAATTATTAATGAAATTATAAAAATTTAATTTTTTCTATTAATTTTTTTATACGGATAAAACATTCTTTTTTTCCTAACATTTTAAATATTATAAATAATTCAACTCCTTTTATTCTTCCTACTAATGATAACCGTATTAATTGTAACAACACTTTTTTATCTTTTTCTTTGTAAAAAAAAGACTTTAATCTATCAAAAGAAAAATTTTTCATACATAATTTATTATTTATATATTCCAATTTATGGATACCATATTTTGGATTTACATATTTAAATAAACTATAATCATAGCTATCAGGAGCTACAAAAAAATAATAAGAATACTTCCATATCTCATGAATAAAACAAATCCTATTAATAGTTAAATGAATAACTTTCCATATATATTTTTTTTCAAAAAACAAAGAACGTTTTTTCAATTCTTCAACAAGAAAAATAAAAATATCTTTCTTTTTATTTTTAATATATTGTTTATTAAACCAAATAGCTTTTTTAATATCAAAAAAAACACCAGATTTACTAATATTATTTATAGAAAAATAATTTATTAATTCTTGTAAAGATAATATTTCCTTATTATCTCCAGGATTCCATCCTAATAAAGCTATCATGTTAATAAATGATTCAGAAAAAAATCCTAACTCTCTAAATCCAGGAATAATTTTTTTATTAATAGGATCTTCCCATTGTATAGGAAATATAGGATAAGAAGATGATGATATATTTCTTTTACTAATTTTTCCTTTTCCATCTTTTCTCAAAATTAATGGTAAATGAGCAAAATATGGAGGCTTCCATCCAAAAGAATTGTATATAAGAATATGAAAAAATACAGATGAAATCCATTCATCTCCTCTTAAAACATGAGTAATATTCATAATATGATCATCAATAGTATTAGCTAAATGATATGTTGCTGATTTATCCGATTTCAACAAAATTTTATCATCTAAATAATTTGTATTAATTTCCATATATCCTCTAATCATATCCGAAGCCTTTAATATTATTCCAGGATTAATTTTAAATCTTACTACATAAGAACAATTAGATTTCAATCTTCTATTTAACTCATTTTTTGTCATAGATAATGAATTATCCATATTCATTCTAACATTATGATTATAAGAAAAAGTTAATCCTAATTTTTCATATTCTTTTCTCTTATTAAAGAGATTTTCATCTGTATCAAATGCATAATAAGCATATCCGTTTTTTAATAATTTATTTAAATAAAATTCATATATATGATTTCTTTTAGATTGATAATAAGGATAATGAGGGCCTCCACATCCAACTCCTTCATCAGGATTTATTCCACACCAATTCAATGTTTCTAATATATATGATTCAGAAATAGGATTTAATCTTTTTTTATCAGTATCTTCTATCCTAAGAATAAATGTACCATTATTCTTTTTAGCGAAAAGATAATTGTACAAAGCTGTTCTTACTCCTCCTAAATGAAGAATCCCAGTGGGACTAGGGGCAAAACGAACGCGAATAGGTTTTAACATATATATTACTTTCCAATACAAAATTTAGAAAATATATTATTTAATATATCTTCATTTGTTACTTCACCAGTAATTTCATATAAAAAATTCATTGCATTTTTTATATGTATAATAATAAAATCTTCAGATAATCCTTTGTTAAAATTGTTAATAGATAATAATATTTCCTTTAATGAATTATGAAAAGACTCATAATGTCTTATTTGTGTTACAATAATTTTATTTTTTTTTATTCTGTTTATAAAAACAGTACTTAAAACATGAATTACTTTTTCTATATCTATATGATTTATTGCAGAAATTTTAAAAAAATAAGGAATACTTGATATTCCACAAAAATCTTTAAAAGAATATATATCTTTTTTATTTGCCAATACGAATATAATTTTTTTTGGATATTTCATATTAAAATCACGTATTTCGTTAAAAATTATTTTTTGTTCTGTATTTTTTACACAAGCATTAAATAAATAAAATATAACATGAGATTCATCTATCTTATCCATAGTTTTTTTAATTCCTATAATTTCTATAGGATCATCAGATTTACGTAATCCTGCTGTATCTATAAAACGAAATAAAATTCCTTTTATATTAATAGTTCCTTCTAAAAAATCTCTAGTAGTTCCTTTTATAGGAGAAACTATAGAACGATCTTCTTTAAGAACTTTATTAAAAAAGCTAGATTTTCCTACATTAGGATTACCTATAATAACAACATTTACACCATTTTTTATAGCATTACCCAATGAAAAAGATTCTACTAAATATTTTAATTTATTTTTTATTTCATTCAAATAATAATATATTTTTTTTTTGTTATCACAAATTAAGTTATCCTCAGAAAAATCTAATTCTAATTCTAATAAGGAAACCAAATTCAAAAATTTTTTCTTTAATTTTTTTATTTCTTTATTTAAAGATCCTTTAACTTGTTGAAAAAAAATATTGTGACATGATTCGTTTTCAGATTTTATTAAATCTGAAATAGCTTCTGCTTGTGTTAAATCCAATTTTTTATTTATGAAAGCACGTAATGTAAATTCTCCTGGACGAGCTATTCTAATTCCATTAGAAACTAATAACCGTAAAATTCTTTGATATATATATTGAGATCCATGACAATAAATTTCTATCATATTTTCTCCTGTATAAGAATGAGGACTTTTAAAAATAGATATCATTACTTTATCTATTTCTTTTTTTATTTTTTCACCATATCCTTTTATATAACCCAAATGAATTGTATGTGTTGATTGATTAATTAATCTTTTCTTTTTTTTATTTAAAAAATGAAATATATTTTCGATAATATATATTGAATTATATCCAGAAATACGAATAATGGAAATAGCACTGTATCCATAGGGAGAAGTTGCTAAAGCTGCAATAGTATCATTATCTAACATAATTTAACATTTAAAAAATATTATTTTTATGTATTCATTATATCAATTTTACAATATATTCATAAAAAAATTAATAAAATTGTATCAAAAAAAAGAATTAGATAATATATTTTTCTTATTAACTACTAATGTTTTAAAATGTGATAAAACATCCGTATTTATGCAATTAGTTAAAAAAGAAAACATAGATTTTTTTTTTATAAAAAATTAGTAGAGAAATTAGAAGAGTTAAAAAAAAATAAACCAATTCAATACATTCTTGGAATGACTTACTTTTTAGAAATGAAATTTCTAATTAACAAAAAAGTTTTTATTCCGAGACCAGAAACAGAAGAACTTGTACATTGGATTATTAAAAATCATTTTAATAATAAAAATAAAATGCAAGTATTTGATTTATGCACAGGTAGTGGATGTATAGGTATTTCTTTAAAAAAAAAATTATCAAATATTATTGAAAATGTATATGCAATAGATTTCTCTAATGAATCTATCAAAATTGCTCGAAAAAATGCTGTATTGAATAATGTAAAAATAAATTTTATGATTACAGATATTATAAAAAATATAGATTCAATTCCTAATTCAATTATAAATAATAATTTTACTAATCTTATAGTAAGTAATCCTCCGTATATAAAAACGTCTAATAAAAAAAATTTACATTATAATATTATTTGTTATGAACCACATGATTCTATATTTGTTTCTGATAAAAATCCGATAATTTTTTATAAAAATATTTCTTCATGGATTATTAAAAAATTTAATGGAATTGTTTACTTATATTTTGAAATAGATTCAATTTATAATAATATAATTACTAAAAATTTAAAATCATTAGGGTTTTTTAATATAAAAACTAAAAAAGATTTTCAAGGTATTTACCGAATGATATATGCTGAATATCATTCAGGTTAAATAAACTTAAATAAAATGAAAAAATCAATAAAAAAAATACAAGACTTAAGAAAACAATTATTAGAATATAGTCATAAATACTATAATTTAAATTATTCAGAAATTTCTGATTATCTTTTTGACCAAAAATTAAAAGAATTAATTTCTTTAGAAAAACAGTATCCTGAATTATATGATCCAAATTCCCCTTCTAAAAAAATAGGATTAGAAGTAGAAAAAGATCATATAAAAAATCATAATTATAAAATGTATTCTCTTCAAAATGCATACTCTAAAGAAGATTTAATAAATTGGAACAAAAAAATAAATAAATCATTAAGTAATTTTTCTTTTATATGCGAATTAAAATACGATGGAATATCTATAAATCTTGTATATAAAAAAGGTATATTTATACATGCATTAACTCGTGGTAATGGTCTTATTGGAGAAAATGTTACAGATAATGTAATAAAATATATAAAACCATCTATTCCTTTAAAATTAAACGGAAATAATTTTCCTAATTATTTAGAAATAAGAGGAGAAATATTTATTACTAGAAAAAATTTCATTAATATTAACAAACTTCGTTTAAAAAACGGAAAAAATTCATATTCAAATTTTAGACATGCAGCTAGTGGAATAATAAGATCTAAAAATATAAAAATTAAAAAAAAATTCAATTTATCATTTATAGCATTTCATGCTTTAGGACAAGAATTTTATACTCAATATGATGCTTTAAATAAAATACAACATTGGGGGTTCGAAGTGTCTAACATAATACGTGTTTGCTACAACTTAAAAGATGTATTTAATTTTATAAATTACTGGAAATTATTGAGGCATACACTTTATTACCAGATAGATGGAATAGTTATAAAAATAAATGAATATAAAAAACAATTGTCTGTTGGATATACTATAAAATATCCAAAATGGGCAATTGCTTACAAGTTTAAACAAAATGTTTTCGAAACTAAACTAATAAATATAAAATTTCAAGTAGGTAGAACTGGAATAATAACTCCAGTAGCTCATGTTAATCCTATTTCAATTTCTGGAACTATAATTAAAAAAGTAGCTATTTACAATAACAATTTCATTCAAAAGAATGATCTCCATTATGGAGATATTATTTTTTTAGAAAAAAGTGGAGACATTATTCCAATAATAAAAAATATAAATAAATCAAAAAGATCTAATAATACATATCCTGTATTATTTTTAAGAAAATGTCCATCATGTAATCATTCATTGCAAAAAATAAAAAATATATTTTATTGTATAAACAAAGATTGTTCTTATATAAAAATTATGAAATTGATACACTTTGTTAGTGAAAATGCTATGAATATAAAAGGTATAGGCAAAATTACTATAAAAAAATTGTATGAAAAAAGAATAATTTATGACATTCATCATTTCTTTAAACTAAAAAAAAATGATTTGATGAAGATTAATGGAATAAAAGATAAATTAGCTGATTATATATTAATAAATATTAATAAATCTAAAAAAAATTCTTATCAAAGAGTATTATATTCTTTAGGAATACGTTATGTTGGAGAAAATGTTTCTAAAATATTATCAGAATATTTTTATAATATTAAATTATTAATAAATGCAGATTATAATTATTTAATATCTATACCTGGAATAGGTGTTAAAATAGCTAAAAGTATCATTGACTATTTTTATGATTATAAAAATATATATGTAATAAAAATGTTAATCCAACATGGATTAATTCTATCAAAAAAAAAAATAAAAAATAATCATTATATAACAGGAAAAAATTTTGTATTTACAGGAAAATTATATTGTATGACTAGAATAAAAGCAAAAACAATAATAGAATCATTAGGAGGAAAAGTATACACTAATATTAGTAATAAAATTGATTTTCTTGTAGTTGGAAAAAACTTTGGATCAAAATTTAGAAAAAGTATTGAAAAAAAAAATATAAAAATTTTAACAGAATCTTGTTTTAAAAAGATTATTAAAAATATCAATGAATAAATTCAATACATTCATCATATAATAATTAATCATAAATAAATGAAATGAAAAAATCATTGATAAAATGATTTTTTTTTTAATAGTAGAAAACAGTATATTTAATTAATGGAAATTCATTAAAAATTAAAATAATGATACCCATTTTTTTTACATCATTATTAAGTATGAAATCTATTTTTTTATATGTTACTAAAAAATATATTTACTGAATATAAATCTGGATTTGAATCTGAAGCGGAGTTTATACCGTTGATGAGTCAAGATGAAGAAGATCAACTTCTAAAAGACGATGTCCCAAAACAACTATGCATCTTAACAGTAAGAAATATGGTTTTATACTCCGGAATCGTATTTCCAATTATAGCAGGTAGGAGTGGATCTATCCAGTTATTACAAGATGCTTATGAATTGGATAAAACAGTTGGAGTATTAACTCAAAAAAATTCTGTTATAGAAAACCTTAGTGAAAAAGATCTATATTCTATTGGAACAGTAGCTAAAATTTTAAAATTGTTAAAAATGCCTGATGGAAATACTACTGTTATTTTACAAGGAAAAAAAAGATTCAAAGTTAATCGTTTTATTCAAAATGATCCATATTTTAAAGCGGAAATAATCGCTTTAGAAGAAAATAAACCATCATGTAAAGATAAAGAATATATCGCTTTAGTAGAATCAATTAAAGAAATTGCAATAAAAATTATTCAAGATAATCCTAATATTCCATCAGAAGCTAGTATTGCTATACGAAATATAGAAAGTCCATCATTTTTAATAAACTTTGTAGCAGCAAATATGAATTTATCTACTAAAGACAAACAGAAATTATTGGAATATGATGATATAAAAAAAAGAGCGATGGAAACATTACGTTTTTTAAATATAGAACATCAACAGATTAAATTAAAAAACGATATACAATCTCGTGTTAGAAATGATATGGATCAACAACAAAGAGAATACTTTTTACATCAACAAATAAAAGCCATACAGGAAGAATTAGGAGATATTTCCTATGAAAAGGAAATTGAAGATATGAAAATAAAAGCTTCTAGAAAAAAATGGCCTAAAGAAGCAAAAAAACAATTTGAAAGAGAATTGTTAAAAATGCAAAGAACAAATCCACAAATGCCTGAATATACAGTACAAAGAAATTATTTAGAGCTAATGGTGGATTTACCATGGAACAAATATTCAAAAGATAGTTTTGATTTAGAATATGCACAAAGAATATTAAATAGAGATCATTATGGATTAGACAAAATAAAAGAACGTATTATAGAATATTTAGCCGTATTAAAATTAAGAGGAGATATGCGTTCTCCTATTTTATGTTTTTATGGTCCTCCTGGTGTAGGAAAAACTTCACTAGGAAAATCTATAGCAACTGCACTTAAAAGAAAATATGTCCGCATTTCTTTAGGAGGATTACACGATGAATCAGAAATACGAGGACATAGAAGAACTTATATAGGAGCTATGCCTGGAAGACTATTACAGTCTATACGAAAAGTGGGAACTTCTAATCCTGTTTTTGTAATTGATGAAATCGATAAAATGGGAATAGGAACTAATGGAGATCCTTCTTCCGCTATGTTAGAAGTTTTAGATCCTGAACAAAATACATCATTTTATGATAATTTTCTAGAAATGGGTTATGATTTATCAAAAGTATTATTCATTGCCACAGCAAATTCATTATCTCATATACAACCAGCTCTTATAGATAGAATGGAAATTCTAGAAATGAATGGATATACAGTAGAAGAAAAAACTCAAATAGTAAAGAAACATATACTTCCTAAACAGTTGAAAGAAAATGGATTAAAAAAATCAGATTTAATATTAGGAACTAAACAAATAGAAAAAATTATTGAAAGCTATACAAGAGAATCTGGACTAAGAACATTAGAAAAACATATTGCAAAATTAACACGTTATATAGCTAAACATATTGCAATGAAAAAAAAATATACTAAACGTTTAAGTATTGAAAAAATAGAAAATATACTAGGAATTCCTAGTGATCCAGATCGTTATGAAGAAAATAATGTTCCAGGAGTAGTAACAGGGTTAGCTTGGACCAATTTTGGAGGAGATATTTTGTATATAGAATCAATTATATCTAAAGGAAAAGGAAATTTAAGTATCACTGGAAATCTAGGAGAAGTTATGAAAGAATCTGCAACAATTGCTTTACAATATATTAAAGCTCATTATAAAGAATTTAATATAGATCCTATAATGTTTGAAGAAAAAAATGTACACATACATGTTCCTGAAGGAGCAGTCCCTAAAGATGGCCCGTCTGCAGGTATAACGATGTTAACATCAATGGTTTCATGTTATACAAAAAGAAAATTAAAACCTTATTTAGCAATGACTGGAGAAATAACATTAAGAGGAAAGGTTTTGCCTGTAGGAGGAATTAAAGAAAAAATTTTAGCAGCTAAACGTGCTAATATAAAAGAAATTATTTTATCACAAGATAATAAAAAAGACGTAGAGGAAATAAAATCTGAACATCTAAAAGGATTAACATTCGATTATGTAAAAAATATGAATGATGTAATTCATTTATCCTTAATGGAACAATATGATTCAAGTAGAAAAAAATAATGAACAATTAATTAAATTAGCAAACAAATACGGAACTCCGTTATATATATATGATACTTGTAAAATAAAGAAACAGTATCAAAAAATGTTATATGCTTTTAAAAATATTAAAAAAAATTTTTTGATAAATTATGCTTGTAAAGCAAATACAAATTTAAATATATTAAAATTTTTACAAAAATTAGGTAGTGGATTAGATACTGTTTCTATTCAAGAAATAGAGATAGGATTAAAAGCTGGATTTTTACAAAATAAAATTATATACACTCCTAACTGTGTTTCTATTAATGAGATAAAAAAAGCTGTCGAATTAGGAGTAAAAATTAATTTAGATAACATATCTATTTTGGAACAATTTGGAGAATATTTTCCTAATTATTCTATAGGAATAAGGATAAATCCACATATTATGGCTGGATCAAATCCAAAAATATCAGTAGGCCATATTGATTCTAAATTTGGAATTTCTTATTATCAAATTCCACATATAAAGAAAATAATAAGAAATACAAGGATAAATATAGATGGATTACATATGCATACAGGATCTGATATATTAGATATTAAATCATTTTTAGATGGAGCAAAAATATTATTTCAAATAGCTTTAGATTTTCCTGATATTAATTATATTGATTTAGGAAGTGGATTTAAAGTCCCGTATACTAAAGGAGATAGAAAAACAGATCTATCTTGCTTGAGCAAGATCATAATACAAGAATTTAATAATTTTTGCAAAAATTATAATAAAAACAAAAAAGATAAAGATATTACATTAATATTTGAACCAGGAAAATTTTTAGTTAGTGAATCAGGATATTTCTTGGTAAGTGTAAATGTAATTAAACATACCATGTCAACTGTATTTGCTGGAGTAGATTCAGGGTTTAATCACTTTATTCGTCCTATGTTTTATGACGCTTATCACAATATAGAAAATATTTCTAATCCAAGTGGATGTTTTCGATACTATACAGTAGTCGGTTATATTTGTGAATCTGATACATTTGGTTTTAATCGAAAAATTGCAGAAATCCATGAAGGAGATGTTTTATGTATTAAAAATGCTGGTGCTTATTGTTTTTCTATGTCTTCTAATTATAACTCTAGGTATAGACCCTCTGAAGTTATGATTATAAACGGAAAAGATTTTTTAATAAGAAAAAGAGAAACAATGAAAGATCTTTTACAAAATATAGTAGAAATACCTATTTAATATTTTTTATGGAGAGGTGGCAGAGCGGTTAATTGCGGCGGTCTTGAAAACCGTTGAGGGAAAACCTCCGGGGGTTCGAATCCCTCCCTCTCCGTTTTTTTTTAATACACTGATTTTTTTAATTTATCTAATTGTTTTTTAATAATATCATCATTAATTTTTTTAAATAATAAAGTATCATCACCTAACAAATGACCAGGATGCAACATTGTTTTTGTATGAGTTATATAATCCCATGAAACTAGTTTTGATCGAATCATTATCAAAATTTTTTTTGATATATGAGGTAGAAAAGGTTCAGATATTTGAGCTAAAATAGAAACAATCTGTATTGATACATAAAGAATAGTATCAACACGTTTTTTATCTTTATGATTATTCCATGGCTCTTCATCAGTTAAATATTTATTTCCAATTTTAGCTAAGTTCATAAAACACGTTATAGAATCTTTGAACTTATATGATTTTATTAATTGACCTATTTTTTTTGTACAACATTTTATTTCGTTTAAAATGTATTTATCCTTATTAGAAAATATTCCTGGCGTAGGAACTATTTTATTATTATGTCTCTTAATTAAGACCATACATCTATTTATAAAATTTCCTAATATTGATACTAATTCTGTGTTATTTTTTCTTTGTAAATCTTTCCAATTAAAATTACTATCTTTTTTTTCAGGCATATTTGTGATAAGTGTATATCGTAAAGTATCTTGTTGGTTTGGAAAGTCTTTCAAGTATTCGTGACACCACACAGCCCAATTTTTAGAAGTTGATATTTTTTTATTTTCTAGATTTAGAAACTCATTAGCTAAAATATGATGAGGAAAAATATATCCTTTGTCACATGCTTTTAATATAGTTGGAAAAATTATACAATGAAATACAATATTATCTTTTCCAATAAATTGAATTAGTTTAGTTTTTTTATTTTTCCAATAAGAACTCCAATTAACATTATTCCTATTAGCCCATTCTATAGTAGATGATATATAACCTATAGGAGCTTCAAACCATACATACAATACTTTTCCATTATTATATGGGACAGGCACTCCCCACTCTAAATCTCTTGTTATTGAACGAGGTTTCAATCCAATATCTATCCAAGATTTTGATTGTCCATAAACATTTAATTTCCAATCTTTTTTATGATTAATTATAATCCATTTTTTAAGAAAATTTTGATATTTGTTTAAAGGAAAGTACCAGTGTTTAGTTTTTTTTAATATTGGTATACTTCCACTTATAACAGATTTTGGATTTATTAATTCTTCAGACGATAATGAATTTCCACATTTTTCACATTGATCTCCATAAGCTTCCTTGTTATTACAAAAAGGACATATTCCATAGATAAATCTATCTGCTAAAAATTGTTTGTATTTATTATCATAATATTGATCGGATGTTTTTTCGAATATTTTTTTTTTTATCAAAAGTTGTTTAAAAAAAGATATCGATATTTTATGATGAATTTTATTGGAAGTTCTTGAATAATTATCAAATTGTATTCCAATATCATTGAAACAATTACGAATCATATTATGATATTTATTTACAATCTCTTTAGGAGTTTTTTTTTCTTTTTTTGCTTGAATTGAAATAGGAGCTCCATGTTCATCTGAACCAGATATAAAAATTACATCTATACCTTTTCTTCGAAGAAAACGAACGAAAATGTCTGCTGGTAAATAAACTCCTGACAAATGTCCAATATGAATTGGTCCATTTGCATATGGTAATGCTGCTGTTACTATATATTTATATTTTTCCATAAAAAAAAAGAAAATATACTAGTATAAAATTAAATAAAATAAATTCAACATAAATTATGAATTACAATAAAAAGTTATTTTTAATAGATGCATTTCCTATTATTTATCAAGGATTTTATGCATTAAAAAAAAATCCTTTATTTACATCTTTTGGATTGAATACTTCTCCTATTATAAATTTTACGCATTTTATAATAAATATTTTGAATGAAGAAAATCCAAAATACATGGCAATTATATTCGATGGAAATCAAATATCTTTTAGAAAAAAAATATATAAAGAATATAAATCAAATAGAAAAAAAACTCCAATAGAAATTAATATATCTATTCCTTATATAAATAAAATTTTAAAAGCATTTCAAATTTTTTTTATTTATTCCAATTATGGATATGAAGCGGATGATATTATAGGGACTATAGCCAAAAAAGCAGAAAATAAAGATTATAATGTATATATTTTATCTTCTGATAAAGATTTCTTACAATTAGTAACAAATAATATTAAAATTTATATTCCATCTTCTAAAAATAAACCAAAAAAAATTTTAGGATTAAATGAAATAAAAAGTGATTTTGGTGTTAATGATCCGAAACAAATGATAGACTTATTTAGTATGATGGGAGATTATTCTGATAATATTCCTGGATTACCAGGAATTGGAAAAAAAAATGCCATAAAATTTGTTAATAAATATGGAAGTATTGAAGGTCTATTTCATTCAATTAATGAATTGAATAAAAATTTAAAAAAAAAAATTGAATTTAATAAAGAAATAGGACTTTTATATAAAAAATTAATTACTATAAATACAAACATTTCATACATTAACTTTTGTGAAAAAAAATTTTGTATAAAAAATCCAATCTTTACAGAAGTAAAAAATATATTTAAAGAATTAGAATTTCGTATGTTATTCAATAAGTTTTGTCAATACTATAAAAAAATAAATAATTTATAATTTTTTACTTTTGATAAATATTATACTTATTAATATAATTCCAAACTTTTGAATGTAGAAATGGTTTAACATTTTTTCCTTTTTTAATAGAATTACGTATGAAAGAAGAAGATATTCCAATAATAGGCGCATTTTTCAAATATATTTTCTTTTTTTGTTTAAATACAGGAATAGGAAAATTTCCTATTCTAGGATAAACAAAAATATCATATTCGTTTAAAATAACTTGATAGTTCTTCCATTTTCTTAATGAAGAAAAAACATCTTCTCCAAGAAGAATAGAAAATTTTATTATTGGATACATCTTTCTAATACGATTTAGAGTCTCTATTGTATAAGATGGATAAAACCCTGATTCAATATCTGATATGTTCATTTTTTTAAAATCAGATATAGATATTTTAACCATATTTTCTCTAATATTATAATCTAATAAGTTTTTTTTTAGCGGATTTTGTGGTGATACTATAAACCAAACAGAATTTATATTTTCTATATATTCTACGATATAATTCGCAATAATAATATGACCTAAATGAATCGGATTGAAAGATCCAAAATATAGTATTATATTCATATTATAATATAAAATATTATAAAAAATAAATAACAATACATTACAACATTAACATTATTTACTTGTATTTAAACTAAAATAACATAATAATAAATAAAATAAACTGTGTATTATATTAAAACTTATAAAGTTTCAATTATCATTTTTTAATTATTATGAAAAAGAAAAAAATTAAAATGGAAAATACTATCCTTGGATTTTTTTTATTAGGAATAAGTATTTTTTTTATTATAAGTTTTTTTTCATTTTTTTTTCACTGGAAAAATGATCAAAGTCAATTAGAAATTATTCTTGATAAAGAAACAACAGTAGAAAATTTACTAGGAAAAACTGGAGCAATAATATCTCACTGTATGATTTATTGTGGAATAGGAATTAGTGCTATATTTATTCCTATATTTTTATTTATATCAGGATTAAAATTTATAGTTTATAAAAAACTTATAATTAACAATATATATAAATATATGATATATGATTTCATGTTCTTTAGTATATGGATTCCTATAACTTTTTATTTATTTATTACTAATAAAGAAGGAGGATTATATAGTGGAATTTTTGGATTCGAAATTGGAAATTTATTTATTTCATTATTTGGAAGAATAGGTACTTATATTATTATATTTACAAGCATAATTTCATACATTATTATTCTTTTTCAAAGAAAAAAAAAAAAAATAATATACAATAGTGTAATACAGTTATATCCAATTTTTGAATATTTAAAAAAAAAAACTTCAAAAGAAGAATCAAAAAAAATAAAAATATTAAATAATGAATATCCTTTTTATTCAAAAAAACAAATAAATATATCTAATGATACAAACATTATAATAGAAAATAATAAAAAAAAAATTAATCAAATACTTGGTTATTATAAAATCAAAATTATTGATATAAAAGCTACTATTGGGCCTTCAATAACATTATATGAAGTATCTCCCCATATAGGTGTTCGTATATCTAAAATAAAAAATTTAGAAAAAGAAATTGCATTGAATTTATCAGCTACATCTATCCGTATTATAGCTCCTATTCCTGGAAAAGGAACTATAGGGATAGAAATTCCTAATAATAAACGAAATATTGTACATATAAGTGATATTATTTTATCTGAAAAAAAAAATAAAAAAAATTGTAATATGGAAATTCCTATATTATTAGGAAAAACAATTTTTAATGATGATTTTGTAGTAAATTTGATAGAAATGCCTCATATACTTATAGCAGGATCTACCGGTCAAGGTAAATCTGTAGGATTAAATTCTATAATAATTTTTCTATTACATAAAAAAAATCCTAAAGACATCAAATTTATTCTAATTGATCCAAAGAGAGTAGAATTATCTATATATGAAAAAATATCTACATCTTATCTAGCTATGTTGCCTCCTTATAATAATAAAAAGAGTACAGGAATTATAACTGATATGTATCAAGTAAAAAATGTATTAAATTCCTTGTGTAAAGAAATGGATAAAAGATATAAAACCTTGGAAAGGTATAAAGCAAGAAATATAAAAGAATACAACGAATATATTAAAAATAAAAAAATAAATTTTCCTTATATAATATTAATTATAGATGAATTTGCAGATTTATGTATTTCATCAAAACATAATAAGAAAGAAACAAAACTTATAGAAAAATATTTAATACGATTATCCCAACTTTCCAGAGCAGTAGGTATACATTTGATTATAGCTACACAAAGACCATCAGTTGATGTCATTACTGGATTAATAAAAGCTAATTTTCCTGCAAGAATTGCTTTTAAAGTAAGTTCAAAAGTTGATTCTATAACTATATTAGATTGTTCTGGAGCTGAAAAATTAATAGGAAAAGGAGATTTACTATTTTATAATAAAAATGAATTAATTCGTTTACAATGTCCATTTATAAATTTATCAGATATTAAAAAAATTGTTAATTATTATGGAAATAAATCCTGTAAAGAAAATAAGTATTTTCTTCCGTATCCAACAAAAGATTTGGAAATATAAAAACATTAAAATTATAAAAAAATTAGATATGTATCTAATTTTTTCATTCATATTTACTTTTATAGGAATTTTTTCTTTAACATTTATTATATTTTTAATTCAATTTTTTTGTAGTCAATTAGATAAATTAACTGGAAAAGAAATTAGTGTATTATTAATAATAAAATATATATTTTATATTGGTGTATCTGTTATACCATTAATATTTCCTATATCTATATTATTTACTTCTATTATAACGTTTGGAGAATTATCATATAACGGAGAATTAATAGTTATAAAATCTTCAGGAATATCATTATTTAGAATATTAACTCCAGTTATTAGTATTATAATTATTTTTTCCATTGGAATTTATTTTTTTTCTGATTTTATTGTGCCAAAAGCAGAAAAAAAAGCAAAAGAATTTGGATATCAAATTATATCTGCATCGTCATATTTAAGAAAAGGAATATTTACAAATATTATTCCAAATTTGTTTATTAAAACAGATAAAAAATTGAAAAATAATACGTTTTGTAATATTATTATATATTTTAATGACTACGAAAATTTAACTACAAGTATAATATATTCTGAAAAAGGAAAAATAATTTCATATCGAGAAAATAAATTTTTAAATATAAAATTAACTAACGGTTATATTTATAATTATAACATTGATTCATTTAATAAAAAAAATATTCAGTATTACCGTTTAATACATTTCAATTCTATGATACAAAACTTTAAGCTTCCTTATTTTTTTTATAGTAAAAATAAGGAATTATATAATGAATATGATTTTATATCATATCAAATGAAAGATTTGATAAAAAAAATAGATTTTTTGAAAAAAGAAAAAACTTATAATTTTTTAATATACAAAATTAAATTTGAAATACAAAAAAGAATAACGTTTCCAATAACATGTATAATTATGTTTTTTATAGGATCTTCATTAGGATCTATTATTAGAAAGGGGGATATTGGTTATCCAATTATAGTAGCATTAATAATATTTATTGTTTATTATATATTACTTATTGTAACTCAAAACAAAGTAGAAAAAAAAGAAATATCCCCATGTATTGGAGCTTGGATTCCAAACTTAGTTTTTCTACCGTTTAGTGTATGGATAACTTATAAATCTACAATTGATGATTATTATTATTACTATTGAAAAAATCAATAGATTGATTTATGATTATTATTAATCCAAATAAAAATTTAGATTATATTGAAGAAGCTATAAATGATATAAAAAATGGAAAAATTATTATTATAATAGATAATAAAAATCGTGAAAATGAAGGTGATTTTATAGTATCAGCTGAAAAAATTACTACAAAAATCGTTAATTTTTTTATTACTCACGGAAGAGGATTAGTTTGCGTTTCATTAACAGGAGATAAATGCGATCAATTAAAACTTAAAATGATGGTAAAAAATAATACAGATCCTAGAAAAACAGCATTTACTGTTTCCGTAGATTTTATAGGATATGGCATGAGTACTGGAATTTCTGCTAGTGATAGAGCAAGAACAATAAACGCATTAATTAATGAAAAAAAACCTGACTTATTTAGTAGACCAGGACATGTTTTTCCACTTCGTGCAAAAAAAGGTGGAGTCTTAGAAAGGCCAGGACATACAGAAGCAGCCATTGATATAACTAAAATGGCTGGATGCAATCCAGGAGGAGTATTAGTAGAAATATTAAATAAAAATGGATCTATGGCTAGATTACCTCAACTTATATCTTTAGCAAATAAATTTAATATTAAAATTATATCCATTAATGATATTATAGAATATAAAAAAAAAATAAAACGGTCTGGACGGGATTCGAACCCGTGACCCCATGCGTGACAGGCATGTATTCTAACCAACTGAACTACCAGACCATAAATTTTATTTATTAATATTAATTATATTATCTAATTTTTTTCTAAGATCTTCTTTAGAAATTATTCCAACATGAACATCCTTTTTTTCTCCATTTTTAAATAGAATAATAGTGGGAATACTTCTAATTTTATATTTTGAAGAAATCTTAGGATTATTATCAACATTTATTTTAAAAAATAACATTTTTGTTTTATATTCATTTATAAATATTTCTTCCAATAATATTGCAAGAGATCTACATGGAGCACACCATGGAGCCCAAAAATCAACTAAAATTGAATCAATTTCTTTAGTAAATATTACCAATTGGTCAAAATTGTTATCGTTAATTTCTTGTAACATAAATACTTATATGTATATATTAAGTTTATCTTTTTGAAACTAAATTAAATATAATACAAATTTACCTTATTTTTATTATATATTCAAAAATGAAAATTCTTAAGTAAACGAATATAAATATCTATTCCATCTATAATTTCAGTGACTAATATATATTCATTTGATGTATGAGAACGAAAACTATCTCCTACACCCATTTTTATTGTAGAAAATGGCATTATACTTTGATCAGAAAGAGTAGGAGATCCATAAATTTTTCTACCAATTGATTTAGCTTTTAACACAATAGGATGTTCTGGATTTATGAATGATGAATTCAAATGATAAGAACGAGGATACACATCTGAATAAATTCTTTTTTTTATTATATCAATTAGTTCTTCATTATTATATAATTCATTAGTTCTAATATCTATAATAAAAGAACATAAATCAGGAATGACATTATGTTGAATTCCACCTTTTATTTGAGTTATATTTAAAGTTGTATCTCCTAATAATTTTGATTTTCTGCTAAAACAAAAATTTTTTAAATATTCAATATCCCTTATTGCTATATAAATAGCATTTAATCCATTATTTCTTGCAGAATGTCCAGTTTTACCCCTAGCAATACAATTTAAAACCATTAACCCTTTTTCTGCAATAGCTACTTGCATTTTAGTTGGTTCTCCTACAATTCCTAAATCTATTTTACCTAGTTCAGGAAGAATAGAAGCTATTCCTGAAGATCCAGATATTTCCTCTTCTGCAGTAATAGATAATATTAATCTATATGGAATTTCTGATAAATTACTTAAATATATAAACGTAGATATCATTGATACAACAGAAGCTCCTGCATCATTACTACCCAATCCTATTAATTTATTACCTTTCTTTATAGGATTAAAAGGATTTGTATTCCAATTTTTTCCTGGCTTTACCGTATCATGATGAGAATTTAATAAAATAGTACGTAAAATACCTGTATTAGAATAATTTAAATTTTCTACCCATATATTATTGAATTTTCTATTCACACGTAATCCGTGTTTTCTTAGATAATTTTCTATCAATATAGATACTTTATTTTCTTGTTTTGATATAGATGGAATATTAATCATTCTTATAAGAAGTTTAATTGCTTCCTCTTTTAAAACGCTTATATCTACTACAGACATAGTCTAGTTTTTTTACTACCATCAGGATTATTTAAATGATTAGGAGATCCTATATATACTTTATATACTCCATTTTTCAATGCAAAAAAAGCGTTTTCTAATTTGGGAATCATACCATTGCATATGGTATGATTTTTTTTCATAATTTTAAATAAATTGAAATCAATTTTATTAATATAAGAACATGGATCAGTAATATCTTTTAATACACCTTTCTTATCGAAACAAAAATGTAATGTAATATTACATTTTTGTTTCGATAAAGCAATAGCTACATTTGAAGCAATTGTATCTGCATTAGTGTTTAAAAGCCCTTTTTCTACATCATAAGTTATAGAACATAATACAGGAGTTATATTATTTTTTAATAAAAATTTTAGAAAGTTCGTATTAATATATTCACTTTTTTTTATATCCCCTACATATCCATAATCAATAATAGAATTATTTTTTTTACGAATAGAAGATTTAATACAAAGTCCATCTGCACCACATAATCCAATTGCATTACATTGATAATATTGTAATAAAGAAACAATGCTTTTGTTAATTAATCCTGCATAAGTCATTATAACTACATCTAAAGTATCTTTATCCGTTATTCTTCTTCCTTGTATTATTTTTTTTGGTATTTGCATTGTTTGTAAAACAGAATCAGCTTTATTCCCTCCACCATGAATTAATATTTTGTATCCTTTTAATTGACAAAAAAAATTTAAAGAATTATTAAGTATTTTTTTATTACTAATTAAATTACCACCTATTTTTATCACATTAATCTTCATAAAGATTGTAAAATTTTTAGAAATATTATTTGTGCAGCATATATTCTATTTTTAGATTGTTCTAATACTATTGAATTTTTACTATTTAATACTGAATCCTCAACTACTATATTTCTTCTTACAGGTAAACAATGCATAAATTTAGCGTTATTAGTTAACTTCATTTTTTCCTGATTTATCATCCATTTAAAATCATGAACTATTATTTTTCCATAATATAAATAACTACTCCAGTTTTTTGCATAAATAAAATCTGCATTTTTAAACGATTCATTTTGATTATTAGAAATTTTAACCCCATGTAAAAATTTTTTATGTAGATCATATCCATTTGGATATGTTATGATAAAATCTAATTCTCTTATTTTTGTTATCCATTGAGAAAAAGAATTAGCAACAGAATGAGGTAACGGGTTAACATGAGGGGCCCAACTTAATACAACTTTACTCTTTTTTTTAAAAAAAGAACTATGTTCTGCAATAGTTATAACATCTGCTAAAGATTGTAAAGGATGTAAAGTAGCACTTTCCAAATTTACCACTGGTACTTTGGAATAGTAAAGTATTTTTTTGAATAAAATTTCTTTATAATCATAATTTTTATCCAATAAATTTGGTAAAGCTCTTACTGCAAGTATATCACAATATATACTCATAACAGAAATAGCTTCTTTAATATGTTCTTGTGTATCTTTCATTATACCTCCATCATGCATTTCAATTTTCCAAGAATCATTTTTAATATCTAAAGTCCATACATTACATCCTAAATTAAAAGCAGCTTTTTGACAACTAATTCTAGTACGTAAAGAAGGATTAAAAAAAACTAAACCAATTGTTCTATTTCGTCCAATATTTTGAAAATTGTATGGATTCTTTTTTAATAAAATAGATTCTTTAATAATGTCATAAACATTAACAACATCTTTTATACTAAAAAAATTCTTCATAATTTTTACATTATTTCATATTCATTCCAAGACTTAATAAAAAGTTGTTTCATAGATGATAAATTACAAAATGCTTTAATAAAAGCTTTAGCTAAACGGGGGTTTGTTAACAATGGTATATTAAAATCTATGGAACTTCTTCTTATAGCATAATCATTATCTAATTCCTTTTTACTGAAATTTTTAGGTATATTTATAACAAGATCTATTTTTCTACTTTTTATTAAGTCGATAGCATTGACTCGTTTTTTTTTATTTGTCCAATAAACTTTTATTGATGGTATTTTATTTTTATATAAAAAATTATTAGTACCTTCTGTTGCAAATAGAATATATTTTTTATCGTGTAATAATTTAAATGCTTCTAAAAGTTCTAATTTAGATTCAATAGGGCCTCCAGATATAAGAATATTCTTTTTAGGAATAGTATATCCAACGGAAAGCATAGATTTCAAAAGTGCTTCATCTAAAGTGTTTCCTAAACATGCTACTTCTCCTGTAGAAGACATATCTACTCCTAGTATAGGATCAGCATCTTGTAAACGAGAAAATGAAAATTGAGAAGCTTTTACCCCAAAAAAATTTGCATTTATAAAAAAATTAGAATTTATTATTTCTTTTTTTTCTCCAAGTATAACTTGTGTCGCAAGATCAATCATATTAAAACGGGAAACTTTAGATACAAATGGAAAACTTCTAGATGCTCTTAAATTACATTCAATAACTTTTAATTCATTATTTTTATACAGAAATTGAATATTAAAAGGTCCAGATATATTAAAATATTTAGATATTTTTTTTGATATATTAATTATTTCTCTAATTGTATATATATAAATATTATAAGGAGGATATATCAAAGTAGCATCTCCTGAATGTATTCCAGCAAATTCTACATGTTCTGATACAGCATAATATAAAATTGTTCCATTTTGAGAAACAGCATCAAATTCAATTTCTTTTGCATTATTTATAAACTCTGTAACAATTAACGGATGTTCTGGTGATACACCCGATATTTCATTCATATATTTAATCAATTCTTCTTTATTATAAATTACATTCATATTTGATCCCGATAAAACATAAGATGGCCTAATTAGGATAGGAAATCCTACCTTTTTTACAAAATTCATAATAGAATCAATATCAGATAATTCTTTCCAATTAGGTTGTTTAACTCCTAATTTATCCATAGCATTAGAAAATTTATATCTATTTTCTACTTTATCTATAGAATCAGGAGAAGTCCCTAAAATTTTTACTTTTCTTTTATGAAGTTTTAAAACTATATTATTAGGAATCTGTCCTCCCATAGAAACAATAGTTCCCTTTGGATTTTCTAATTCAATTATATCTAATATACGTTCTAAAGTTAATTCTTCAAAATACAATCTATCACATATATCGAAATCAGTACTTACTGTTTCTGGATTATAATTAATCATTATTGATCTGTAATATTTGTTGTTTATTGTATGTAATGCATTGACACAACACCAATCAAATTCTACACTACTACCAATTCTATAAACTCCTGAGCCTAAAATTATTACAGATTTTTTGTCTTGTTCATAAGATACATCGTGTTGATTAGCATGATAAGTTAAGTATAAATAATTCGTTTTTGATGGATATTCTGCAGCCAAAGTATCAATTTGTCTAACATAAGGTATTATATCTTTATTTTTTCTATATGTTCTTATTTCTTCTTCTAATTCATTTATGTTTTTATTATGGAAAAATTTTTTATCAATAAATATATTAGCTATTTGCAAATCAGAAAATCCTTTTTTCTTTGCTTTCCATAATAATTCATCGGGTATATCTTTCCAAGTTTCAAAAACTTCTATATCCTTTTTAGTTTTAAAAATTTCATTTAATTGATATAAAAACCATGGATCTATATTTGTCAACCTATTTATTTCTTTAATAGTAAATCCATTTTCTAATGCTTCTTCTATAAATAGAATTCTTTGATCAGTAGGATTTTTAAGAAATTTTTTCAATAATTTACGAGGTAATAATTTTTCTTTTTTGTTTATAAAACCTTGCATTCCTATATCCAACATTCTGATGCCTTTTTGAATTGCTTCTTCAAAAGAACCTCCTATAGACATTATTTCTCCAACACTTTTCATACTGCTTCCAATTTCATTGGATACCCCATAAAATTTGTTTAAATCCCACCTAGGTATTTTACATACAACATAGTCTAAAGCTGGCTCAAAAAAAGCAGTAGTATTTTTAGTAATAGAATTTTTCAATTCATGCAACCCATATCCAATTGATAGTTTCGCTGCAATGAAAGCTAATGGATATCCAGTTGCTTTTGATGCTAAAGCACTTGATCTAGAGAGCCTAGCATTTACTTCAATAACACGATAATCTTCTAAATTAGAGTTCAATGCAAATTGTACATTACATTCTCCAATAATATCAAAATGTTTTGCTATACGTATAGATAATTTTCTTAAAAAGAAATATTCATAATTTGTCAAAGTTTGTGATGGTGCAACTACAATACTTTCTCCTGTATGAATTCCTATAGGATCAACGTTCTCCATATTACATACAGCAATACAATTATCATATTCATCTCTAACAATTTCATATTCAACTTCTTTCCATCCTTCTAAATATTCTTCCACAATTATTTGAGAAGAATAAGAAAAAGATTTTTTAACTAAATATTCTAAATCATTAACATTTTTGGAATATCCACTTCCTAATCCTCCAAGAGTATAAGCGGATCTTATAATAACGGGAAACCCTATTTTTGTAGAATAATATATAGCTTCATCAACAGAATGCGCAACAAAACTATTCGCTGTTTTTATATTAATATTATTTAATTGATTCCTAAATAAATCTCTATCTTCACTTTGAATAATGGATTTAATAGGGGTTCCTAAAATATTTATTTTATTATTATCTATAATTCCATTATGAAAAAGTTGTATTCCGCAATTTAATGCTGTTTGCCCTCCAAAAGACAATAATATTCCATCAGGATTCTCTTTATATATGACACTTTTAATAAAAAATAAAGTCAAAGGAAGAAAATATACTTTGTCCGCAATTCCTTGAGATGTTTGTACAGTAGCAATGTTAGGATTAATCAATATAGTATAAATTCCTTCTTCTTTTAAAGCTTTTAAAGCTTGTGTTCCAGAATAATCAAATTCTCCAGCCTCTCCTATTTTTAAAGCTCCGGATCCTAGTATAAGGACTTTTTCTATTTTTTTCATAATAAATTTATTGGAAAAATTTAATTATTTTTGCCTTTTTTTTATAATTATATCAATAAACATATCAAATAGAAAATCGGTGTCTGTTGGACCACCTGACGCTTCTGGATGAAACTGTACAGAAAAAAATGGTTTATTATTATGAATAATTCCTTCACATGTATTATCGTTGAGATTTTTAAAAAAAACTCTCCATCCTTTTGATAACAAAGAACTATAATCTAAAACATATCCATGATTTTGTGATGTAACAAAACTTTTTCCATTGTCTAAGGACATAACAGGTTGATTATGTCCTCTATGAGCATGTAACAATCTATAAGTAGATCCTCCTGCAGCAATACCCAACAATTGATTTCCCAAACATATTCCAAATATAGGTTTTTCTCTTCGCATAGCTATGCGAATAGACTCTATTGGTTTTTTATATATTGTGGGATTTCCAGGCCCATTAGATAATAGTAATCCATCATATTTTTCTTTGTTGAAATCATAGTTCCATGGAACTCTTATGAGAGTACAATTTCTTTTTAAAAGACATCTTATAATATTATTTTTTAAACCAAAATCTACAAGTATTATTTTATATTCACCATCTCCATATGTAATTTTTTCTTTAATAGAAACTTTACTAGCAAGATTATATTTGCTAGGATCATAAAAAGATATATCATCGTCTATAAATATTTTTCCTAATGCAGATCCACCATTATTTCTAAGTTTTTTTGCAATAGATCTGCAATCTATATTATATAATCCTGGAACTCTATTTTCACATAACCACTCAGATAAAGATTTACTCATACTATAATGATATGGATGATTAGAATAATATGTAACTACAAGTCCAGATACATGAATTTTGTTAGATTCATAAAATTTATGAATTCGTTCTTTTTTAGATAAAGAATTTGGTGGAACTCCATAATTCCCTATCATAGGATAAGTGAAAACTAAAATTTGACTATTATAAGAAGGATCAGTAAGACTTTCCGTATATCCTGTCATAGCTGTATTGAATACAATTTCTCCAGAAGTGGATTTTTGATGGCCAAATGATAGAGCATTATATTTAGTTCCATCTTCCAAAATCAACATTCCTTTTTTCTTTTTTCTTATACTTTTCATTATATACGAATATACGTTAAGGATTTTTTCAATTTGTCTAAAAATAATTCTATATGATATTTATTAATATTTAATGGAGGTAATAATCGTAAAACATACGGATTATTAGATACACCGACAAATACATTCTCCTTATAAATTAAGGTATTTTTCAAATCTTCAACAGGAAAATTAAATTTTAATCCAATCATAAGACCTTTACCTCTTATTTCTACTACATCGGAAATATTATTCTTTATTTCTTTAGATAATATATCACCCATTATTTTTGCATTTTTAATTAATTTTTCATTTCTAATAATTTCTAATACTGCAATTCCTGCTACACAGGATAAATAATTTCCGCCATAAGTAGTTCCTAACATACCAAAATATGGTTTAAATTTAGGATGAATTAATACTCCCCCTATAGGGAATCCATTCCCCATTCCCTTAGCTACAGTAATTAAATCTGGTTTTATTGGATAAAACTGATGGGCAAAAAAAGATCCTGTTCTTCCATAACCACTTTGCACTTCGTCAATAATTAATAATGTATTATATTTTTTACACAATTTACCTAATTTTAAAAAAAAATCATATCCAGGATCTATAATTCCAGATAATCCTTGTAATCCTTCAGTAATTACTGCACAAATATCTTGGTATTCCAGTTCTTTCTCTAAAGAACATAAATCATTATAATCTATAAATATATTATTGTGTTGAGAATCAAAAGGTGATAAAATTTTATAATTATCTGTTATAGAAGCACTACCACTAGTTCTTCCATGAAATGATCCTTTAAATGCTATTATTTTTTTTTTACCTGTATGAATAGATGCTATTTTTATTGCATTTTCATTAGATTCTGTTCCAGAATTACATATAAATAAAGAATAATCTTTATACCCTGAAATTTCTCCTATAATATTTGCTAGTTTTTTTTTTTTGGAAATAATAACACTATTTGAATAAAAAGAAATTTTATTCATTTGATTTTTAATAGATTCTATATAATGTGGATGTGAATGTCCAATAGAAATTACAGCGTGTCCACCATAAAAATCTAAGTATTTTTTTCCATTTGTGTCAAACACGTATACTCCAATACTTTTATTTAATTCTATATCTAGAGTAGAATACACGTTAAATAATTCCATAATATAATATTAAAATTTTTCTAAAATCTGGAAGATTTTAATTTTAAACCACAATCTTCATTTAAATTAAACATAATATTCATATTCTGTATGGCTTGTCCAGACGCACCTTTTAAAAGATTATCCAAAACACTTACAACAATTATTTTATTCTTTTGTTTAGAAATAAACAAAACACATTTATTAGTATTAATTACTTGCTTTACGTCAATGTCAACATCAGAAACATATACAAATGGATGATCTGAATAATATTCTTTATATATATTTTTATTTTCTTTTAAAGATAAATCAGAATAAGTATACATTGTGCTAATTATTCCTCTAGAAAAATTACCTCTATAAGGTACAAAATAAATATCTGTAGATAAATTTTTTTGTATACCGTAAATAACTTTTTTTATTTCTTGCAAATGTTGATGCGTGAATATTTTGTAAGTTGATATATTGTTATTTCTCCAACTAAAATGATTTGTATCACTACATTGTTTTCCAGATCCAGTAGATCCAGTTATAGCACTAATATGAATGGATTTATTTATTAATCTTTTTATAAGTAGTGGTAAAATAGATAAAATAATACATGTAGCAAAACATCCTGGATTAGCTATATTGTTTGATTTTTTTATTAATTTTCTTTGTAATTCAGGCAACCCATAAACAAAATTTCTGTTACGAAATTTATTTTCTAATCTTAGATCTTGACTAAGATCTATAACCTTTATATTATCTGGTATATTAGATAGTTCTTTTCTAGATTGACCATGTCCTGAACAAAGAAATACAATATCAGTTTCTTTATCTAAATATTTTGAAAATTTCATATTATTATTTATATCTCCTAATAAATCTTTATGAGTTAAATGAACTAATTTTCCAAAATTGCTACTACTAACTATTGTATTAATATTAGAATATGGATGATTAACAATCAATCTAATTAATTCTCCAGCAGTATATCCAGTTCCTCCTATGATACTTATTTTGATCATTTTTCTTTTATTTTATCATTTTCTAATATATGGTATATTTTCATTTGATTACTTAATATTTTTATAAACCCTTTAACATCATCAGCTTTCCATCCATAATTTACTTCACCATATTGAGCAATTGTATTAGAAGATTTCATTAAATCATATTTTGAATTTATTCCTACTAAATGAAATCTATAAGGATGTAAAATGATATTTACTGTTCCTGTTAATCTTTCTTGCGTACTTTTTAAAAATTCTTCTATATTACGCATTACTGGATCTAAATATTGAGCTTCATGAATTAACATTCCATACCAATCAGATAATTGTTTTTTCCAATAAAGCTGCCATTTTGTAAGAATATGTTTTTCCAATAAATGATGAGCTTTTATAATAATAATTGCAGCAGATGCTTCAAACGCAACTCTACCTTTAATTCCTAAAATAGTATCACCTATATGAACTCCTCTTCCTATAGCAAATTCAGATGCTATTTTTTCTATTTTCATTATATTATTTACAGCTTTTCCTTTTTCTTTATTAACACTAGATAATTCTCCTTTATAAAATTCTAATTCTAGATTTTCACTATTATTTTTACATAATTTTGTTGGATAAGCATAATCTGGAATATCTTCGTTAGAAGTAAGAGTTTCTTTTCCTCCAATGCTAGTTCCCCAAATTCCTTTATTAACAGAATATTTTAATTCGTCCCAACAAAATGATATTCCTTCATTTTGTAAATATTTAATTTCTTCATTTCTTGAAATGTTCATATCTCTTATGGGTGATAAGATAATTTTATCTGGACAAATAATCTGAAAAATTACATCAAATCTAATTTGATCGTTTCCTGCTCCAGTACTACCATGTGCTATAACTTTAGCTTTAATCATTGTTGAATATTTTGCAATTTTAATTGCTTGGAATATTCTTTCTGACCCTACTGAAACTGGATAAGTATCATTTTTTAATATGTTTCCAAATATTAAATATTTTATGCAATCTTGGTAATATTCTTCTATAGCATTAATAGTTTTATGTGATTTTGATCCAATACTTATAGCTCTATTATGAATTTCATTTAACTCATTTTTTTTAAATCCTCCTGTATTAATTATTACTGTATGTACTTCATAATTTTTTTTTAAAAGATATTTTAGACAAAAAGAAGTATCCAATCCTCCACTATAAGCTAATACAACTTTAGATCTATTATTTATTTTATTATTAGAATAATTATTTTTTTTAGGATCATATAAAAGTCCTGTACATAAACACATTTTTTTATTGTTTCTATTTAAAATATCGAAATTAGTACAACTTCTACATCCTTTCCAAAAATTTTCCGAATTAGTTAATTCATTAAATGATACAGGATTAAATCCTAATTCTGTATTAATTTTAATTACAGTATTATTTGTAGTTATACTAAATATTTTTGAATTAGGAAATTTTTTTCTAGAAAGATTGAATAATTCAATCTTTATAATTTTTGCCAATCCTTGTTTTCTAAATTCAGGAAAAACAATTAATCCAGAATTAACGATAAATTTATTATTTTGAAAAACATCCAAGTAACTAAATCCAGCTAACTTTTTATCGCAAAATGCAATTATTGCATCACCATTAACCATTTTACGTTTAATATATTCTGGATTTTTTTTTGCTATACCAGTTCCTCTAATTTTTGCCGATTCTTGAATTTTTTTACAAATCAAATAAACATATTTCGTATCTTTTTCAGAAGATACTCTAACTTTTATTTTCATTTTAATTACAAAACCGATCTACTCAATTACCACTACCACATACATAATATTTTTCTTTTTTAAGAAAAATTTTTAAATATAATAAATAATAATTCAATAATTTTTACTATAATTTTTACTATTAATTATGCAAATTACGTATAAATGTAATAAAGTTTATTCATAAAATTATTTAAATAAAATAAAAATCTATTTCATTTAATTTTTCTAATTCTCTTAAAAAACCGTAATTAACATTAATTTTATAATTTTTAGATTCAAAATCTAAGTAAATTCCACTTATTTTATCATAAAGCATAATATCTAACGTTTTATCTCCTTTATTTTTAATTAAGACATTTTCTATATTATTAATTAATGATTCATTCAAATCAATTACATTAATTTTTATGATTAGTTTATGAACTAAATTTCTAAAAACATTTTGCAATTTTTCTATATGCAAAATAGTAATTTTATTTTCTTTAAAATATATTTTTTCAATAGAAATACATACAAACAATAAATTATTTTTAATTAATAAATGCTTATACTTTAAATATTTTTTTCCGTACATTTTAAATTCTTTAATAGAATTATAATCTTCTAATAAAAATGATCCATATTCAACATTACTTTTTTTATAAAATCTATTATCTACTTTAGATAAAAGTCCTACAAAAGAATAGTATAATATTTGTTTTTGATTATTAATATCATCATTACATAATATTTTTTTTTCTAATAATTTATTAATTGATATATTAGTAAGATATTTTATTTCATAATAAAATTTATCCAAAGGATGTGAAGAAACATAAGTTCCTAATACATCTTTTTCCTTTGATAATTTATCAATATCATTCCATATATCACATTCTGTTATAACTGGGGCCTCCATTTTTTTATTTTTTGAACCAAATCGTATAATTTTCTCTAAAAAACTTAAATTACTTGATTTATCAACATAAAAATATTGTTCTCTTCTTATATTAAAACTATCCATTGCTCCAGATAAAATTAAACTTTCTAATGTCTTTTTATTAACCACACGTAAATCAATTCTATCTACTAAATTGAATATAGAAGAAAATAATCCATTTTTTTTTCTTTCTTGTATTATTTTTTTTACAGCATTATCTCCTACTCCTTTTATTCCTGTTAGACCAAACCGTATACAATTTTCATTTACTGCTACAAAATTATATTCGCTATTATTAATGTCCGGTTTTTCTATAAATAATTTCATTCTTCTACATTCTTTAATCAAATATGTAATTTGTTTAATATTATTCATATTATTGCTTAATACAGAGGCCATATATTCACAAGGAAAATGTGCTTTTAAATAAGCAGTTTTAAAAGCAATGTAAGCATAACATGTTGCATGAGATTTATTAAATGCATAACATGCAAAATATTCCCAATCTTTCCATATTTTTTTTATAATATTTTTATCATATCCACGTTGTATAGATCTATTGATAAACTGATTTTTCATTGTATCAAGAACATTTCTTTGTTTTTTACCAATAGCTTTTCGAAGAAAATCAGCTTCACCTTTACTAAATCCAGCTAACATTTGAGAAATTAACATAACTTGTTCTTGATATACAGTTATTCCATATGTTTCTTTTAATAATTTTTTCATTTCTGGAAAATCATAAGTAATATCTTCTTTTCCATGTTTTCTATCAATAAAATTAGGTATATATTGCATAGGACCTGGTCTATATAAAGCGTTCATTGCTATTAAATCATCAAATTTATCTGGTTTTAATTTTTTTAAATATTTTTGCATACCTAATGATTCATATTGAAATATAGCTGAAGTTTCTCCACGTTGAAAAAGTTTATAAGTTTTTTTATCATCTAATGGAAATAGAATATCTTTTATTATTTTTCTACTTTTAAGAATATTTATGGTACTTCTAATTATACTAAGTGTTTTTAATCCTAAAAAATCCATTTTTAATAATCCAGCATTTTCTACTATATTATTATCAAATTGAGTTATTAAGAATGAAGATTCTTTTGATATAGAAACTGGAATAATATCATCTATATTACATGGACTTATGATAAGACCACAAGCATGAACTCCTGTACTTCTTATAGTTCCTTCTAAAATCTTTGCTTGTATTAATACTTTATTTAATACATTATTTGTATCAAAAGCTATTCTTTTTATTATATTTATATTGTTTGTATTTATTGAATATTTTTTTTCTATATTATTATTTAGTATTTCATTAAGAGTTAAATTATTAGGAATCATTTTTGCTATACGATTTATATCTTCTAAAGGAATATCTAAAACTCTTCCCACATCTCTAATTGATGATTTTGCTCCCATAGTAGAATATGTAATAATTTGTGCAACTTTTTTTTTACCATATTTTTCTGATACCCATTCTATAATTTTTTCACGACCCTTATCATCAAAATCAATGTCTATATCTGGCAACGATATTCTATCAGGATTTAAAAATCTTTCAAAAAGTAAATTATATTTAATAGGATCAATGTTAGTTATTCCCAAACAATAAGCAACAACAGATCCTGCTGATGATCCTCTTCCAGGCCCTACTGCTATTTCCATTTTTTTTGCTTGAGATATAATATCTTGAATTATTAAAAAATAACCAGGATATCCAATTTTTTCTATCGTTTTCAACTCAAAAGAAATTCTTTTATTAATTTTTTCTGTAATAATTTTATAACGTTTTTTTGCTCCTTCATAAGTTAATTTTGACAAAAATTGATTTTCTATTTTAGTATTTTTATCTTTTGAATATTGTTTATTTTTAATTTCTACAGAATTAAATTCTGGAAGCAAAATTTTTCTAGAAATATTATAATGTTCTATTTTAGATATTAATTCTTCTAATGATTCGAATGATTCTGGAAGATCTAAAAATATTTTTTTCATTTCTTCCACATTTTTAAAATAATATTCGTTATTTGGAAATCCAAATCTAAATCCTCTTCCTTTTCCTATAGGAGTTGATTGTTTACTATTATTTTTTATACAAAGAAGAATATCATGAGCGTTAGCATTACTTTTATCTAAATAAAATACATTATTTTGTGCAATAAATTTTACTTTATGTTTTTTAGAAAATTTAAGTAATATATCATTTACATAGTTTTCCTCATCTATTTCATGACGTAATAATTCAATATAAAAATCATCTTTAAAAAGATTTTTCCACCATAAAAAAGTTTTCTCTGCTATTTTTTCTCCATAATTAAGAATGTTATATGGTATTTCTGAATTTAAATCTCCAGTAAGTGCTATCAAATCATTTTTATAATTTTCTATTATATTTTTTCCTATTCTAGGAATTCCAGAATAAAATCCATGTGTAAATCCAATAGAACAAATTTTTATTAAATTTCTATATCCTTTTTTATTTTTTGATAAAAGCACTTGTGTATATCTTTTATCTGGATCCTCTTTAGTAAACTTTTTTCGTAAAAAATTATCTGAAATAAAAAATTCACATCCTACGATTCCTTTAATTTTTTTTTTAGGTAAAGACTTATTTACAAAATGAATATTATTAAGAAAATAATATGATCCCATCATATTACCATAATCTGTTATTCCTACAGCAGGCATATTAAATTCAATTGCTTTTTCAATAAGATTTTTTACACTTATAGTAGAATTTAAAATAGAAAAGTGAGTATGATTATGAATATGAGAATAAGAATATTTAAAATTTTTCCATTTGTTACTATGAAATAATGAATTTTGTTCTTTTTTATGATATAAATCTTTATAAATTATTTTTTTTTCTCTAAAAGAAACTATAGATTTTGGAATTACATGAAAAAATTTTTTCCTAAATAATAATAAATTTTTTTCTATATCTTTATCAGATATTATATCTATTCTTAATAATTCAAGAAAACAACGAGCTGTAGCTTTTACGTCATTTTCTGCATCATGTTTATTAGGAATATTTTCTGAAAATAATTTAAAATATAATTCAGATAATGTAGGCCACTTAAATTTTCTTCTGTTACCAGGTAATTTACAATAATTAACGGAAAATAATTTAGTGTCTAAAATTTTTTTGTTTTTAAGATCAATTTTTATTTTTCTTATACAAAATTCATTTTTAATTATTTTCAAATCAAATTCTAAATTATGACCTATGATATAATTATATTTTTCAATAGTTTTTTTAAACTTTTTTAAAACAAAATCTAAACTAGATCCATATTTTTCTGCTATATTATTAGTTATACCATGAATTTTAAAAGAATTAAATGGAATATCGTAATTATCAGGTTTCAAAATAAAATTTTCAAATTCTATCAGATTACCTAAATAATCATGAATTTGCCATGATAATTGTACCAACCTCGGTTGTTTAATATTCACACCTATATAATTATTATAAAAACCATGTATTCCTGTTGTTTCCGTGTCAATAATTAGATACATTTTTCCTAAAGAAAAAAATTGATTAAAAGAAGTTAACGAAAAATTATTAGTTTTGTAATGCTTTTTTTACAAAAAAAATTCATCATATAAAAGAAAAAAATAATTTTCAGATTAAATAGATTTATATAAAATAAAATACTTTTTTTTGTTAAAAAAAATTGTATAAAGAAAGACTTAACAAAAATTAAAAAATATTATGCCTTATAAAACTAAAAAAACTAACTCTCAAATTAATGATAAAAAATTATTAAATAATAAATTTGACTGGGAAAAATATGAAATGCATCTATATAATAAAACTTCACAAAAAGAAAGAAAAAAACTTGAAGAAATATACACAAAAACCTTACCTAAAGTAAAAGAATTAGAAATTTATAAAGGAATAATAACCAATATAACAAATAAAAATATTTTAGTTGATTTTGGATTTAAAGCAGAAGGAATTTTGCCTATGAGCGAATTTAGAGAAAATTTATCTATTAAAATAGGTTCTAAAATAGAAATAATGGTTCTAAAAATAGATTATAAGGGACAATGTATTCTTTCGTATCAAAAAGCAAAAATGCTGAGAAATTGGCAAAAAATTAACAAAGTTTATGAACAATCTGAAATTGTTCTTGGATATGTATCAGCAAGAACAAAAGGAGGATTGATTGTAGAAGTATTTGGGATAGAATGTTTTTTACCTGGATCACATATAAATGTAAAACCAGTTAAAGACTATGATAATTATGTTGGAAAAACAATGGAAATAAAAGTTGTTAAGATTAATAAAAAGACAAAAAATGTAGTTGTTTCTCATAAAATATTGATAGAAAGAGACATTGAAGAGCAAAAAAAAGAAATGATATCAAAATTAGATAAAGGACAAGTTTTAGAAGGAAAAATAAAAAATATATTACCATATGGTGCATTTGTAGATTTAGGTGGTGTAGATGCTTTATTACATATAACTGATATGAGTTGGCCTCATATTAATCATCCAACGGAAATAGTTCAATTAGAACAAGAATTAAAATTTGTTATTCTTAGTGTAGATAAAGAAAAAAATAGAGTACAATTAGGATTAAAACAGTTACAGCCTCATCCATGGGATTCATTAGATCCAAAATTAAAAGTTGGCAGTAAAATAAATGGTAAAGTTAGTGTATTAGCTGATTATGGCGCATTTATAGAAATATTACCTGGCGTAGAAGCTTTATTACATATTAGTGAAATGTCTTGGTATACAGATTTATCTTCTCCAAAAGATTTTGTGCAAATAGGAGATGAATTAGAAGCTTTAATTTTAACAATAGATCGTAAAGATAGAAAAATGTCTTTGAGTGTTAAACGATTAACTAAAGATCCTTGGGTTGATATAGATAAAAAGTATGTTGTTGGATCAAAACATATTGGTATTATTAAAAAATTTACAAATTTTGGATTATTTGTGGAATTAGAAAATGGTATATCAGGAATTCTTTATACAAATGATTTATCTTGGACTAAAAAGATAAAACATCCTTCTGATTTTTGTAAAATTAATGATAAAATAGAAGTTGTAGTTATTTCTGTAGATTCTACAGGAAGAAAATTAAATTTAGGACATAAACAATTAACAGAAAATCCATGGAACAAGTATGAAAAAATATACACAATTGGAAGTATTCATGAAGGAATTATTTGTAATTCTTTTGAAAAAGGAGCAACAGTTAAATTTACAGATAATAACATTTTAGAAGGATTTGTTCCTTTACGTTTTTTAGAAAAAAAAGATGGTAGTATGTTAAAAAATAGAGATAAAGCTGATTTTAAAATTATTGAATTTAATAAGGATACAAGAAGAATTATGATTTCTCATACATCTATTTACCGTGATAAAATACAAAAGAAAAAAGAAAAACGTATTAAAAGTAGAAAATTTGAAAGATCTACTCTTGGAGATATAGAAGGATTAGTTAAACTTAAAGAACAAATGGAAAGAGAAAAAAAAGAAGAAGAGAGAAAGAAAAAAAATAAATTAAATAATAAATAGTTTTTAATAAAAAAATGGAAACACATTCTATTGCAGAAAAAGAAGGATGGAAAGTTGGAAAAGATTTTCCTATTTGGGCAAATAATGAATTATATTTGAATACAATTAAAGGTGGATATTTATTAGATGGAGAAACTCCGTTTGGAGCTTATAAAAGATTAGCTAAAAATGCAGCAAGAATTTTAAAAAAACCTAAAATAGAAAAAAATTTTTTTGATATTTTTTGGAAAGGATGGTTAATACCATCTACACCAGTAATGGTAAATCTTGGAACTGAAAAGGGATTACCTATTAGTTGTTTTTCAGGAAGAATTGGCGATAGTATGTATGAAATATACAGAAAAAATTTAGAAATGGCTATTTTGAGTAAACATGGAGGAGGAACTTCATATGATTTTAGTTTAATAAGACCTATAGGTAGTTGTATAAAAAAAGGAATTTTAGGAAAATCTGATGGAATTATTCCTTTTATTAAATCATATGATAGTACAATTATCGCTAGTAAACAGGGAAAAACTAGAAGAGGAGCTGTTGCTATTTATTTAAATATAGAACATTCAGAATATACAGATTTTTTAAAAATTAGAGAACCTAAAGGAGATATTAATCGTCAATGTCATAACATTCATCAAGGGGTAATAATATCTGATTCTTTTATGGAAAATGTTTTGAATAAAAATGGAAAACATAGAATAATGTGGATAAACACGTTAAAGGAACGTGTTAAAACTGGAGAACCTTATATTTTTTTTAAGGATAATGCTAATAAAAATATTCCTGAAAATTGGAAAAAACATGGATTAAAAATACATCATAGTAATCTTTGTTCAGAAATTATGTTACCTACAGATGAAAATCATACTCTTGTTTGTTGTTTATCTTCTTTAAATTTAGAAAAATTTATAGAGTGGAAAAATACTAATACTGTTTTTTATTCTATTTTATTTTTGGATGCTGCTTTACAAGAATTTATAGATAAAGGTAAAAATATAAAAGGAATAGAAGATGCAGTTAGATTTGCAGAAAAAAGTAGAGCGCTAGGATTAGGAGCTTTGGGATGGCATTCTTATTTACAATCTAATATGATACCTTTTACCTCATTAAAGGCAAAATTTTTAACACATAAAATATTTAAAAATATATATTTTAAATCAATAGAAGCAACTAAATATTTGGCAAAAGAATATGGAGAATCATATTGGAACATAGGAACTGGAAGACGTAATTTAACATTAATGGCTATAGCTCCAAATAGAAGTTCAGCAAAATTAGCTGGTGGATTATCACAAGGAATAGAACCATTAGCTGCTAATATATATGTAGATGATGATGCAAAAGGCATGTATATTAGAAAAAATCCATATCTAGAAAAGATTTTTATAGAAAAAGGATGTAATAATTCTAAAGTTTGGGAAAAAATAGCCAAGGAAAAAGGATCTTGTCTCAATTTAACTTTTCTTAACGAAAGACAAAAAAATGTATTTAGATGTTTTAAAGAAATTGATCAATTAGAATTAATAAAACAAGCTAGCATAAGACAAAAATATATTGATCAAGGACAAAGTATTAATTTGTCTTTTCATCAAAATGCTCTTGCAAAAGATATTAATAAAATTCATGTTAAAGCTTGGAAAATAGGATTGAAAAGTCTTTATTATTATAGAAGTGAGAGTATTCTTCGTGCTGATATTAAAAATTAAATCAATAAAAAATAAAATAACATAGGCAACGACTTACTCTCCCAGAAAATCTAGTACCATCAGCGCTAATGTTTTTCACTTCTCTGTTCGAAATGGTAAGAGGTGGGTCAACATTGCTATAATCACCTAATGTTATTTTTTTGAAAAAAACATAATAATACAAATAAGGGATCAGTAAAAAAAGCTTACGGGTAATTAGTACTACTCAGCTATGACATTACTGTCTTTACACTTGTAGCCTATCAACGTTGTAATCTTCAACGACCCTTCTTATAAAAAATATAAAAGAAGCCTAATCTTATGGTGAGCTTCG